>DYLS01000024.1:107-48307 GCA_020721965.1 Blastopirellula marina | reverse complement strand
CGGGGTTCTTTTTTTGCGCGTCCGCTGCCGTTTGCGGTTCCCCCTTTCAATAGCGCGGCGTGTCTGCGACGCCCTTTGTATGCGGCGGGTTGCGCCGTGATCCATCCACGTCTACGCAGGTTCGTTGGCCCCGCTGTGTGCACCGCGCATTGCACGCCGCGCGTTGCGCCCTCTTCCTGGCGGCGTCAAAGTGTTCGTTGATGGTCATCAGCCAGGCCCGTTTGACCATGCCAGGCCTGCTTGCCAAAAAGTTCGCCGGTAAGCCGTTTTCAGCCCCCCGATGGTTGAGAAGCGGATCGCCCAGGCTTACGATGCTTTCGGCCGCCTCACCCCGACACCCGAGCGGCCAGCGTCAGCTGGCTGTGAAAATGACACGCGAGCCACCAGCGCAAGCTGGTGGTGGTGTAATGACCGCCGCGACGGAAAACATCACGTTTTGGTGGTTTCTCCACCTCGGGCTTACGCCCGAGGCTCGTGCGCTCGCGCGTCTTCCAGTCGCGAGGGGTAGCGGCGCTGGATTTCCCTCACCCGGCTCGCTGGCGCTCGCCATCCTCTCCCAAAGGGAGAGAGCAAATGACGCCCGCTTCTTGCGTGCAGCATTTTGGGTACACATCATTTTGGTTGACGGCGGCTGGGGTGGCACGTCCAGATTGGCTGGCACGCCCAGAGCGGAGCGATGGGCGTGGCGGGCGAGGGGTGGCGAAAACTGGCCGCCGCCCAACATCGAAGACGGGAGAAGAACCTGAAACTGCGGCAGCCCACGCTGCCACTGGAAGCGAGTGGAGTCGTTGCTTAATCGGCCCCCGGAAGTGTCTCATTACGGTTGAAACAATTCATCTAGCGACGAAATGCCATGTTTTTGTCGCCGGCAAACCGGCGCTAGCAGCGACCGCACCGCTCAACTTGCTTCGCTCTTTGCGAAACAAGCAGGACCAAAAGCTATCAGCTCCTTGTTCTACCGCGGCCCGCTTGCTCTTTCAGCGAAACTATGATGCGCCGATATAACACGAGCCAATGCCGATGCAGCACGAGCCGTGCGGTTCTGAGAACCGTCTAGCAGCGCCTTTTGTTCGCGATTAGCATAAGGGCGGTTGATGTTTCCGGACATGAGGGAAGTGCATCGATTTTCGGAGGGAATCTCCATGCCTCTCGGAGGGATTGTGACCATGATGATTCAAAACCTGAGAAGGCTTGGGGGGCTGGCTCTGCTGGCCGTCCCCATTTGTTGGGGAGCTAACGCAGGTCGCGATTGTTGCGAGCAGTCCGACGTAAACTATGATGAAAGCCGGGTCCCAAGCTATACCTTGCCGGACCCGCTGGTTTGCGAGGACGGGACCCCCGTTTCGGATGCTGGCACCTGGATCAAAAAACGCCGCCCGGAATTGCTCGCCCTTTTCGCCCAAGAGATGTACGGGAAGTCGCCGGGCCGCCCGCCGGAGATGTCTTTCCACCTGCGATCGTCCGACGACGAGGCACTGGGCGGCAAGGCAGTCCGGAAAGAGGTGGTCGTGTACTTTTCCGCTGCGAAAGAGCCTGGCCCCAAGATGGACCTATTGATCTACCTGCCGAAGCAGGCCCGCCGGCCGGTCCCTGTTTTCTTAGGTCTCAATTTCAACGGGAATCACTCGATCCATTCCGACCCCGGCATCACTTTATCGCAGAGTTGGATGCGTGATTCTCCCGGCAAGGGCATCGTGAATCATCGTGCAACCGAGGCTTCCCGCGGAACTTCCGCAAGTCGCTGGCCGGTAGAAATGATTATCGAGCGTGGGTACGGACTCGCGACCATTTACTACGGCGACGTTGATCCGGATTTCGATGACGGCTTTCAAAATGGGGTCCATCCCCTGTTTTATCACCAGGGGCAGACGCAGCCCGCTCCTGATGAATGGGGGGCCATCGGCGCCTGGGCATGGGGCCTGAGTCGAGCTGTGGATTACTTCGAAACCGATCCCGACATCGATGCCCGAAAGGTCGCAGTGCTCGGGCATTCACGTTTGGGCAAGACAGCATTGTGGGCCGGGGCGCAAGACGAGAGGTTCGCGATCGTGATCTCCAACGATTCGGGATGCGGTGGCGCGGCCCTCAGCCGCCGCCGCTTCGGTGAGACCGTAGCCCGAATCAACGCCACATTCCCGCATTGGTTTTGCGAGAATTTCAAGAAATTCAGCAACCGCGAGGATTCGCTTCCGTTCGATCAACACGAGTTGATAGCGCTCATGGCCCCCCGCCCCGTTTATGTCGCCAGCGCGACCGAAGACCTGTGGGCGGATCCGAAGGGGGAATTTCTGGCGGCCAAGGCCGCGTCGCCGGTGTACCGCTTATTTGGTGAAGAAGGGTTGCCAGCCGAGGATATGCCCCCACCGGATCATCCCGTGCAAGGGACCATCGGCTACCACGTTCGCACTGGCGAGCACGATCTGACGGCGTTCGATTGGCAGTGCTATTTGGACTTTGCCGATAAGCACTTTGGCCGGGCCGAGAAGTGATCCGCCCTCACGAGCCAGGGCTTTCGGCAATCCCAGGGTGTCGCGCAATATCCACGTAATACGATCCCCATGAGTTTCACGTAACCGTTCACAGAAGATTCGCGGTACCAAGCCGTATCGACCACAACATGTCGTAGTTCCCTGGAGCAACTGGCGCCCACGAGCAGAGCGTCTTCCCCATATGGCTTGCGAGAACACCGCGTTTTCTGCATTGTTCTACGCGTGAACGGTTACAGTTTCACAATGGGTCCCACACCGGTTTCCTTGGACGACCGCACCATCCCCTGGATCGCAACCGGATGATTCAGCCCTGGATGTAGTCTTTCATAAAGCGGTTCTCTAGGGCCAGTTCGTCCAATTGCGATTTTACAAGGTCGCCGATCGAAACAATCCCTACCAACTTGCCGTCCTGAAGGACGGGCAAGTGGCGAACCCGATTGACAGTCATGACCTTGAGCACGTCGCTCACGGAGTCGTCGGGGCCAGCGGTGACCAGGTTTCGGATCATGACTTCCTCCGCACGCCATTCGCGGAGCGGCCTTTCCAAGAGCGCACACCGCCTGAGGATGTCGCGTTCCGAGACGATTCCGAGCAACTGCTCTCCCGCGGAGGGATCACGGTGACAAACCAGTACGGCCCCGATATTGTGCTGAACCAGCTCGTCCACAACATCCTGTAGCGTGGCGTGGGGGTCCACCGTGTACACGTGCGTCCCCTTGCGCGTCAAGACTTCACGAATCGCCGTCACGGGTTGGGGCCTCCTTTGAAAGTGGTCACGTCTGTCGGCAAAAAGCCATGTCCACATTCTCACTCGAAGTATAATAAAATTGCCGACGCGGGGCAATTTCGTAGCCCGTCAGCCCAAGAGGATGGCCGCTATTCGCTCCGCCGCGTGCCCGTCCCAAAGCTCGGGGCAGCGCCCTTCTTTGTATCGTCCTCGCAAGACATCCTCCAGAAGGGAGCGGAGACGATCCGCGTCGCTGCCGACCAAGGTACTTGTCCCCTCTTCGACCGTGATGGGACGTTCCGTGTTGGGCCGGAGCGTCAAGCAGGGGATTCCCAGGGCGGTGCTCTCCTCTTGCAGGCCTCCCGAATCGGTGATGACGACCTTGGCCGACGAGGTCAGGGCCAGAAAATCGCGATATCCCAGCGGCGGAAGTGGGATCAGCCCACGTTTTCGCTCGCCCTCATACCGCAGCAGCCCTTCCAGGCCGAATTCCCGAATCCTGGCCTGGGTCCGCGGATGAATGGGGAACAAGATCGGGATCGCGTTCCCTACCTCCGCCAGGACTTTCAACAAAGGCCCCAGTGTTTCCGCCCGGTCGACATTGGACGGCCGATGCACTGTAACCACGCCGTACTCCTCGAAATCCATGCCCAACCGCCTCAACGTCTCCCGAGGTTGAACCTTGGGCAACAGCGAGCGCAACGTATCGATCATCACGTTCCCCACAAGGAACATTTGTTCTGGCGGCTTTCCTTCGCGGCGGAGATTCTCCATGCCGGATGGCTCCGAAACGAAAAGTTGATCGGCGATGACATCGGTAACCAGGCGATTGACTTCCTCAGGCATCGTGCGGTCGAAACTCCGCAGCCCGGCCTCGACATGGGCTACCGGGATCTGCAACTTGGCGGCTGCCAGCGCGGCGGCCATGGTGGAGTTGACATCGCCTACCACGAGGAGCCGGTCCAAGGGGCGATGCTCCGCGATGGCTCGGCTCAATTCCGCCTCGATCGCCTCCAGCACGCGGGCGGTCTGCTGCCCATGCGTTCCCGAGCCGACGCCAAGGTGAACATCCGGACGGCGCATCTCCAGGTCTTGGAAAAAGACGTCGCTGAGCTGCGCATCGTAGTGCTGGCCGGTGTGAATCAGCACCGTCCGGAGGTCTTTGTACCGCTCCAATGCCCGCAGCAGCGGGGCCATCTTCATGAAGTTCGGGCGAGCACCAACAACGCAGCCAATCACACGTGGCATTTTCTGGCGTCCTCACGCAAGGTTACTCTGCCATTCACAGGCCGTCCGCAAAGCCATACTCAATCATAGCCCACAAGCACCGACTCGCGTCCCAACTATCCTACAGCGCAAAAGCCCTACAGCGCAAAGGCCCTTTAGTCCAAAGGTCCTGCAGCGCAAAGGCCGTCCCACTGCATGAGAGGCACGGCATGGATTGCAAGGCGTCATGTCCCATCACCGCGATGTGTTGAACCAATCGCACAAACTTGCGTTGTGGCGCTAATCCGTTGCTAGGGCCACCTCGAAAAACACGACCCCATTTGACGGCCTATATCGGATCGCGTAAAACAGGGGAATACCGATGCTGTCGGGTGTAGAGCGATCTGCCTGTGCGGCGTCCGGCGAGGGGTCCCCGCAATGGGGAGCCGCGAACCTGGTCAGGGACGAAAGTCAGCAGCCATAAGCGGTCATCTTCATGTGCGGCGGGCTCCTCGCCAGGCGTCGCGGGCAGGTGCGCACGGACGGGTGCAAAAGGTGACGTGACTCAGCGGACGGCTCACAATCCTCGGCAGCCCGACATGGCCAACCGGACCCTTTGCCGGAAGGCCATGCCGGTAAAAGACGCAAGCAGGACCTCCGGGCGAAGTACTTCATGGGGCCTAGGCGAACCAAAGCCAAACCCGATCAGGAAGTCATAGCCGCACCGGCCGAGAAGGAGGGTGCGCAGTCCGCCGCCGCATCCCATTATCTGGTTGTCGCCCGACGTTACCGGCCGCAAACGTTCGGCGATCTCGTGGGGCAAGAACACGTAGCCTCGGCCCTCTCGAACGCGATCCGGCACGGTCGCGTGGGTCACGCCTATCTCTTCACGGGTGCCCGCGGCGTGGGGAAAACCTCCACCGCTCGCATCTTCGCCAAAGCCCTCAACTGCCAGCAGGGTCCCGCGCCAGAACCATGCAACCGTTGCGAGATATGCATGAGCATCTCCAACGGAGAAGATGTCGATGTCCTGGAAATCGATGGCGCGAGCAATCGGGGGATCGAGGAGATTCGCCAGTTGCGTCAAAGTATCGCCGTGCGTCCCAGCCGCAGCCGATACAAAATCTACATCATCGACGAAGTCCACATGCTGACGAAGGAGGCATTCAATGCCCTGCTCAAGACGTTGGAAGAGCCTCCGGAGCACGTGAAATTCATTTTCTGCACCACGGAGCCAAACAAGGTTCCGATCACCATTCTTTCCCGGTGCCAGCGATTTGATTTTGCCGGAATTCGTACCACGGAGATTGTCGATCGTCTGCGCACGATCGCCGAAAGCGAACACGTGGCGGTCGAGGACGGCGTGCTCGACCTGGTCGCCCGCAAAGCCGCGGGATCCATGCGCGATGCCCAGTCGCTTCTCGAGCAGCTCCTCTCTTTCGCCGCGGACCGGCTGACATTGGACGACGCCAACCGCTTGCTGGGCTTGGCCGGCACAGACGCGATAGAGGCGATGGCGGCCTCCCTCATGGCACGCGATGCCGCCGCGGCGCTGACCGAGTTGCACCGCCTGCTGGATGCCGGCGCGGACGCGGCCATCTTGATGGAACAATTGCTGGCCTTCTACCGCGATTGCCTGGTGGCCACTCTCGGCTGCAAGGCGGATGTGCTATTGACGCTGGGGGCGGGGCAATTGGACCGCGCCAGCGAACTCGGACGCTCGACGGGCCTCCATCGTCTCATGGCGTCCATGCAAGTCTTGGACCACGCCCTCGCACGAATGCGGTTAGTCACGCACGATCGAATCATCGCCGAATTGGCCTTGGTGCGGTTGGCAATGCTGGATGAGATGGAGGATTTGCAGCAGATATTGGCGGAGCTGCGATCCCGCCCCGGCCGAAGCATCGCCCCCCCCACCAGTACCTCGCCCGCGTCTGCTGGACATCGCCACGGCGAGAGCTTGAGCGGCGTCCTTTCCCGCGTTGAGCCGTCGTTGCCCAAGATAGCGTCAGCGCCTCGCTCGGAAAATGAGTCGAGCTTGGCGGCGGCCTTGTCGAAGGAAACCCGTCCGACGTTTGTACCGGCTGCTGGTGACACCTCCCGACCTTCACGCCCCGCCCCCCCCGCATCTCATAAAACGGTCGAAGGAGGGCAACCGTCGGCCGAGACCGCCGGAATCGCAGAGGCCCCGCATATCCCGCAGACCCCGCAACCTATCGTCAGGCAGGGACCGGCGGAAAATCCGCTGGAGTTGTGGACCAACGCGGTGGAATCGCTCCCGGTGATGCTGGCAGAACAAGCGCGTCAATTCGATCGCGTTGCGTGGGCGGAGGGTGGACGCCTGACGGTATTCTTTCGGCCGCAAGCAGAGTTCAGCCTGAATTTTTGCAATCGTCCAGAAAATAGGACACGGATCGAGGCAGCGCTACGGCGATCCGCTGGCACCCATGTTGCCGTAGAATTCGTGCCAGCGCCCACATCCTCGCCTCAGGCCAAGCGAACTTCCGGCCCAGTCGGACATCAGCAGCTATTCGACATCGTGCAGAATCCCCTGGTGCGGAAGGCGATCGATGTCTTCGGCGCGGAGCCGACTCAGATACTCCCACCCGCCACGCGGCGGCCCGAGCAGATGCCGTTCTCGGAGGAAGAGTCATTCCCGTCCGACACGGCCGGGCCGGAAGACGACTGAATTCTCGCACCCAAATCCAGATACCCCACACTTCCCATCTTGTCTTCGCGTAAGAAAACCTGGCTTCCCCCGCATCGGAGCGATCCATATACTCTCGCTTCGTCCTCTTGATCGTCATTTCGTAGCATGGCAAGGTGGAAGCCTGAGCACATGGGGAGTTTGGTCCAAATCGCCGAGAAGCTCCGATCTGTCAGCGCTGTCTGCGTGGCCGCAGTATTATCTACTTGCGTGGGGTGCGGTACGACCAAATGGACGGAAACACGGCGTACCGCGACGGAACAACTATTGATATCTTCCTCGATCGATCAGGCTGTCAGCCAGCTTGACTTTCGCGCGTTGGTTGGTAAGACCGTCTTTCTTGACGAAAGTTATCTCAAAGACGTTGTGGACTCTTCTTACCTCATCAGCTCACTTCGCCAACAGTTGCTGGCTGGGGGGGCCATCCTGGCCGAGAAAAAAGATCAGGCCGAGTACGTCCTGGAGGTCCGCTCGGGGGCGGTTGGAACAGACATGCATAGCCTCCTGGTCGGTGTTCCACAAACAAACCTCCCTGCGACGCTTTCAGCTATTGGCGCCCCGTCCAACATCCCCGAGATCCCGTTCGTCAAGCGAACGAAACAAACAGCCGTTACCAAGATCTTGCTTTTCGCCTATCATCGCGAAAGTGGGCGACCGCTTTGGCAATCCGGGCAGGTGCTTGCCAGGAGTTGGGCGCAAGACATCTGGATTCTCGGGGCGGGGCCTTTCCAACGCGGCGACATCTACGATCGGACGCAATTGGCAGGTGATGCTTTGGAGATCCCCTTCGTCAATTTCGATCGTCCGGAAAGGAGGGTCTCCGCCACGGACGAGGTTTTCTTTTCCGGGCACTTCAGCACTCGGCCAGATTCCCAGCCTGGCGACGGCGGCCCGCAAGACGCAAAGTCGAATCCATCGCTGGCGGGCGGCCAAGATGGTGCAATCCCCGACGCTGGTCCCCAAGGCTCGCAAGGCGGCCCAATCTTTCCGGCGACCGGGGCCTCGCCCCCCGGTATCCCGCCGCACCAAACCGGTTCTCAACCAGGGGCCTCTACCCCGGACGCTACTCCCGCCGCGTGGTGGCAATGGAATCCGTCTTCTGTGGGCCCCCCCACCGCACCATCGCGCTAGTGCTACAGCGCAAGGTTGTTTGCCTCGTTCAATATCTCGATCTTGTTGTTGTTGCTATCTTGCTGGTATTGTCGATGCGACACTGCGCCTTGCAATCTGAGCTGCACATGACATGCAGTCAAGCGGACTTTACGCTGAAATGCTATATGGAGATTCCGTCGAGCTGCGACGAGTCCAGGGGAAATCACCGAGTCAAAAAATCGGTGACGCCCGTTACTTGAGCGAATAGCCTGGGGCGACTTCGCCCGCGATTGAAGGGGATGAGGGGGGCATGGATTCACCCAGATGTGGGAGAAACGGCCGGGGTGGCATGTGTGGGACCGTCAGCCACAGGCGATCACCGCCTTTCCAGGATTTGCAGACTCTCCACCGGGACCAACTGATTGAGGCTTCCCGATCGAAAACCCATCAAATCGAGCGTCACGAATTTGAATCCCGCCTCCATCAATTCCCGGATGATCGCTTCACGCAGGCTCGGCTCCAGTAAACGAGGCAATTCCGCGACTGGTACCTCAATCCGCGCGAGGTCGCCTTTGTGGTAGCGGACCCGCAGCAAACGAAAGCCCCTAGCCCGGAGGAACCGCTCGGCACGTTCCACCATGGCGAGGCGTTCGGGTGTGACCTGTTCGCCATACGCGATCCGACTGCTCAAGCATGGGGAGGCCGGTTTATTCCAGATGGGGAGCCCCCAATGTCTCGCCAATTGGCGAATCTCGTCCTTTCCAAGCTCGCACTCGGAGAGCGGGCTACGGACACCGCGTTCCCTTGCCGCGGCCAAACCGGGCCGATGATCGCCGCGATCATCGCGATTGGATCCATCGGCTACCACGGCAACTCCCAGCCGCTCCGCCCAATCCCCCATCTTCGTGAACAGCTCCGTCTTGCAAAAGTAGCAGCGATCGGCCAAGTTGCGTTGATAGAGCGGATTATTCAGTTCTTCCGTCTCGATGGTCACGTGACGAATCCCGATCTCGGCAGCCAATCGCCGACACTCGTCCAATTCCCCCGCCGCGAGGCTCGGGCTGATACCGGTGACCGCGACGGCTCGATCCCCCAATGCCTCGAAGGCCACCCTGGCCAGCACGGCGCTGTCCAGACCGCCAGAAAAGGCGACGGCGCAACTCCCGAACCCTCGGAGGAGCTGCAACAATCGTTCTTTCTTTTCATGCAATTGTTGTGACAGATCCAGGTCCACCCCGCCCGCCTCGGGCGATGCCGGTTGGCCGCATGCATTCATGGGATGTGCCGCCCTGTCTAAGCTCATGCCGTCCACACTTTTTGATGATCCTACAAAGCAAAGTCTGGCTGCTTCCACGACTTGCCCAGCATATCTTGCGAGGCGATATATCCTACCACCACACGGTGTTGAGCGAAGCAAACATCTCGCTGTCGCATCAGCAAGCCCCTGCAAGGTTATGGATATAATATGGCCGTCCGCCGACAGCCATAGCGGAGATGCCGGTTACGCCGCAGCGATGGCGACCTCCGCCGCATTTGGATTTTTCGCAGAATGATTTGGGAAGTCAATTGGCGGGATTTTGGAAGTCAATTGGCAGGGGTAGCATCCGCCGGGGAAGAGTGCTTTCACCGAACGGGTAAGACCGGGGGCCACGCTTTTTCAGAGCGTACGAAATACCCCGGATATCCCGGAGACACATATCCCGGCACTCGCACCAGTCACACCTTGGGGCGCGGCAGAAACATGTGCTCGAATCGCAGGCCCAGCTCTTGGATCACTTCGAAACATCGTGTCATGTCGATCGGCTTGTCGTCGAAGTTGTTGGTACCCAGGCTGAATTTTGCCCCCATGTCTTTGGCCAGCCGCAGGGAGTTCAGCGGCGGGTAACCACTCGAGGCATTAATCTCGAGCGCCACGCCGCGTTCCACGGCCGCGCCAATGATCTTTCGCATCCGCTCCTCGGTCCACAGGCGATCGTATTGCGACGCAACTGGCGGCGGCAACCAGGTGGGATTGGCCAGGATGGAAATCGGCTCAGAGAGAACGCGAAGGTTGTGCCGGACGTAGCGCTCCATCCAGGCATCCGGATCTGCGATGGTGTAGTTATCCGTGATCCAGAGCTTGACGGGCGGGCTGTCATCGTGCGGCATGGGCATGATCATGGTGTCGCCCAGGACATAATCCAGTTTGGCCACCAAGTCGGGCGACAGGGTCTCGGCCCAACCCCGGTCGTTGACTTGCACGCCCACGAAGACGGGTTGCCCAGAGACGCTCTCGATGAATGCCCGCAACTTGTCGTTGTCGTCGATGGGCCAGCCGCGTCCCACGTTCTCCAAGACGCCGCAATTGATGCCGGTCACGGCCTGCCGCAGGACGGCCTTTTCGACGTTCATGCCCCCCCGGGTATGAACGTGGAAGTCCGTAATCGGCACCCCCAAGGCCGCCATTTGGTCGATCCATCCCGGCTTGAGTCCAAAACCATCTTCCGCGGCCCTCGGCTCGGCCAGCGGGTCCGCATCGTCGGGCAACGGGCGGATACGGGGATTGCGAAACCTCATGCGACTGCCAGGATCGTGGGCCTGCAAGGCAATCGTCCCTTCGGAAACTCGACGCAGCTTGCGATTGCGCGCACGCGGTGGATCCTCCGGCTCCATGTAGTCGACCGTGGGGATCTCGTTGACCCAAACGCGAATCCGCTTGCCGATCACGCAAATGCGGACGCGAAACCAAGCATCATCCGGCAGCCAGGGCTTATAGATGTCGCGAATGGCAAACAAGCCGCCAGTTCGCCGAAACTCTGGATTGCGGCCGGTCATGGGATACGAATTGTTGATCTGCACTTCGTAGCCCTTCGGCGGCGATCCGCTCTCCACGAAGTCGGTGTGAAAGAAGATTCCCGAATTCGCCCCCCTTTCCGTAATGACCTCGACCGTAAAGTCGAAGTTGCGGAGGGGTAGGGACACCGCCTTGCCAACGTAGAAGAGGTGGCTTCTCGGGCCGTCGGCGGCCAAAACGCCATCGCGGACCTGCCAACTGCCCGTGTTCTCCGAAGCCCGCCATCCGTCGAGATCCCTGCCATTGAACAGAGGAATCCACCCCCCCTCTACCCCGGCGGGATTCAATTCGGCGGCGTTGGGATTCGTGGAAAACCGGCAACCTGCCGTCGCAATCGTCAGGCTTGCCGCCAAAAAACCGCGGCGTGCCATGGTATGCCGGGACCAAGATCGCCGAAAATCCGACTGTCCTATTGGTTTCACGGGGCCTTTCCTCCAAATGTCAGAGCCAAGGGATCAAGGCATGGGATGCGATGAAAACGGAGTCGCAACGCGCTCGCCAGAGGCGAGGCTTCGTGTTGATCCAACCTCGGGGGGCCGGTCTTCGCCAGTACTCACATATGCCCCCGCAGTATAGCGTCGCGATCCGCTGGGGGGAATCCATCGAAGACGCAATCCCTTGAAGACGTCGCTATTGGCGGCCATTGGATTTCACAAACGCTCAGAATCCGAGACGAGGGACGCCGCCGTGGCAATTTGTTTGCCAGCCCCTCCTTGAATGGAAGTCTACCCTGGGGGCCGCCGTATTGCGATGATGGAGAGCCGTATTGCGATGATGAGACGCCAAATCCCGTGCCTATCAGGCGCCGTATCGCGATTATGGGGCGACGTCTGGAGGCTCCACATCTGGACCTGCCATTCAGATTGGCAAACAAATGACCGCGCAGTAACGGATGTTGGCAGCGTAATCAACCTGGCATCATTTTCAGCCCTTGAAATCTTCAGTCGCCAGAGTCTTCTGGCCCCAAAGCTTCACCCCCCAAGCCTCAGCCCCCGAAGCTTCAGCCCCCGAAGCTTCAGCCTCCGAAGCTTCAAACCTCAAAGTCTTCAGGTTCCAGAGTCTTCAGTCCCCAGAGTCTTCAGGGTCCAAAGTCTTCAGGGTCCAGAGTCTTGACAACCCCAGACGCTGCCGTCAGAATCCGGCTTTTGGCACGTCGGTAGAGTTGATTCAGGTAAATGTCATGAGCGGGCGACTTCTGCTCGAGAATTCCCGATGTCGGTCGATTCGCGAATCCAAAAGATTGTGACCCTTCTGGCCACAGAATACCCCGATGCCTCCTGTTCTTTGGACTTCCGCTCGCCGTTGGAGCTGCTCATCGCGACGATTTTGTCAGCCCAATGTACCGACGAGAGGGTCAATCAGGTCACGAAATCGCTGTTTCGCAAGTACCGATCGGCAAGGGACTATGCATCGAGTCCCCTGACAGAGCTGGAAAAGGACATTCAAAGCACCGGCTTTTTCCGCAACAAAGCGAAAAACATCCAAGCCTGCTGCGAGCGTCTGGATCGCGAGTTCGGCGGCCGCGTCCCTGAGGATATGGCAGTCCTGGTAACCTTGCCGGGAGTCGGTCGGAAGACGGCCAACGTGGTCCTGGGCACGGCCTTTGGCGTACCCTCGGGGGTCGTAGTGGACACGCATGTGGCCAGGATCAGCCAACGCTTGGGACTCACGCATAACGACGACCCCGTCAAAATCGAACAGGATCTGATGGCAATCACTCCGCAGTCCGAGTGGATCGATTTCAGCCACCGCATGATCAAACACGGGCGACGGTATTGCCAAGCGAAAAAGCCCAACTGCCAGGCTTGCCCCCTGGGCGAGGTCTGCCCCAAGCTGGGCGTGGTAATGTCGCCTCGGCAGCCGCCAGGGAAATCGGCCAAGCCGCCCGTGCGACAAGGTCGAACTCGATCCGAATCGTCCGCTTCGCCCGACGCTCCCACCCGTGGCAAGGGGAGTCGCGGAAGCGGCAAGGGCAAGCGATAATAGCGACAATACAGGGGCGAGCCAGTACCATGCGACTTTGTCGCCTGGTAATCAAGGAATATTCATTTTTCTGGGAACCTTTTCCTGCCATTTCATTCTTGATACGAGAAAAGCCATGATTCTTTCCGGCAAAGAAATTCTTTCCAATTTGGGTACCAGGATCGTCATCGATCCCTTTCGAGAAGAGCACCTGAATTCAAACAGCTACGATCTCACGCTGCACCACGAGCTGTTGCTGTACGAGGAGGTGGTGCTGGATATGCGAAAGCCTAACCGTGTCCGCCGTCTGGTCATTCCGGAGGACGGATTGGTGCTCACGCCAAACCAACTCTACCTCGGCCGAACGATCGAGAGGACCGAGACCTACGGCCTGGTGCCGATGATCGAGGGCCGATCCTCCGTCGGACGTCTGGGGCTGTTCGTGCACGTTACGGCGGGTTTCGGAGACGTCGGCTTCCGCGGTTACTGGACCCTGGAGATGTTCGCGGTACAGCCGATTCGCATTTATCCTGGCGTGGCCATCTGCCAGATCTTCTACCACGAGATTCGCGGTGAACACGAAGAATACCGCAATGGAAAATACCAGGATAACAAGGACATCCAACCCAGTCTGCTGTTTCAAGAGTTGGACCCTGGCCTATGCAAGCGGCCTCGCGTGCGGTTGCCTTTCGGGATCGAGGAATCGCACGGCTAGACGCATCGTCCCAGCCGCCCGATCCATCTGTGATGGGAGCCGTACATGCACATTCAGCCCGGCGAAAAAGCCCCACGCATTCCGGTATTCTTGGTCTTGGGCCTGATTGCGGCAGTGCTGGCGATGGTCGACCTTGCGCCCGATCGAACCGGCCCCGGCGTCACTTGCGACGAGCTATACCACATTGGCTACGGCAAGCGGTTGGTCGCCTCCGCCTTGAAACATGGCCTCTGGAATACCAATTCCGATCGCATCCGCGAGGTGTATTCCTGGACATCCAACGGGCCGCCCGTGCATCCCCCGCTAGGGAATTGGCTTCTCGGCTGGACGCACTGGATTTTCGATCCCGATCCCCTGGACCTTACGGTACTGGCAATCACTCCCGCCAGGTTTGCATCGGCCTTGGCCCTGGGAGTGCTCGTTTGTCTTGTGAGTTGGTTTGTAGCGAACCAATACGGAATGGCGTCGGGGGCAGCAGCCGCCGTGGCAACCGTGCTGATGCCGCGTCTGTTCGGCCATGCCCACTTGGCGACCTTGGACATCTTTACCGCGCTGACTTGTACCGCCGCCGTCATTATGGTATCGGAGGCTCACCGACGGAGCGATTCGCTGTGGTGGTACGCCTTGGCAGGCGGAGTCTGGGGATTGGCCCTGCTGACCCGATTCCACGGATTATTGGTAGGCATCCCGATCGGCATTTGGATTCTTTGGGCAGCCCAGCGCCGGCGATTGAGGGCCTTGGCTCTGTGGGGGATCACCGGGGTTCTCACTTTGTTCGTGGGCTGGCCTTGGTTGTGGCTGAATCCGTTCGGCAATCTTCGCTTGTACATCGTCGGGTCTACCGTGCGGTCGCCCATCCACACCTTCTATGCCAGCCAGGCGTGGAATGACATCGCGGTTCCGTGGCATTATCCGTGGGTCACGTTCGCCGTCACGATCCCGATCGGTCTCCTCGTCCTGGGTGCGGTCGGCGTTTGCGCGGCCCTCCGGGCTCGCCCCGTACTATTCACAGATACAACAGTAACTACCGATACGGCACCGGCTACACGGATAACCGCGGCTACAAATACGGGAGCGGCGGCGTCCCCGGATATCGGGGCCAACCCACGCGAAGCCGAGCGGCGCTCTCGCAGTTTCTGGTTACTCCTTGGAGCAATTGTGTTTTTCCTGGTCTTGTTCTCGGCGCCGGGCGTGCCCATCTATGATGGAGAACGGCTGCTGCTGCCCGTCTTTCCGCTTTGGGCCGTGTTTGTGGGGATGGGTGCCAAAGCTGTCGTCAACTTCCCATCGCGCCGATGGGCCGTCTGGCCAGCCTCGCGGCGCTGGGCGATTGTGGCCAGCTTTCTCTTGCTGCAAGGCTTGGGGATTCTTTGGTTTCGACCAGCCTGGTTGAGCTACTACAACGGCTTGGTGGGCGGCCTTTGCGGGGCCAAGTATCTCGGTTTCGAGGTCAATTACTGGGGAGACGGCGTGACAGAAGACCTGCTTCGGCAGGTCGCCGAAAGGTGCCAAGAGGGGGAGGTCGTCGGCTTCGCTCCCAGTCTTGCACCGTTTCAGGCCCCCGCTCTCGTGTTGGCATCGCCTTCTCTGGCGGAACGGCAGGTGCGGCTGATCGGCTGGACTCGGGATCAGCGGCCCAGGTTACTCGTCCTGTATCATCGCCGCGCCGATCTTGCCGAAGTGCCAGCCTCGATACTCGATCACCAGCCGGTCGCGGAGGTACGACGGCAGGGAATCTGGCTGGCACGCGTGGTTGAATTGCCGCCAGATTCGGAGGGATCCCGCTAAAATCTTCGCGATCTGCGATCGCGGACTATTGACGCGGGCCGTGCCGTGGCGCATCATCATAATGGTTTCGGCTGGCTCACCAGCCGGATCACTACCTCTGCGACCGTCGCAATGGTGAAGCCACCATTGCTCCCCTGTCCCCACCTTCCATCGATGGAGCCTGCCCATGAAACGATCCACAATCACCCGTCGCGATGCGATCAAGTCCTCCGCAGCAGTGGCGGCTGCCGTGTTCCTGCCCGCTCGCCTGGTCCGCGGCTTCGAGGCCAACGAAAAGGTTCATTTGGCTGTGATTGCGGTCGGTGGCCGCGGCGGCGATAACTTGCAGGGTGTCTCGAACGAGAACATCGTGGCAATCTGCGACGTCGATCGTCGCCCTTTGGAGAACGTCCAAAGGCAATTCCCGCAGGCGAGAGCGTATACCGACTACCGAAAGCTTCTGGACGAGGCAAAGAATCTGGATGCCGTCGTGGTCAGCACGCCGGACCACATGCACGCGCCGATATGCATTCCCGCCATGGAGCTGGGCTTGCACTGCTACTGCGAAAAACCGCTCACTCGTACCGTGGAAGAGGCTCGGCGCATGGCCGAGCTGGCGGCCGCCAAGAAACTGGTGACGCACATGGGTACGCCGGGGCGTGGAGACGCGGGAACGGTTCGAACCGTAGAAATCATCCGCTCTGGGGCCTTGGGGGACATCAAGGAAGTGCATTACTGGACCGATCGCCCGATTTGGCCGCAGGGGTTCGATCGACCTGAAGGTGAAGACGCCATTCCAGACTATCTCGACTGGGAGAACTGGCTAGGCGTGGCGGGACCTCGCCCCTACCGCGAAAAGTGGCCGGAAGGGCACCCGGTCTATCAACTGCCGCCTCAACGGCAGCATGGCGGAATTGTGTACCACCCCTTCGTCTGGCGGGGTTGGTGGGGTTTTGGGACGGGTGCTCTCGGCGACATCGCGCCGCACATGTGGCACTCGGCCTTCTGGGGACTGGAATTGGGCGCACCGCAGTCCGTGGAAGTGGTCGAAATGTCCGGACCGGTCACCGAGATGTTCCCGCTCGCGACTATCCTCAAGTTCAACTTTCCGGCCAAAGGTTCGCGACCGGCCGTGGATTTGTATTGGTACGACGGCGGCAAGACTCCTTCCCCAGACGTATTGGGCATCAAGGAACCGCCTGCCGGGGGCGCCCTCGTGGTGGGCACCAAGGCCGCGATTGGCGTGGGGCACAAGTCCGTCGACGACTTCAGCGATGTCCCCACCTCTTTGCGCCGCTATGACGACATGTACACCGAATGGCTCCGCGGCATCCGTGAGAGCGATCCGGAACGTCCCAGTTGCCCCTTCAGTTACGCCGGACCCCTGACAGAGGCCTATTTGCTCGGTAATCTGGCACTCAAGAGCGGTGGCAAAATCGAATGGGATGCCGAAACTCGGACTGTAAAAAACCATCCCGAACTGAACCAGTACCTGAAGCCGGATTACCGTAAGGGCTGGGACGTCTGAACACGCATGATGCGCACCCATTCCCATTGTTGAAAAAAGACGGCATCCGAACGCGGTCACCGGAAACCCACCCGTCTTGCAACCACCTGTTGGGGCGGAGCAAGTTGTTCGCGGACAAGGGTTGCGTTCTATACTGCTCGTTTTCCGCCTATTGAGATGAGAGGGGGACTTCCATGTCTTTCCCAACGATTGTCTCTCACGCCGTTCAAAGATGGGTTGGGGTGACGACATTGTTTGCTACCGCCATCCTCGCCCAACCCTGCGACATGTCCACCGTGCGTGCGGCGGGAAAGGACGCCCCAATTGCGATCTGTCCCGACAATCCGCATTACTTGCTTTGGCGCGGCAGACCCACGGTATTGGTCACGTCCGGCGAGCACTACGGCGCAGTATTGAACCTGGACTTCGACTTCGCGGCCTACCTCGAGGCTTTGGCTGCCGATGGGTTGAACCACACGCGAACTTTTTCGGGAACGTACCGCGAGATTCCCTCCTCTTTCGGAATCACGGATAATCCACTGGCGCCTAAGCCGAACCGCTACATCGCCCCTTGGGCACGGAGCACTCAACCCGGCTATTTCGATGGTGGAAACAAATTCGATCTGAAACGCTGGGACGAAAACTATTTCCGCCGTCTCCGGGGATTTCTCACGACCGCAAAAAAACACGGCGTGGTTGTGGAATTCAACCTCTTCTGCCCTTTCTACAACGACGATTTGTGGAACGCCAATCCCATGAACGTCGCGAACAATATCAACGGGATCGGCACTTGCCCACATGAGGAGGTCTACACCCTGAAACACGCGGATTTGACGGAAGTTCAAACGGGCTTTGTCCGCAAGGTGGTCACCGAGTTAAAAGACTTCGACAACTTATATTACGAGGTGTGCAACGAGCCTTACTTCGGGGGCGTTACGGAAGAGTGGCAGTGGAAGATCGTGGACGTCATTGCGGAGACGGAAGCGTCGCTCGGCGTCAAGCACCTGGTTTCCATGAACATTGCGAATGGCTCCAAGAAAGTGGAACGCCTGCATCCTGCCGTCAAAATACTCAATTTTCACTATTGCGTCCCACCCGTCGCCGTTGCTGATAATTACCACTGGAATGTGGTGATCGGCGAAAACGAGACGGGCTTTCGCGGAAAGGACGATCTTTTGTACCGCACGGAGGGCTGGGCCTTCATGCTCGCCGGCGGCGGGCTGTACAACAATCTCGATTACTCATTCACCCCCGACCATCCGCGCGGTGACCTTGCCGACTACCGCTCTCCTGGCGGTGGCAGCCCGGCCTTGAGAAAACAATTGGCGATTCTTAAGCGATTTCTCGAGGATCTCAATTTTGTCCGGATGCAACCCGACGCAAGTGTCGTCCACGCCGTTCAGCCCAAGTTCACGGCATACGTCCTAGCCGAGCACGGCAAGGCATACGCTTTGTACTTGCACACGCCGATTCCGCATCAGGTTAAGGATTTAACGCAAGTCCGACGGATCGGCGCAAAGGTGGACGTGGAGCTGAAAGTCCCGGACGGTCTCTATACGGTGATTTGGACGGACACGAAGTCTGGCCGACAGAGCGAGGAGCAGCAGGTCGCCTCCAAGGACGGAATTTTGCGATTGCAAACTCCCCTGTTCGACGACGACATCGCGGCCACGGTGCGAGCGGCAGGCGCACGCTGAGGGCTGCGCGACGCCCGGCACCGCGCTCAGCGCGGAACGGGAATGTCTCGCCGGGTAAGCAACACCGCCGCCACCAGATACCCAATCAGCCCCAGCCCCAAGAGCGAGCCATTGTAAATCCACGCCAAGCGGGCAGCCTCTTCGGGGACTAGAATCAATAGCTGCGGCTCGAAGGCAGAGAGAAACGACAGGTACGCCAGCCAGGCTCCCGGTTCCCAGAGCCGCGCTACCATTTTGATGATGGTGGCCAGGATAAAGATTCCCGTGGCCAGCCAGATGGTCCGCCAGCGGTTGCTGTCGGCTGCGGACAGGCCCGCCGTGATCCCGGATAGGCAAAACGTCATGCAGATCAGATTCACGACGCCCGGCTGAAATGCTTGGTAGCTGATCTTTTCCGCCGTGCCGACCACGTGCAATCCCACGATCAGTCCTAACCACAAAGCGCCCACCAGCAGGCAGGTTTGCACAGCCCAGACCACGGCTGGAATCCAAATCCAATGGATGCGTTGGACGGGAACGGTCAATAAAACCTCCAGCGTTCCGTTGGCGATACCGCCGCTGACCAATTCTGAATTGCGGCCGACCGCCCAGCCCATCAAAATCAGGAGCGGCACAATGTGGACGAAAATCACGCTGATGCGTCCCGGAGCGGACGCCAAAGCCTGGATGGGGATGCCGATCAAACGGACTGCGAAGGGCGGCAAGAAGTCCAAAAACTTTACCCACAAATCCAGATTGACCAGGGTATTGAGCCAGACAAAGAGCCAGGCGAAAGCGAACAGCAGCAGCACGCTGATCGCAAACTGAGACCAACCGTCCCAGAACGTTTTCTTCCAGATTGCCGAATTCATGGATGCGGGAACGAGCTGCCGTTAGCGGTACCTGGGACTGCCTTCAAGGGGCCGACGCGTGTCGGATACGGCGCTTCGTCGCTGGGAAATGCCGCTTCGCCGCCGCGAACGTGAAATAGGCCGTGAACGTGAAATAGACTGCGCAACAATCCGACAATTGCATCTTGTCGTATTCCTTGTATCATACCAGGTGTCGTGTCATCGCATGAGATGCGGACGGTTCGGTGCACCATTCCCTGTTTTGCCGACGAGCTATTTCCCTTAGGAGTACGTGACGATGGTCAACAAAGTTTTTCCAGCCTTTGAAGTGGACCGCCTGCAAACCCGCCGGGCATGGTTGCAGTCCGGGACCTGCGGCGTCCTGAGTGCCGCCGGTACCTTCATTCTAGGCGAGCGAGCCTTGGGCTTGACAGGAACAGACGCTAGCCAGAGTCGTGGTGGGCTGGAAAAGCTGGGTTGGACACTGGGATGCCAACACTACACCTTCCGCCGATACCCCCTGTACGAGGCCGCGCCGATCATGGCCAGGTTGGGTTTCTCCATGGTGGAAGCGTGCTTCTTCTTGCCGCTCGACAAGGATCAGCCGGGACTGGTGGTGAATGAGACGTTGTCGGCCGAGAAACGGGCCGAGCTTAAGCAGCGGCTACAATCGCTGGGCTTGCCCATGCTTCAGTTCTATGCCGATCTGGGGGCGGACGAAGCCAAGGCAAAGGCAGTCTTCGAATTCGCCAAGAGCTTGGACGTGCGGACGATCGTGGCCGAGCCTCCCGCCGAGGCATTGGGAATGCTCGACGACCTGACGCAAAAATTCGGTATCGATCTGGCCATCCACAATCACCCCAAATCACCCCAGTCGCTTTATTGGCACCCCAAGAGAGTAATGGAGGCATGCCACGGGCGCAGCACCAGGATTGGCGCGTGTGGCGACACCGGACACTGGGTGCGATCCGGCCTCGACCCCGTCGAATGCCTCAAGACATTGGAGGGCAGGGTCAAGACCTTGCACCTGAAGGATGTCGCCCAATGGGGCGTGCCCGAGGCCCGGGACGTCCCCTTGGGGCAAGGGAAAGCCAGGTATCCCGAGGTCTTGAACGAACTCCGCCGGCAAGGTTTCCGCGGGGCGCTGAGCGTGGAATACGAGCACGATTCCGAGCATCTCGAACGCGAGGTCGCAGAATACAGGTCCTTCGTCGCCCATTGGGCCGATGAACAAGCCTGACAAATGACCTCACGAACCCGGCCGCCGAGGCATCGCAGTCCTTGACAATCCACAATCGATTGCGGCACACAATCCATTGCGTCCTCTTTTAGCGAGCTACCACTACAGCGCAAGATTGTTTGCTCGGCTCAACATCTTGTGGTGATGGGAAATGCCGCCTCGCAATCCGAGCTGCGCACATCCAGCCAATCGGGCGGACTTTGCGCTGTAGTACGAGGCTACCCGGAAGCTTCAGAACTTGCAGGATGGCCGGCCAGATGCCTCGGCGTCGCTGTGACGAACCGGTCTTTTCGAGTTCCGCAGCACCGCAGGGACAGCCTTTTTCTCACAGCGCCATCGCTCGAAATTGCCTGTGCCGAACCATAATCCGAAATCCGATGCCTTTGTTGAAGGATTTTAAGGGCGTTGGTGGTTTCCTGGCTGATATTCTCGTGCGATACTGAAATCGGTGCCCGCAAACATAGCGGGATCGGAAATGGTCTCGTCCTGCAACAGTGGGCGGTCGCGTGGCATGAACCTCGTTCCACACTCGTACCCTGACATGCATCCCAATCTAGTCCTCTCCCGCAAATGGGTTCGGGAAGTCGACCGGCGTGCGGTCGAGGAATATGGAATCCCCAGCCTGATCCTGATGGAAAACGCCGGTCGGGGAGTGGCGGACCTCCTCTCCCGTCTGGGTATCGGAGGACCTGTAGTCGTCATTTGCGGGCGAGGGAACAACGCGGGCGATGGCTTTGTCATCGCGCGCCATCTCGATCTGAGAGGTTTCTCGGTGAGCGTCCTGCTTTGCTCGGATTCAAGGGCATTGAAAGGGGACGCGGAGATCCATTTCCAAATCCTCCGCAGAAGCGGGGTTCCCATTCGTGAGCTAAACGGTTCACAATTCGAAAGCGCCTGGACCGATGCAATTGGCTCGGCCGATTGGATTGTCGACGCCATGCTGGGCACGGGGGCGTCGGGACCAGTCCGACCGCCTCTGGACGATGTGGTGCTCCAAATCAATCAAGCGGGAAACAAGGTCCTGGCCGTGGACCTGCCCAGTGGCCTCGACTGCGACGAAGGCCCGATCTCGCAGCCTATCGTCCGTGCCAACGCCACGGCGACATTCGTCGCGATGAAGCCGGGATTTCTCATGCCGGGGGCCGCGGAGTTTACCGGCCAGGTCCATGTCTTGGACATCGGGGCGCCGCGGAAATTGCTGGAAGACATCCTCCACGAGATGCGCCAGAATGCGATGTGGACGGAGGGCGGGGAGCCTGAGGCACGGAGGCAGTAAATGCCTGCAAGCGAGCCAAACCAAAACAACATGCCTACCGACTTGACGGTCCAATGTTCCAAGGGCGAGCGGCTAGGTCCTGCTATCGAGCTGATCTGTACGCAATATCCCGAGGAGTATCGGGAAGACCATTTCCGCGTCCTATCCTCGCATCTCCGCAAGGCGCCGCCGGGTACTAGCGGCGTGCTGCACGTGGAACGGCACGGCCTGCTGGTCGCGGCCCTGATGTGGACCATCTATCCCGGCAAGATTGCCATCCTTTCCGCGCCGGGGGTGACCTCGATGGAGAATCGGGACGCTCTGAGGGCGCTCTATCGGGCCGCTGCGGAAAATTTGAGCGCTACGACCGCCGAACTGGTTTTCACCAGCCTCAGCGACGAGCAGCAGGCAGTCATCCAACCGCTCCAAGATTGCGGCTTCGGGTATTTGTCACGACTGGTGTACCTCGCGGCGATGAAGGCGGACTTTCCTTCCGAGCCGCCGGCCACGCACTACCTCTTCGAGGCCACGTACCAAACGAATCCCTCGCAATTCGCCGAGGTCGTGGAGGCCACCTACCAAGGAACTCTCGACTGCCCACAGCTCAATGGTATGCGGCAAACCAGCGACGTGCTTGCGAGCTATCGGGCCACCAGCCCGTACTCTCCCGACTTGTGGTTTGTCCTCCAGCATAAGAACTTGCCGGTCGGATGCCTGATCTTGGCAGATCATGCGGAAACGAACCAGATGGAGCTGGTGTACATGGGGCTGCTGGTCGAAGAGCGTGGCCGAGGTCGAGGAGCCGAGTTGGTAAGATATGCCCAATGGTTGGCACGCTGTCGCGATCGTGATGCCCTTCTCTTGGCAGTAGATGCGAACAACCATCCCGCGATGAAAACCTACCTTCGGCTGGGTTTCCAGCCACTGGACGAGCGAAGCGTTTTTCTGAGGGTGTTGCGACCTCGCGACACTGGAATTTCAGGAAATCCCAAAGGGGTCTAGATTTGGCCGCGAGGCTGCATCTCAAGCGAATGACGAATTCGTAACGTCTGCTTTTTATGGTACTTATGGCTTCGATCCGGGCACGCCAGCCGGGACGGAATATCCGTTCCTCAACAACTCATCCACCGGCCACGATTCGCCTTGAGCAGAATTGTCGATGACGATGTTTTAGCGATCAAGGGCGCTTTTCCGTGAGTGCGTGCGGTGCCGCCCTGACCACAGAAGATTTTAGCTCGCCGTACCATCGCGGGGCTTTGACGGCAGTGCTTGCACCGGTACAATCATGCTCATCGGGTGACACATGGCAGGCAACGGCGGCAACGCCGTCGCTCAGGCGCAACTCATCTTGCTGCGCAGGCCTGCCCTTACGGAATCGGAATTTCAGCCGAACGCTTTGCGTTAGCGCTGGACTTGCGCGCATCGGGAGCGGTAGACTGTGGCCAAGGACGATATGGACATCGTGTCGGCACTGCGGCAAGCAGTCGCTGACAGGGTCGGACGCGAGCGGTTTCATCTCTGGTTCGGAGATAGCGCCCAGTTCTTGTGGGACGGCGTCCGCGTGTTCGTGGTAGTACCCAATCAGTTCTATCTGGACTGGTTGCGAACACGATTTCACAAACACGTCAATGACGGCTGCGCGGCAGTACTAGGCTACTCGCCGCCCATCGACTTTCGCCTCAAGCCGCCCGACAAAACCAATCGCCATCCCTCCCTATTTGCCCAATCCGACGTCTTGCGGTCCCCTGTGGGGTTGCAAGAAGGGATTTGTCCGGCAGATTCGAGCAAACCGGGCGAGCCCTCGGAACCGCCCATGCCGGGCATGGCTCCCGACGGGAAGACCGAGGAATCGCGCGATGGCAGCGGAACGCGTACGAATGGGGAGCGTTGGCTGCCATCCGCGGCGGAGGCGGGGGAAAAGGCAAGCAATGCAGTGCCTGCCAAACCCGGCCTGTTGGCCCCAGAAGGCTTCCTGTTTCCAATGCACGCTGACGATGCCTGCGTTCAGGGGGGAAGCAAGGTCGCCTCGCGGAACGGCAACGGAAAACGGGAAGGATTTTCCGATGGCTGCCCATCACCCGCCCCCTGCGATTCCGCCGCACCGGTAGTCACCCCGTCCCTATCAGGGAGCGTAGGCAATGGGGCGGCCGCCAGCCGGGATGCCGAGCTGCCGGGTTCTTCAACGCAATCCCGAGGTAATCGTCCCGGCAGACGATTTGCCTCGCTTTCCGAGTTCGTGGTAGGGCCGAGCAACCAGCTTGCCTTTGCTGCGGCCGAGACGGTCGTTCGGAACCTGGGCGAGTATTCGCCGCTGACGATCTTCGGGCCGACGGGGACGGGAAAGACGCACTTGCTGGAAGGTGTGTGGTCGGCAGTGCGGCGGCGCCATCGCCATATCCCGGCCTTGTATCTGTCGGCTGAGCAGTTCACCAGCGCGTTCATCGATGCCATCAAAGGAGGGGGCGTGGCGGCACTCCGCATGAGGTATCGCGGGGTGCGGCTCCTGATCCTCGACGACCTCCAGTTCTTCCGGGGCAAGCGCCAGACGCAAATCGAATTGCTATATACCATCGACGCCCTACTCAAGAATGGAAGCCAGGTCATTTGCGCCGCCGATCACTCGCCCCAGCAGTTGGGGGAGTTGGGGGGCGAGCTGATCAGCCGCCTCCAAAGCGGAATGGTTTGCCGGCTGGACCCGCCGGATGCTGCCACGCGATTGCAAATCGTGGCCAGGGCCGCTGGGGCGGTAAACCTGAATCTCCCGGAGAGCGTTTGCCACTGGCTGTCGCAACGCCTCCCTGGAGACGTACGGCAACTGATGGGCGCGGTCTGCCGCCTGAAGGCCTTCGCCGAGGCATCCGGGGCACAGATCGGGCGGAAGGAAGCCGAGGAATTGCTCGCCGATCTCGCGGCTGCAACTCCCAGCGAGGTGCCGATCGAAGAGATTGAGCAAGCCCTCTGTCACACCTTGGGGCTTCCCGACAACTCGCTCCGCGCCGATACCAAGGATCGCCGCATCAGTCAGCCGCGGATGCTGGCCATGTGGCTAGCGCGAAAATATACCCACGCGCCGCTCAACGAGATCGGCCAATATTTCGGCAAGAAAAGCCACGCCACGGTGATCTCCGCGAAAAAGCGAGTGGATCTGTGGTTGGTCCAGAATGCCGAGTTGCGTGGCGACCACCGCACCTGGAAGGTGGCGGATGTCGTCGAGGAAGTGCATCGGCGACTGCGCGCTGGCTAGCGACGGGCGACAGCGAATCGCACTGGCTGCGAGAAACAACGCCACGGCCGTTCGTCCACGACCGTGGCGTGCCATGTCAACGTCTCGGATAGAGGCGGGAGCGTATCTGCCAAACCTGCCCCGCCGATCTCCCGGAGGCAGATCAGACGAACTTGGTGATGCCGGGCATGGCTACCGGATAACGTCCCTCGGCATCCGGCACGATGGGCGGCGTGGCATTCCACTCGTAGGAAGAAGGCGACAGGTTCTCTTCGGATTGCGTGGCCTGCTCCCAAGTAATTCGCTCCCCGGTGTAGGTGGCCATCCTTCCCATGATCGCCATCATGGTGCTGCGGGCCATGTAGACGCCGTTATTGATCGGCTGCCCCGAACGGATGGATTGGAACAAGGCCTGGTGCTCGGCGACATACATATTGGTGTTTTCGCCCTGATATTGCCACTTTTCCGGGCCTTCGACGCGGAACTCGTTCAGAATAACCCCCAGTCCTTTTGTGCCGAAAACGTGGTCGGTAGTGTCGTTCCAGCAATTGGCTTGCTGGCGGCAGTAGGAATAGACCCGCACACGATTGGCGTACTCGTAGCAAACGGCGTGGTGGTCGTAGATATTGCCGAAACGAGGCATCTCCGTCCGTACTTGCCGCCCACCCAAGCCCCAGGCCGCGGCTGGAGGCTCGTCGTGCATCACCCACAATGCCTTGTCCAAGCTATGGATGTGCTGCTCCACGTTGTGGTCTCCGGAGAGCCATGTGAAGCAGTACCAATTTCGAATTTGAAATTGCATTTCCGTAAGTTCGGGGTCGCGCGGGCGACCGCCGATGTGGCCGGTATTGTACGTCTCCTGGATCGTCACGATGTCGCCAATCGCCCCGTCTTGAATCCGCTTCACGGTTTCGCGGGTAGCATTGTGATAGCGCCAGCACAAACCGGAGACTAACGACAGGCCCTTTTGTTGGGCCATCTCCGTGCTTTCCAGTACGGAGCGATAACCTGGCGCATCGACGGCCACGGGCTTTTCGCAAAAGATGTGCTTTCCCGCTTCCACGGCAGCCCGCAGGTGAATCGGTCGGAAGTGCGGCGGTTCGCAAAGCAGGACCACATCCACGTCGCTCTGGATGGCCTTGACGTAGGCATCCAGGCCAACGAAGGAGGTCTCCGGTGTGACGTCCACGCGGTCCGGATATTTTTCCTTCAAGGCCGCCAGGCTGCTATTAAGCCGGTCTTCGAAGGCGTCGGCCATTGCCGTCAAGCGAGTACGTGGATCAGCATCCATGGCATTCGCCGCCGCACCCGTGCCGCGTCCACCACAGCCGATCAGGGCGATCTCCAGGATGGGATCCTCGCCCGCTGCGTGCACAGCCCGAGCCAAACTCAGCCCGCCCATCCCGATCGCCGCGGCCATCCCCGTTGTGCGCAAAAAATCCCGCCGAGAGGCTCCTACTCGACGAGCAGCCTGGTTTTGGCCATGGTTAGCCGCTTGAGAGTGCAGTCGTTTCATGGTTCAATCCCTCATCGCAAGTGCCAAACGTGTAATCTTGAATCGCTGGGTTAACGGCGATCTCGCCGCCGAGCGAACGCCCCACATGATACGGTGTGAACTTTCGGAAAACAAGCAGCTCGCGGTCCACGCTGGCCGACCGCAGGTCTGCCTTGGGCGGTGAGCGTCAGGGCCTGCCTGGCTATTTCATTTTCATTTCAATCGCGAAATGAAGCGGACGAAATCGGCATCCAGCTTCTCCAGATCCTCGGATACCGTCTCGCGAAAGTCGCGGATCCGCTCTTCGGCATCCGCATACACCAACGGCGGCTTGGACGCTATTCGCTCGACGTAGGCCTTGAACTCCTTAGGCCGCTGAAGGAGAAGGTAATACACCAAGGCCCAACTCTCGGCGTAAGCGTCGGCGGCGGTATCCGTGTGCTGTACGCGATGGTCATCTTTCAGCAGCGTTTGCAGCGAATCGGCGGGGCGGCGCGAAAGATAGCTGCGAAATTGCGAGAGCCGGGCCGCATTGACCAGTCCCACGGCCGTCACCGCACGACTGCTGCGTGGGTCCGGCGTTTCGAAGAACATGGCCAGCCCCTCGTTCAGCCACTGCGGCGTATCATTCCACCGGTAAATCAGCCCGCAATTGTTGGCCAACTGATGTGCCGCTTCGTGGACCACGGTCGCGATGTTGTGTTGCGTCTCCGGTCTGGCCAAAGAACGCGATAGATCCGCAGCGGACGCCTTGCCTCCCGAACCGGTCAGATCGTACATCTTCACCACGTTGGTCTGCAAGTTGAAGTGACCGTGAACCTGAGAGACTGCTGGCCCCACCTCCTCGCGGCACTGCTCGATGTATTCCGATCGCGAGGCATACACGATGGCGACCAAGGGAAACTCGGGCGGTGAGATTGTGACACCTCGCCGTGTAAAATAGTTCGTGAACGATGTATAAAGTCGCTCCAGCAGGCCACCGCACCATCGGGCATACTCGCGCGAGGCATTGTGCAAAACCACGTAATGGGCCGTGCGATGGACCTCGAATCCCGCTGGCAGCCGCGATAACCATAAGGCGGAAATTTCCTCGGCGTTCAAGGCCGTAAAAGGTGATTTGTCACTGCCTCGGGAAAGGATTTGGTCGGGCAGGACTGCGGTCAGACCACCGTCCTGCCCCAACAAGAGGATGCCCCCATCTCCTCCTTCGGCCAGGATTTTGCCCCGCAATTCGCGTTGGCCGTCCGGATCCTGAATCCGCAGGAGGTCCATACCGTGAAGCCATCCGGCGCCCAACAAGACGCAGGCCCAAGCAATGGCAGACCTGATTGCCAAAACCGGAAACCGACTACTTGCGCAAATGCACCACTGGCAGCCGTGCGTGGGGACGCACTTGCGAGAGCAAACTCCTGCGTGATATTCGGTTGCAAACATGCTGCCTCCGGCGATGATTTCTTCCAATGTTACTGCCTCAGTGGCCTATTCCAATATTACGGTCTCGACTTTTGCATGCTGAGAAGTTCGTCTTAATAATAGCGGCGCCTGCGGGCCATTCAAAGTGACATTCCGTCCTGGCGCGGAAGCATTCGTTTGGACGAGCCGTGGCGTTGGGATGACCGTCCCGCGGACCCGCGATCTGGCCAAAGTGCGTTACTGGCCGCGTCCGGCGCGAAATTGACGGCGTGAAATTGACACGAGGGGCGACCGACCGTCGCGCATTCCGTGGCCCGAAGGCCTTTCATGCCCCGGGGGTTGTGCCGGGCATTTGGACCTCCATTCGCGCCCGGTTTGGGCCGTATTCTGCGTGCCTCTTCGCAGATTTCCCCGCTGGCCTATTCTCATTGCACACGTCCATCGAGGCGCAGCATATAGCATCGCCATCGACTCTTAGACGCAACCTATAGTAGTGTGCAATGGCGGTGGGACGCCACAAGATTTCTCGCTTCGCTCGAAATGACAAGGGGACAAGCCGTTTTTGTAACGACAAGAAGTCCTGTGAACGACTACCTCCGCCATATCCATACGCCACACAATCGTCCTCTCTCGTCGCGCCTTCGCCCTGAGAGGCATAAGCGGCCGCCGTTCCATTCTGGATCGGAAACCGGGGGAGGGGCATGGGCGGGGCCAACCAAGCAAATTCCCCCCGATTGCAGAACTCAGTGATGGGGGATACCCTAGCGGAATCGCGTGCCTGCGGCGAATGCTCCGCAGCAAATGCTCCGTGAGCGGGTCACCGAACGCAGGTCGGCAAAACCGTGTCTCGATTTGCGAAGGATCGGCAAACATAGCGTCAATCCCAGAAAACTCTGCCTTGCTCACGCAAGAAACGAAGACTTGAGAAACGGAGAGTTGATACCGAATATCATTTCGGTCTCAATCGATATCATTTTGGTCTTGATCGGCGGTGAAGACAGGAACGAGATGGCACGCCTGTGGTTTCGGGGAGCGTGGAAAGATAATAACGGATTCTGCGTACTTTACGATTTGGAAATACAGGAGCTGGTGAGATGACGCAACGCGTCTATAATTTTTCGCCCGGTCCCGCCGTTCTGCCGGAACCGGTACTGGAAGAAGCCCAGAAACATCTCGTGGCCCTACCGGGTGTTGGGATGTCGATCTTGGAAATCAGCCACCGCTCGGCGGCGTTTACTGAGATTATACAAGCGGCGGAGCAGAATCTGCGAAGGCTCCTGGAAATTCCAGAAGACTACGCCGTCCTCTTTTTGCAAGGTGGAGCCAAGTTGCAGTTTGGCATGATCCCCCTGAATTTTCTGCGCAATACCGGGTGCAAGGCATCTTACGTCGTTAGCGGCACTTGGAGCAAGCAAGCCCTCGCGGAAGCGACCACGCAGGGGCAGGCCCATGCGGCATGGGATGGCAAGGCGACGAATTACGATCGGGTACCTCGCGACGAGGAAATCCAAATCGCCCCCGACTCGCTGTATTTGTACATTTGCATCAACGAAACGATCGCGGGCGTGCAGTTTCCACGCGAACCGGAAACGAATGGCGTCCCGCTCGTCTGTGACGCCTCGTCGGAACTGCTCAGCCGCCCGCTCGATATTCGCCGTTATGGCATCCTCTTCGCTTGTGCCCAAAAGAATCTCGGCCCCGCCGGCGTAACTGTCGTCATCATCCGCAAGGATTTTCTGGATCGCTGCCCTGACGACTTGCCCGTCATGCTGAATTACCGGCAACTGGCAGAGCACAAGTCGCTGCTCAACACACCGCCGGTCTTCGCCGTATATATGGTCAAATTGGTAACCGATTGGGTGCTGCGCGAATTTGGCGACCTCAACAAGCTGAAAGAGTTCAACGAGAAAAAAGCGAATCTCCTTTACGAGGCGATCGAGTCTTGCGGCGGCTTCTACACCGTGCACGCGGCGCCAGGCAGCCGCTCCGCCATGAACATCGCCTTCCGCTTGCCCAACGGCGACATCGAAAAGGAATTCCTGGCGGAGGCGAAAAAGGCCGGGCTGTATAACCTGGAAGGGCATCGCTCGGTGGGCGGTTGCCGCGCCTCGATTTACAATGCCATGCCGTGGCGGGGCGTCGTCGCACTGCGGGATTTCATGTTGCGATTCCACGAGGAGAACCGCAATACGCTCGGATGACGGCTGCCCGATTCCAATCCGCACGCGGCTTGATCGAAGACGCTGCCGTTGGCACAGGAAGACAACGGATCGAGCTATTCCATGAATGACGCCGACCTATTGTCCGGCTTGACCCCCGCCCAACGGGAAGCGGTCACCCACGTGGAAGGGCCGCTGCTCATTTTAGCGGGTCCCGGCAGTGGAAAGACGCGGGTCGTTACCCATCGCATCGCGTATCTGCTCAGCCAAGGCATCCCTGGCGAGCATCTCCTGGGATTGACCTTTACGAACAAGGCAGCCACCGAAATGGCGAGCCGGGTTGCCGCCCTGGTACCTGGCGCCAAAGTGTGGTTGGGGACTTTCCACCGCTTTGCCGCCCAATTCCTGCGCCGACACGGCAGGCTCATCGGCCTTGAAGCCAACTTCACGATCTACGACAAGGAGGATGCCGTTCGTGGCTTGCGGCGCGTGATCGCCGAAGCGGGTGTGGATCTGATGAACTACACGCCCGACGCCATTTCCGCCGCCATCAGTTGGGCCAAGAACGCCTTCATCCAGCCGCACGAATACAGCCCCCGCGACGGTTCCCCGATCGGCTCGATCGTGCAAAGAGTCTACCCGCTCTACCAACGTTGGTTGACTCTCGCAAATGCCGTGGACTTCGATGACCTGTTGCTCGACACCGCCATCATTTTGCAGCGCGCACCGGAGCTGCGACGCGAGCTTGATGCCCGCTATCGCTACGTGATGGTGGACGAATATCAGGACACGAATCTCGTGCAATACGCCATTGCCCGCGCGCTGTGCATCGACCATCCCAACCTCGCCGTGACGGGTGACCCTGACCAATCCATCTACGGGTGGCGCGGCGCCAATTTGAACAACATCCTGGAGTTCGAACGCGACTTCCCCAATGTCCGCGTCGTCCGGTTGGAGCAGAACTATCGCAGCACGAAGAAGATCCTGCAAGCGGCGGCGGGATTGATCGCTCACAATGTCAAACGCAAACGTAAAGACCTGTTTACCCTCAACGAGGCCGGGGCCGATGTGCGTCTGGTGGGCTATCGCGATCAGACGGAAGAGGCGGAGGATATCGCCAGCCGCATCCAAGCTGCCCTCCGGGAAGGGCGGCGTCGGGCGCGAGATTTCGCCATTTTTTACCGTGTCAACGCCCTTTCACGAGAATTCGAATTGGCGATCCGCCGCCGCAACATTCCCTATCAAATCGTCAATGGTGTGGAGTTTTTTCAGCGCCGCGAAATCAAGGACGTGGTGGCTTACCTCAAGTTCATTCAAAATCCCTGCGACGAAGCCGCTTTTCTCCGCATCATCAATACCCCGACCCGCGGCATCGGCAACACCACCGTCTCTCAGGTGCTGGAGTTCGCTCGCACGCGAGGCTGGGACGTTTGGACCGCTATATCCCGTGCTGACGCTGTCCCCGGCCTGCAATCCCGCGCGGTCGGCAAGCTCGCCGAATTCGTGCGATTGATCAATGGCCTGACCGCGATGGCGGCCGGGCCAATCGAAGAAATCCTCGGCTGCGTGCTCAGCGAAACCGGCTACCGCGATCTTTTCCGCAAGTCCTCCAGCGAAGAGGATCAAGAGCGCCTGGCCAACGTGGAAGAACTGCTGACTTACGCCCGGCTGTTTGACGAGCAGCATCCCGAGCCTGGCGGGCTGGATACCTTCCTGGAAGAAGTCAGCCTCGTCAACGATGTTGATGCCTGGGAGAGCGACGATCGTGTTACATTGATGAGCTTGCACGCATCCAAGGGGCTGGAGTTTCCCGTCGTCTTCTTGACCGCCGTCGAGCAAGGCATCCTGCCGCATGAGAGAAGCCTCAAAGGCAACGATCAATTGGAAGAGGAACGGCGGCTGATGTTCGTCGGGATGACGCGGGCGATGGAGGAGCTACAGATCAGCTTTGCCGCGATGCGTGATTTTCGCGGACAGCGGCGGCTTACGATTCCCAGTCCCTTTCTATTAGAGCTGCCGAAGGATTGCGTGCAGCGATCCGGCAAGGCATTGGATATCGCTGGATTCTCGGACCGCCCGATAGCGAGAGAAGCCCCAGCAGGGAAATCCCCGGCCCGGCCTGTCGCCGCTCCAATCCATCCATTGACCACGGCGGCGGCGCTCAGCGGGGCCACGGCCACACGCGCCATCGCTACGGACGATTATGCTCAAGACATGCTGGTGGCTCACCCGCGACACGGCGTCGGACGTATCGTGGCCCTGAGTGGCAGTGGGGAAAACCGGAAGGCTACCGTGGATTTCGGAGGTCGCGTGGGTTGGCTCAAATTCATCCTCGCCAAAGCCGGTCTGAAGCCCCTCAAACGGCCTCGATAGCCCCTGCGCCGGCGTCGGCGACTGATTCGGAGGCATCATCCCATGAACGAAGGCGAGACTGCAAGCGAAAGACAGGAATACCCGGGCCGTGGACGCCCCCTCAGTCTCATCGAGCGGCGCGTGCTTGGTGTACTGATCGAAAAGGCCAAGGCCACACCCAACGCCTATCCTCTGACCCTCAACGCAATCGTGGCCGGTTGCAACCAAAAGAATAGTCGCAACCCCGAGATGCATCTCGATAACTCTGCCGTCGAAACGGCCCTGGAGGCCCTCCGGCGGCATGGCGCGGTGGGAATCATTCAGGGGGTTGGCCGCGTCGACAAGTATCGGCATTATGCCTACGAATGGCTCGGAGTGGATAAGCTGGAGCTGAGCGTCCTATGTGAACTGCTCCTGCGCGGTCCACAAACAGAGGGAGAACTCCGCGCTCACGTCAGCCGCATGGACCCGATCCCCGACCTGCCAGCCCTCAGAACCGTCCTCGACGCCTTGGAGAAAAAAGGGATGCTGCATCAGTTGACGCCGCCCGGCCGGGGACATACGGTGACGCATGCCTTTCATCTTCCTCAAGAATTGGAACGAATCCGTGCCCAATACCAGGGTGCATGGAGCAACTCGTTCGACGCCATCCAGCCCCAGGACGCTGTTGCAGCAACTTGGACCAACACTCCGGTGGCCGATCCATCGTCCGTCGCGACCGCCTCCCCACCCCAATCGGCCGCTACCGCCTCGACCCTTGGCCAGGATTCCGATCTGGAAGCTCGCATGTCCCATCTAGAGCGAGCCGTCGAAGCCATTCACCAGGAGATGCGGGCGATGTCGGAAGAGATGCGAGCCCTTCAGAATGATCTGTCCGCTTTGCGCAAAGAGCTGGGGGGGTTGGGCTAAGGCGTCGTGCACCGCCAAGGCCGCTTGCCGCACTTCGATTCTTGTCCAAAAGCCACGAGCGTTGTGTGCCCAGCGTTCGCAGCTAGCACCATCGGAAGCTCCCGCTCAGGGAAGAGCCGGCCCTTTTCACGGCAACTACGCGAGCGCAAACAGAGATTTTTCCCTGGCGAAGAAGCTAATCCTGCAGCGCAAAGTCCGTGTGCCTGCATGATGCCCCCACCCTACGTTGCATCCCATCACCACAAGATGTTGAGAACAACCCAGCCCTGTAGCACTAGTTGGAAACCAAATCCGGCCAACGACGGTTGTCTCGGGTTGTCTCGCAATGATCGCCATCGCCCAAGCCGGGCTTTGATACAAATTAGGATTTACGACCCGATGGGTTGCCTCTTTTGCGCCCAAGAGCAGCTCGAACTTCGGTGGGGTTGAAATCACTCATGCCTCATTCGAGGCCAGTGGACAGGGGCGGGATTGAACCGCCGACACCTGGATTTTCAGTCCAGTGCTCTACCAACTGAGCTACCTGTCCCTATCATGCGCCATGCCGGCTTTTACCCCCAATTTAGCAACTCAACAGAAACTACCTACAGAAACTACCTGCACAAGCCTGCCTGATGCGACTGACCTACACCACTCGGATGCGCGGTGAGCATAAACGCAGCGAGGCGTGGATCAACCTATGCTGCGAAGTCCATCGCTTTTAGGCATGGTGGGGAATACACACCAGGCGCCCACCCGAATACCAGGTAGCCGCTTGCCGACTGCCCTACCAAGTCCTTCTGTACCACCAGGACTCGTGGTATGGCGTGGCGAGCACATGAAACGCTCAATATCTGCGATTGATTATAGGTAAATAAGGGGCAGAGTGTCAAAGGGGGATTCACTTGGGGCTCCGTGTCTCCCCGCTTTCAAACGAACCTGGTAACCGTTCACGGGTGGCGGAAAACGTGGTGCTTTCACGAGTCGTATAGCAAAAACGCCATGCTCGTGGCCGCCGATCGCTGAAGCGAAGCACAGGATGTCGTGGCCAAAACGCCGTGACACCCCGCATGTTCCGTAAACGGTTACAAACCTGGGCTGTTGCTCCACGAAATCTGCGTGCCAGCCCCTGGATATCCCAGTCGCGTGCCGTCTTGCTGCCCTCTCGGGAAAAAGCCCGACGGGTGAACTGGGCGTGCACCACGTGTCAAGACAAGAGCGTCAATCGCGACCTGTCACCGGGACATTGCACCGGCTCCAGAGAACGATTTTGCTCACCCTCCGGATCACCGCCCGCGTAACTATCGGCTGGTCCAGCCGCTTCACACAGCTACCGCCAGGCATGGGGCCGTCGTAACTTCCTGCTCCCGGTCCACGACGGCGAAGTCGCCATCCGCAAACGCGTTGTCCGCGACACGTGCTGGTGCCCCTTTGACAGTCCCGGGTGAACATTCCACCGGGCGAACCGATGATTCACCACCAAGAACGGCCCAGGCCAGGGCCGTTTCCTAACCCTACAGTGCAAAGGTTTCCTGATCCTACAGCGCAAAGTCCGTGTGCCTGCATGACGCGCCCACCATACGTTGCAATGCGTTGTTTCCCATCACCACAAGATGTTGAGAACAACCCAGCAATATAGCACTAACGGGCCGTTGGAACGCAACCTTTCAGTCCGCAGGTGGATAGAGCGGATGGGAAGGGATTCGAACCCCCGGTACCCGAACGGGTACAGCAGTTTTCAAGACTGCCGCCTTAGACCACTCGGCCACCCATCCTCAAGTCAAACATTGCATGAGCGATCTTGTCGCGAGCCGGAAAAGGCGCCGCCTCGCCGGGCAATTGCGAGGCTCAACCTAAGCCATTGCCCATGCCCGCCAGCCGTTTCGCTTTGAACTTCTGGACCGGCTATCCCGAGCTAGGTTCAGGCGAAATCCTGCCCGGAGCGTGCCCCCTTTCCGGTTCTCATTCATGGTAGCGAAATCCCCGCGGATTCCAAAGGTGGGATTACCCTGACAACGTCGCGATCTCGGCCATGTCGTGATCTTGATAGCACCCGGATCGGCGACTCCGGAGACCACAACGACCTCGCGATCGACATCCGGAAGGCCTTATCGACATGCAGCAAGCCTTCGTATCTGAAGACGTCCGCCGCATGAACGTCAGCCAAAGGTCGCCAGCAGCGATCTCATCATGCAATTCGAGGCGGGGGTTCCTCAAGGCACGCGATAAAGAAGCTCCATGCCAAGATCACGGTTCGCACAGCCGCCTAAAGCCAGTGGCCTATTGCCCGCCGGGGCCTTCGATCCGAGCGAGGCAATTGCGTGCCGTGGAAGTCGTCGGACCGTCGCCGCAGGGATTTTATCGCTTTTCCAACTCGGCCTGAAGTTTTTCGAATGCCCCTCGCTCGATAGGTGGCACGGCCTCTGCTTGCAGGTCGTAAACGCGTCGGGCAGTTTCCCATTCGCGGGCGGCAGCGACACGATCTCCCAACGTGTGCAAAGCCAGCACGAGGTGCAAATAGGTCAGTGGCGACGGCGCTTCGGCGACCGCCTGCTGGGCATAGTTCAATGCGGATTCCGGCCGTCCTCGCCGCAGCTCTAGCAAGGCCCAGGTGTCCAAAATATTCGGCAGCGGGCCGAGTACTTCGGTGGCTTGCCTTAGGAGTGCCTCGGCCTCTTGCAGCTCTGGCTGAGCATCTTGGGAGGCACGCGCCGGAGCAGAGGCGGCCAAAACGTACGCCAGATTATTTTGGGATCCGGCCCGTAGCGATTCGCGGAGGTCGTGCTTTTGCAACAGCTCTCGATAAAGCGGTGCTGCCTCCTGGTGCCGCCCCAAAAAATTGAGGAAATTGCTCCGCGTCAGCAGCCAGCCCGCCGTGCGCCCCGCCGCCTTTTCGGCAATTTCGAAGATCTCGTTCACGGCAGCGATTCGCTCCGGCGTGCAATCTTGGCGGCGGTTGCGAAGAACGTTGACAGCGGTAGCGACGACGGCGTCCGGCGGGCACGACGCCGCGGCGGTACGGCAAAGCTCCAAAGCCTCATCGACTCGACCGCGCCGACCCAGGAACGCGGCCAAGCCGAGCACTGCTGGAGGCTGCGCTGCTGCCAGCGTACGCCAATGATTCTCGGCCTCCTGGTAAAGTCCCAATTCCTCGAACCATTGCAGGACGAGGGTTGCGGCCGGACGCGGGCGGGAGCGTGCGGAATCTTCCTGAAGCAAGCCTTCGAGAAGGCGGACGGCTTCGCTGGAGTCGCCGTCCCGCGCCGCCAGGCGGGCACTCAGCTCGTCCACCGTCCACGACAACGAGGCTAGCTTCTGCAATTCGTCCAGCAAGGGGCGTATTTCGCCGGCCAGCGAATCGTGCTCGATGCGCTTTCGGATATAGAACTCCAAGTGTTTGGCAGACCGCGTCCGACGCCGCATCAGCTCGTCGAGTTGTGCCCGGCTATCCGACCAGCGGCCCAGCGAATCCAGTGCCACCGCCCATTGAAAGCGGTCCTCTGCCGGCAGGTCGACGCCGGCCCGGGCCTCTTTTTCGTAGGCATCCACGGCTTGCATTCGCAGCGATCGTTCGGGCCTGCCCGCCATCAAGCGAATCTTCAGGAATCGGTCCATGGGAGCGTCCGTTTCCCGAAGGTTTTGATCCAACAGGTCTTGAGCGCGACGAAATCCGCGGTAGTCTCCACCAGCGGCGAGGAGCTGCGCGAGATTGCGACGCGCATTGCGAACGATCCACTGCGATTCCGGTGCCTCATTCTGAGTGGCAATCAATTCTTCGAGCGCGCGGCGTCCCTCATCCCATCGCCGTGTACGAAGAAGAAAACCTGCCCATTCCAGCTTCGGACCCGGGTCCTGGGGGGCCAACTGCAAAGCGCGGCGGTAGTATTGTTCGGCTGAATTTGCGTCCGAAAGCGTCTCGTATCCGAGCGCGAGGGCACAAAGCCCTGCCGGACCTTGCAGATGAGCTGAGGCGTCTTGCAAAACCCGCTTGGCAGCATCTGGCCGCCCTTGGAGGACCGCCAGGGATGTCAGCGTGAGATAGGGTGTGGGCCAATCGGGAGCCAATTCCAGAGCCGCGCGGAGCTTTTCCTCGGCTTGCACGAAACGATTGGCTCGCGTCAACAGCCGCGCCTGCCACAAATACTCGATCGCATCTGGTGAGCCAGATTGCCCCTGCTCGGCCGCTGCGATGGCCTCGTCCACCTTGCCCTCCCGAAGCAGCAACTCCGCTTGGATGCGGCGGAGTTCCGGGCGGCGTGGATCGAGCGGCATCGATGACAGCACGGCCTCCGCATCATCATCGCGGCCGCTCAAGAATAGGAGCTGAACGAGCTGAGCGGTTTGCGAATCCGTGGCCAATCCCCGGGCGTGCAATTCCTGTAAGAGCCGAATCGCGGCTTCCCAACGGCCTTGCAATACGGCCAGCTCGGCCCGCAGACGATCGAACTCGGCCCATCGCGGGCGCAGGCTTTCACCACGAGCGAGCATCTCCTCTGCTTTACCGAGGAAATCACGGCGACGGTCGGTCGAGGTCCCTTGCCGCACGGCCTGAGCCAGGGCAAAGCCTGCCTCGACGAAGGCCGCTTCCGCGCTCTCCGGGGCAGCAGCGCATAGCGTCGCGACCTGTTTCTCCATCGCGGCATAGTCACGTCGGCTGCGTGCCAGTTCGAAGAGCAAGCGACGGTTTTCAAGATCCTGCGAGTCCGCATCCACCAGGTGCTCCCAGATACCCGCGGCGCTCTCCGTGTCTCCAAGCTTGAGATAAGCCGCTGCTAGGGTACGCAGGAGGAAAATGCGACTCGCGTCACCGAAGGCCTCGGCAGCACGGCGTGCCTCCGCAAGGAGCGTAGCGCTAGCCTGCCGGTCGTTCGTCTGGATGCCTGCGCGGATCAGAAGCAGCACCGCTTCCGAAGAGCCAGGAGACTTGCGGATCCATTCCTGGGCCGTCGCTGCGCTGCCCGCAACATCTCCCCCAAGGGCTTGCACATCGACCTTTGCGGACCACAGCATGAGGTTGTCGGGAAACCGCTGCAAGGCATCATCCAATTGCTGCAAAGCGCTGGAGATGTCCCCATTGACGGCTTTCAAGCGGGCTTCGGCGGCGATCCGCTGCGGCTCCGGGAACCGGTCGCCGTACCTTCGCAGCAGGGCTTCCGCGGAGGTCCTGGCCTGCGTGGCTGTCGTGCGCGCGGTCGCCGCCTGGACCAGAGTCTCCAAATATGCCGAAGCGACTCCTTGCGAGGCCATCAACCGCTCCAGCCCCAATTCTTGTTCGAGGCGTTGGAATTCGGCCATCGCCCGATCGGCCTGTCCCACGCAGGCCAGGATTCCGGCGTAGACGAGTCGCACCCGGCGGGCATTGGGAGATTCTTGCAGCAGTTCCGCGGGCAAAGCGATGGCCCGTTCCCATTGCCGCATTTCCAGATATAGTTGCGACAGTGCCAGCACGACTTCCGCCTTCAGAGGCTCGCCGCGACGGCACTTGCTGAGCAGTTTTTCCAGGCCCGCTGCCGCCTCTCGCAACTCTCCTTGGGCACCCTGCAACTGGAGGGCAAAGAACTCGGTCCAGTCTGGCGAGAAAGATGCGTTTCGCATCCGATCCAACAGCTTTTCCGCGCCTGCAATATCCGGCGGGTCTTGATCCAGGCAGACTTGAAACCACTCCGCTAACCGGACAGGTTCCCGATCCGCCAGCTTTGCCAAAACCGCCTGCAACGCGGCATAATCGCCCTTTGCCGCGGCCACGCGGCGCCGCATCTCCAGCACGGCGGGGTCCTCGATGTTCTGGACGCCAAGGTCTGACAGATGGGATTCCGCATCCGTCGTGTTCCCCTTTTCCAAGGCCAATTCTGCCGCGGCGATCCGGACGGCAACCCCGTCGGGAGCGAGTCGCAGAGCTTGGGCCACATCCTCGTCGGCGTGGCGCAGGGCTTCCGTTGCCTCCTGGGGATTACGCGTATTGACACGGAGCCATAAACGGAATCTTGCCCGTTCCGCATACGCCACGGCATCGTCCCCGCACGCTTGTACCAAGTCGGCCAGCACGCCTTCTGCCGCCGCCGTATCCCCAACGGTCGGATGGCGGTAGCACTTGGCCAGCAGAATGTAAGCCGGCACCGCCCGCGGCTGCCATTGGATGGCCTGCCGCAGCACCTGAATGGCCTCACGATAGCGGGACAACTTCGTCAAGCACTGAGCGCGGTGCACCAGAACCTCGACATCGCCGGGAGTCAACTGGGCAACGGTCCGCCAGGCATCCGCTGCCTCCGACCACTGTTGCTGCCGCTCCGCGAAGCCCGCCAGGCGACGCCACAGGACGGCGTCTTTGGGAGACTTGGAGACCGCACGGTTGAGAACCTGGTAGGCGTTCGCTTGCAATTGGGAATTGCCGGGCGAGGCGTCGGCCTGCTCCGCCACAACCGACGCCAGGCGGGTCAAGATGCCCACATCCTCAGGGGCGTGGCGCAAGCAGGCATCATAGCCGCGCACCGCATCGCGAAGAGCGGTCAAGTAGGCCTCGCGGTCTCCTTTGGCGCGAGCAGCGGCGGCTGCCGCCTCGGCCTGCTCCGCACGTTGGCGAATCTTCACCTGCGTCGAGCGAAGCTGCCTTGCGTGCAACCACGGAATGAGCAGGCCCAGCCCAAGCAATACCCCGACAAGTATGGTCCAGGCCTGCCAGTTGGGTTTCCATCTTGCAGGCCGATCCGAGTTACTCACGTACCACCCCCTCGGTCCAGAAGCCCATCCGCCAGTGATAATGATACCGATTGCAAGCAGGTTTTCGCGCGGGCGTAGGATTCCGATCTTCAGGCACCCGCGATCGGATCATCCGGTATTTGCCCTCCCCCAGCACCGCCCCCCAAGCCCTTTCACCAGCGCCACGCCCCTAAACCGCAGTGTAATTGGCCAGTCTGCACGAATAAAGCCGCCCAGGAGGGGAAAATGGGGCATGCCCGTGGCGCAGACATTCGCAAGGCGCTACCGCACAGGCACGGATCGAGGGATATCCCCGGCACATTGGGGTTACGGCAGGCAGGGTTTCTGCCCACCACGAAGGGATGCCGAAGATCGTGCACTACGAACAAGATTCCGGTATTTGCCCCGAGCGTGACTGAACGCGCACGCCCAAGGCACCATTCTCCGGAGAAAATGCACCATACTACAGAGAAGTTGCCTTACGCCGCGTGCAGATTTCAGCAAACCGTTCCAGGACTGTGGTGTTCCACGCCCGATAGTGCCGCATCATGACCACATTGTGGGAGCGAACGGACTGAGCGTGGTCGGGCGGAAACTCGCTCAAGTCCTGTGCGTTGCCCGGCAAAGACAACCAACGGTCAATCAGATCCGTCGTCATTTCAGGATGGAATTGCAAGCCCCAAGCATTATCGCCCATGCGGAAGGCTTGATTGCGACATTGGGGACTGGTCGCCAAGAGGACGGCCCCTTTCGGGAGGTCGAACGTATCTCCATGCCACTGAAACACGATCAAGGAGGCGGGCAACCCCAGAAACAGCAAATCCTCAGCCGCTTGCTCCGTCAGGTTGATTTCGTACCATCCGATCTCTTTCGTTCTATTCGGATATATTGCGGCTCCCAATGCCTTCGCTAGGAGTTGAGATCCGAGGCAGATACCCAAAATGGGAACCTGACTCGCCAATGCCTCCCGGATCCATTGCACCTCCCGCTTTAGGAACGGGTACGTGTCCGTTTCATCCACGTTCATCGGACCGCCGAGAACAACCAGGCCTAGAGTGCCCATCCAATCCACAGCATCGGGCACCGCCTTGTAAAGTGGGATGACCTGTACGGTCAGGCCGAATGCAGCGAAGACGTCATCCAGCAGACCCAGCGGCTCATGGGAGGTTTGCTGAAAAACCACCACGCGACTCATGATTCACCTTTACAGCGATTCGGAGAGTTGTACGCGACAGGGTCCGTTGCGAGAATCTCTCATCCCGACTACTGCATATTAGCAAATGCCGTGCCGCATGACAGGCTCCCGAAACGCGAAAGGCGGCAATTCCCTTTTTCACGCGAGCACCAGGGCTGAGCGGAAGAGGATCGCGCGAACCGGCGGAAGCTCAGCCGCCAAAAGAAATCGAACACCGGGAGCACAAGGACTGCGAGGCACAGGATCGCGCGAACGAAACGAAATCCCGGCCGGGAATCGGGGCAGACAAACCCCGCCCCATCGCAATCCTCGTGATCCTGAGCGTGCCCCTCCATCGCGGCCCAGTTTTTGTTCGCCGCGTTCGCGATTCCGTGCTTACGCACACCACGCTCCCAGGCACCACCATGCAGGCCACGGAATCGGCTACAGACTTTTTGCCCGGAGTGCTCGCGCCCCCGTGCGAGTTCCCACCTCCATGCAGTGCCTACATCAACGTCACCTCGATGCCCGTGCTCTACGGTTTGGGAACGTGTCCCAGCGTGCTTCCAACCGATGAGATTGTTCCCGTCCGCGGGTCATCCAACATAATGGGCACGGGTGCTTCTTTTGTGGGCACCTGACGCCATTTCGGGCGAACGACGAGATATACCCCCAAGGCGACGAATAGCCAACCTACCCAGGGTGGGCTGAGCCACAGCCACCACATCAGGCCGGTAAGAACGACCAAAGGGTGGGGGAACCGCATTGCCCAGTGTCCTAGACCCGTTGCGATCCGACGTGGGATCAAGGGAATCATGATCAACAACACAACGACTGAGGTCGTTACGAGGAGGACAAGGCTATCTCTGTCCGTCAGGGGAATGGGGGGGGAGATCATCCGCAGTTCTCGAGGGTACTCGGATGCAGCCAAGTAATCCGCGTTGCCCCGCAAGCTTTCGTAGAAATTGCCCTCGATAAAGCTTTGAAGCGTGCCACTGGGGGGCAGCAACGTGATCGTCATCGGCTCGGAGGCGGCGCCGCGAAAGACTTCGCGAGCTTTTTCGAGAATGGATGACGCCGTTCGCTCCAGGTTGGCTAGCCGCATCTCGGGCGATCCCCCTTCTTGCGGGTGCTGACCGCGGAGCAAAAGGATCGCCCTCGCCGCCTCTCTCGCGGATTCGAAGCCCTCCCGCCAGAACTCGAATCGCCGGCGAGCCTCCTCGTCAACGCTGCTGGGATGACCCAAAAGCTCGGACATTCGATCCAGGTAGGCCCGGGCTGTCGCGGAATAGTATTCCCACGCAGGAATCCTTGAGTACGCACTGCCCTGCGTGCTCAGTTGTTTCTCACCCGAATACACCGCGAACACAGAGGCTTCGACAGGCACGTCGAATTGTGGGAGCGCCAACCGTGCCGTGCCAGTAGCATTAGCGGTGTTGAAGCGGCCCTCGAATACGAGGTTTACGAGTCGTGTGCGGGGCTTTTTCGATAAAGGAATGCTGACCTGACCGGTTGACATCGTTGTATGAATCGGCAAGGGACTGCCCTCTTGCCAGGCCTGGATGATGCGTCCCCCTGACGGGAGGTGGATTCGCAACTCTTGCCAGTCGCCGACATCCAGATGAAGGGTCATTGCCGCCAGGAAGCGATCTGCCCCCGTTGGCCTTACGATGACCTGGGCGAACGGGATGCGTGCCTGCTGCGTCCTGGTGGTCAGTACTTCCGTGCTCGTCTGTCGGCTGCTGGACTCCTTATCCTCCAAGCGAAAGCCACGATATGCTGGCAGGGATAAGCCGGTGAACGATTCGACCTCGTGGATTGCGGCTTGACCCAACTCCTCTGTGGGCGATTCCAGCGTGCATTCCTGCGGCAACAGAAGAACGGAGTCTTCTAGCTCGACCTCTTCTAACTCCGGAAATGGAATCACCAGGCGCCCGCCTGAGCCGACCGGCAACTTCATCGTCACACGCACCGTGGTACTACCGGTCCAAGGAGTCGTCCCAACAAGGCGATAAACAGAGCTTTCCTCGGATTCCACCGGTAATACGGTCGCGGCGGAGGCGGTCGGAAGTTCGACAACGCTCCCGCGGGGAAGAGACAAGCGAAGCTCATCGGCGGCCCCATCCTTTACTAGCAGGGGAAATATGGCATCGAGAACCCATTCGTCCTGACTTCTTTGCAGGACCAGGATTCGTTTGCCGCGAATTCGCGGATGATTGGGCCGCACCGACAAAACGACCTGGATGTCTTGCGGATCACGCGAGGCGAGCGTGACGACAGGAAGGTCCTCCGAAGCCTCTGTGACGGGGGGCTGGGTCGGTTCTGCGTTCAATCCTCGCACCTCGGTGATTTCGGCCAGGGTCTTGGGCGAGCGGTAGATGTTCCAGCTCGATGTCCGCAGCTTGGCATTCAACAATTCTGGCCTCGGCACGCGGGCTTGCCCGTTGCTGGAGACGGCGATCTCTCCATCCAAAACGATACGGCGGTCACCCGGATAGTCCGTCTCGTTCCACAGCAGAAGCACGCTGGAATCGGGGATGCGTATTGGTCGTTCCGACGCGCCGTAATACAAGGATATGCGCAGCGGCTTGAGTTCCGAGGGGATACGAATGCGAAAATAAGGCTGGGGATCGCGATCCGCGGGGATTAGGAACTGCCAGCCACCGAGGACAGCATCTAGCCGAACGCGAAGCTGGACCGTCTCATCGGCCAGGAGTTCCCGCGGCACGGGTTCGGTGACCGCCGCCCAATACGTGCGTCCCGAAAAAGCCTGGAACGCCGCGACGATGCCAGTCCCGCACTCCGGCCAGGTATCGGTAATCGTGGCTATCGGGATCGGTTCCCAACCGTGGACCTCCTGGGAACCAAGCCGAATGCTCGAGTCCGTAGCCACAGCCAACCGGCGACGGTTGACGGAGCCGTCAAGGAGCGAAACGCTGGGCAGCGTCATTCGCCCCCATCCACCGCCGTCCTGAACCTGGAAGATCAGGCGAAGGGAAGTGCTATCCGTCACGGGCTGCGGAAAATCGATTTGCAAGACGGGCCTGATCCCAGATTCCGAAATGACCTGGGCCACCGGCTGAGCAGGACCTTCCACGCCTAGCCATTGAAGGCCTGGCTGAAAGGTCGCACGGATGCGACTTAGGCGACCGTCCACCACTCGCAACCGCCAAAAAACGTCTAATCTGGTAGCCGTGGGACCGATCTGAAGTCGAGATAACTCATCCGCCTCGTACAAGGCGTTGCCGAGCAGTGTGGAGCGGTCGTACCAGCGGAGTACAACAAGCTCCGCCGCCCCCAGAGCCACGGTCCAGTGCGTTCCCTCGGGGTCTCGCCATGCCGCCCCTGCCGCCCCAATCGCCTCGATCTTCGCAATCTCAGGAGAAATTTGTAGCTCGATACGAGAATTGGGGACAGGCGGCACCCGCAGGCGAACGCCCGATGCCGATTCGCTGGTCTGAGAAGTCAGCTTGATTTGCGTCTGAATCCGATGCCGCCCAGCTTGGGAAATCACGCAGCGGACCACGTTCCCTTCGACCGCCGCAAGGGCGGGCCGACCATCCACGAGGACACCCCCAGAAACAGATCCCTCCTGATCTCCCCCTACTCGAAACGAGACTTCAGCGTCCGGCTTGAATGTCACGCATTCCCATACGGCGCGGAGTTCTGGCAAGACGTATTGGGCCGTGTCCATGCCTGAGACGAGGCTTCCTTGGTACTCTGCCGACACCAACAGCCAGGCCGGGATATGCTGCAAGAGCGCATTCTTTCGTCTCTGAATCTCTCGATAGAAATCTTCTGAGAGATAGATCTCCTTTCCGGTGGGATGGCCCTGATCATCCGTGGGCACAAATATACGATAAGGCGGTGTGGGGCTATCCACGGGTGCTGCGGCCGGACTCGCTCCCAATCCAGCCGCCGGGGGGGGCGCGCCTTCCAGCCTCCGCTGATCCTCGGCCATGGCCAAACAATCGGCCGCGCGTCGATCCGTCCCGGGAAAGGCGACGGCAGAAAGCCGTTCTTGATTCATGGGCCGCCAAGTATTGGCAACCTCGGCGGCATCAGCCGATTCTGAACTGCACGTAGCGACCGCCGCGATCAGCATGATCGTGGCTACCTTGCCCGTGACTTGACTATCGGTTCGGCGGCAATGCGGCTTGCGGCCTGTCCCGATCGGGAGCAACAGCAAACCTAGGAAGGCGAGCACCGTTCCCATGAATACCCCGGAGATTAGCGGAATCAGGATATCCGGTGCGACCACTTCGGCGATCACGCAAGCCACGGCAAGGAACCCCATGAGTCGACGATGAGATCGGAGCAGCGTTGTGCAAATCGCCAGCGCAAAGAGCAAGCCGACCCATCGCGAGGCATCTATCAGGGCGCGGGGAAATACCCACAACGTCGCCTTCAACGGATTCGACACGGAATCCTCTCCCAACAGCTTGGCCCGCCAGCCGCTGGCGATGGGAACCTCCAAGGAAAGGAGGCTGCCTTGGGCCCCGGCGAGTTCCGCCTCTTCGTTTTCCAGTCCAATTGTGGGCAACTCGTTCCACGCCCGAATACGGCAGATTCCATCCGTACCGTCCTCCAGAGCGGCTTGTTCCACGCGGTCCCACCAGTCGCTGTGTGCGATCAGCTTGAACAATGGTGGTCGGCTCCAGGCCAGATTGTTGCCGTCACGCAAGAACGGCAATAGCCCCTCGGCCGTCACAAGCACAGACCGGCGGCCGATCAACAGAATCAATCCCATTTCTCGCAGCGCCGTCTTGCCCAGCTCCAAGTCATTCGGTTCCCGCGCCACAGCGGAACGAAGATGTTCCAAGATGACCTGCGGGATGGGCGATCTCGGCCGGATTCCCGACCGATTCAGTTCAGCCGCGTCGACGAAAAAAAGTACGGCACGGGTTGACGGCGGTCGGCCGTGTGCAGCCTCGATCATCGAATCGGAGAACAGCTCCCTCCAAGTAATCAACGTTGCTCGTCCCACGGCATTCCCTCCGGCACGCCCCTCCCCGGACGGTGATTCTTGGGAGCCGACCTTTGTGGGATTGGGCTTTGTGGAACGCGCGCTGGGGGGGGCCAACAACCGCCGACATTGCATCCCCAACTCTCGCAAAAGGTTATCTGCCTTGCGGACAGCAGCGTCCGGCGGGGCTGCGGGGGCGTCCATCAGGAGGCGATTGATCTCCTCCAGAATGAAGATGGGACGGTCTTCCGGCCGCCTCAAGGGTCCCAGCAATCGCTGCGGCAGCGCGCCCCAACGCTGATTGAGCCGGGTCAAGTCGGCCGGCGATATGGCTTCCCGATCCGGTGGTACAAATAGAATCCAACGGACCGAGGCCACCGGGAAAAGCGGCACCGGGACAGCGGCTTCCGTTCGATGCAGGATACCGCCCCCCCGGGCCAACTGCTCGCACTCCACTTCCACCGCCCATCGCCGCGGATCAGATGACGTCTCCAGGATCAGCTCCCGACCTTCCTCCGTATCGCGAATCCTCCAGCGTACGGGACGTCCATTGATACGGGCGGATACCACACGAAACTCCTCGCTCTCGCTGGGCAGTCGCCAGCGAAGACGTTCCGCGTAGAGTCGATCCACTCCGGTGCGCACGATGTGACGAAATCCGCCCGAGGCGTCCAACGCGCTCAGGACGGTGTATTGATCTGCCCAAGTATCGCAAGAGGGCGGGTCTCCTTGGGTGATGATGATGCTGGGAGCGCCCCGGCCCGTCGGGGCCATTCTTTCTGGGGACGCCACATACGAGAACGTCCCCATCCAAAGAAAGCCCTCTGGTTGATCTTCGAGGCTCAGCGGCAAGGACTCCAAACCGCGCACCATCAGGCCCGACCGTTGACCTCGCGATTGGAACAACTGAACGATTACCGAGGCATCAGCGTCATCGGGGAAAAATGGTAGAGCGATCTGGCCTGCGGGCAGATCCCCTTCCCACGTGCCAAGCAAGATGAAATCGGTGCCCGCCTCTTCCGGCAGTTGCATTTCCCACATGGAAACGGCGGTCGAGGCGGCAACCTCGCTGGAGGGGCGAGTGGCTTCGAGGCCGCCCTCAATCGGGCGGGATTGGCTCGGCATGGCCACGCCGTCGGGTCGCTGGAGAACCCATTGAATTTGGGCTGGGGCGGCGATTCCCCCCATAAACGCTATCCGTAAGCGACCGTTTACGCCGCTCGCCCATCGGCCAGAGACTCGGAGTTCCGACTTGACGCCCTGTGCAGCAAGAGTAATTCGGTACAATCCACGCACGTCGAGCTGCGGGACGCGAGGGATGAGCCTGACGGCGCAGCCGCCGTCCAGGGACGCCAAATCCATGAATCGCAGGCCTGGCGTGCCCGACGGGGTGCCCGACAAGAACTCCTCCAACGCTGGCACCTCCAAAGGTTGCTCGGCATCCACTCTTCCTACAACTTGCAATTGCCGCTCGCTCTTCAGATCCGTGGATAGCGTAACATCCGCGGCGTGTCGGCCTGTCGCTTCCAAGACTCGCAGGTCCAGCGGGACCAACTGGCTGGGTAAAAGTTCCTCGTTGGGCGAAACTTCCTGGCTGGGCGAAACTTCCTGACTAGATGCCACTTTCTGCTTGGGTGAAACTTCTTCCTTAGGCGAAGGTTCTTGCTTAGATGAAGGTTCCTCGTTGGATGAAGGCTTCTGCTGGACTGAGGGTTCCTGGTTAAGTGAAGGTTCCTGGTTGAGTGAAGGTTTCTGGTTGAGTGAAGGTTTCTGGTTGAGTGAAGGTTTCTGGTTGAGTGAAGGTTTC
>DYLS01000132.1 GCA_020721965.1 Blastopirellula marina | reverse complement strand
GTCTATATTGTGGTGTTCTGTGGTCGCTCTACAGACCCCCGTGAACGCTCACCGGGATTCTTTGGGCCGAATTACCGCCTCCTCCGTCCGCGTCCCTTTTAAATGGGGGGCAAAGTTTCATGATCGAGATAACCGGGAAATATCACGGCAGAGGACTCGCATCGGAGATTCTATTCACCTAATGATCTTGCCCAGCCCCGGACTGGCGGACTTTAAGCTGTAGTATTAGCGGGGTGACTCCATAAACTTCCCGTCACGCCTCATAATCTCTATTACAGACACCATTTACGACAATTGGCGACTCGTATCGCTAGAATTGCATTGTGGCGAGACGGGTCCGCGCATTAGGGCACGGAAGGATTAGCACGGATTTTTCCCATGCAGGCCCGGGATTCCCGAAATGGGCATGTCGGATGCCTCCGTTCGCTGTGCCAGATTTCGAACCGTTCGGAATGCCTGTAAAGAAAAGCCGCAGGGAAGCACGACGGCCGGTAGGCCGAAGTGACCTGGTTCTCAGCCTGTCGCCGCGATCTGATCCGTCCTGGCGCCAGAGCCAACGGGCAGAATTCTCAGGTACAACGGGCTTGGGCGATTGAAACCTTGGGGGCCGCCTCATCGAAAGCCACCGGGGCCAAGCAACTCCAAGCGGTTACAGAATAACGGTACGGAATAGCAATCGAGAAAATCATCGAATAAAACGTATGAATTCCATTTACGAGTGCGATGTATTGGTGATTGGTGCCGGACATGCCGGGATTGAAGCCGCTTTGGCCGCGGCACGGATGGGAGCTACCACGGTGCTGCTGACAACCAATGTAGACACTGTGGGAAAAATGAGCTGCAACCCCTCCATCGGCGGCGTCGGCAAAGGGAATCTCGTCCGCGAGATCGATGCTTTGGGCGGCGTCATGGCACGGACCATCGACGAGACGGGCATCCAGTTTCGCTTGCTCAACCGCCGCAAAGGGCCGGCCATGCACGGTCCCCGGGCGCAAGCCGACAAATGGGCGTACCACGAACGCGTACTATGGGAATGTCTTAATCAGTCCAGGCTTATCCTCCGGCAAGAGACGGTCGAATCCCTCGCGGTTGAGAAAACGGCCAAGGGGTTGCGCGTCACAGGGGCCAGCGTCCGCGGAGATGCCACTTACCGTGCCCGTTGCGTGGTGCTGTGTGCTGGAACGTTCATGCAGGGGCTGCTCCATTTCGGAGATAAAACCCACCGTGGCGGCCGGGACGGAGAAGATGCCGTCTATGGTATCAGCCGGTCTCTCCAGGAAATCGGGTTTTCGCTTTCTCGCTTCAAGACCGGCACCCCCCCCAGACTGCATGGCGGCACCATCGACTATGATCGGATCGAGCTTCAACCGGGCGACGAAGACCCCGTACCGTTTTCGTTCCTGACCGAACGTATTACCCAGCCTCAACTACCTTGCTGGATAACCTACACCAACCCAAAGGTGCACGAGATCATTCGCGCGAACTTGCATCGCGCGCCGATGTTCACCGGCCAAATCCAGTCCACAGGTCCCCGATACTGCCCCTCCGTGGAAACCAAGATCGTCCGATTTGCTGATCGGCAGCGTCACCAGATCTTCCTCGAACCGGAGGGGAGACGCAATCGCGAAATCTACTGCAATGGATTGGCGACCAGCCTCCCGCGGGACGTACAAGAGGCGGTCATTCACGCCATTGTCGGCCTGGAACGTGCGGAAATACTTCGTTTTGGATACGCCGTGGAATACGACTACTTGCCTCTCGACCAATTGCATCCGTCGCTGGAAAGCAAACTCGTCGAGGGGCTGTTCTTGGCAGGGCAAGTCAATGGTACCACTGGCTATGAGGAGGCAGCGGGGCAGGGTTTACTGGCGGGTGCCAATGCAGCCTTGAAGCTCCAAGGAAGAACGCCTTTAATTCTGGGGCGGGACCAGGCCTACCTCGGCGTCATGATCGACGACTTGGTGACTCGTGGTGTCGATGAACCATATCGGATGTTCACCAGTCGCGCTGAGTATCGGCTGCGGTTACGTCACGACAACGCGGATCGCCGTCTCACTCCCCTCGGGCGGGAGCTGGGTCTCGTCGAGGACCACCGCTGGGAAGTATTCCAACGAAAAATGGTTGCCATCGACGCCTTGCGAACGTCCCTTGCAGCTACCTGCCGCCAGGGTGTCCCGCTGAACCGGCTCCTAGCCAGGCCGGACTTTCAGTGGCAAGACATCTGCGACGATTTCCCTCAAGAATGCGACGATTTCCCTAAAAAAAAGGAATTTTCCGAGGACGTCGTGCAGACGGTGGTTTACGATATCAAATATGCGGGCTACTTATCACGAGAGGATGCTTGGGTGGAACGCCAACGGCGTCTGACACAAAAGCGAATTCCAGAGGACGTGGATTACAGTGCCATTCCCCATCTTCGCATGGAGGCTCGGGAGAAGCTCAGTCGCGTGCGTCCCTGGAACTTTGCCCAAGCAGGACGGGTCAGCGGAATCACCCCGGCTGATCTCGCCGTGTTGGCGGTTTACCTGGAGAAGCGGCCTCGAAACGCCGCTGAGCCGAAGCCGATCGGGGATCTACCTTAGACCCGGTCGCAAGGCGGCCTCCCTCTCCTCGACAGGTTGTGTTGCACTTTTTGATCCCAGGCCTTAGCAACGTGACTCCAGACCAGATCAACGCATTGGCGACTCCGAGCCCCAAAGGAATCGTGTTCCTGCCCCTCTAACATGGGATGTATGCGATTTTTCATACCACTCGACCGCGTGGATTTAGGAAGCTTCTCACTGGCTTACCTGGCCGGCTGGGATTACATCCCCTGGCCAGGCCAGGTGTTCTGGAACCAGGGCCATTTGGAGATCGTGCGTTCGGTAGACCAGTCCGCCGCCCTCACCATGCCGTGGCCTATCGGAGACACAGGCTCTTTGGCCGTCAGCACCGGAACTTTGATCGAGCGTGAGCGGCCGTATGTCTTGCCGTTGGAACTTGCTCGGGGAAAGGTCGGTCGCGCGCTCAACCAAATGACGGAGTGGCAAGCCTTGGGTTTTCAGCCTCCCACATCGGCCGAGGAGATGGTCGCCGAGGCCACCGCCTGTTTCGCCCAATCCGTCGTCCTTCGCACCGACAGTGAACGCTCGCTGAAACTCGCCCAGACGGCGTTGGCTCTGGCAGTCCAGGCCGCAGAAAGCGCGATGCACGCATACATCGATCAGGTCCTCAACGCCACGCGTGCTACCCAGCCGAAACGGCAATTCTGGCTGGGTGTCGAGCAGGGGCACAGCGTGCTGTCACAGACCGAGCAGGCACAAATCGACGCCTTCTCCAATGCCGCCATGCTCCGCGTCACATGGCGAGACTGCGAACCCGCCAAGGGGCAGTACACCTTTGACCTCATCGAGCGCCTGCTGTTGCTCTGCCGGGAGCAACGCCGCCCGCGCGGAGTCGGGCCGCTGATTTCTTTACTTCCCGGCGAGCTGCCCTCTTGGCTCGGGCCGGATACCCCCGCCGAGGAAGTCCAGCTTCATGCCCTCCAATTCCTCACTACTTTGTTACGCGATTACCGCGGCAAGGTCGATTTGTGGGAAGTAGTAGGACCACTCAACGTGGCCAACCCGTTCAATTGGAGCGACGAATTCCTGGCCAACTTTGTGGCCCGCGTTGTCCAGCGTGTCCGCAGCACAAGCCCTGCCACTCCGATTGCCGTCTCTGTGCGGCAACCGTGGCTCGAGGACCTACGACATCGCGACTGCGAGTTTCCTGCCCCCGTAATCCTGGACGCCCTGATCCGCGCCGGCGTCGGTCTATCGCACATCGTCTTGGACACGCACTGGGGATACGAGTCCGGCACACTCCTTCGGGATGACTTCGATATCTCCCGGCAACTCGATTTTTGGGCCCAGCTAGGTCTCCCCTTGATCGTGCGGCTTTGCATCCCTAGTCGCCACGACGTGGACCCACTCGCGGTTGGGAACGCCAAAGTTCAGGGCGAAACATGGACGGAAACTCTTCAAGCCGGGTGGACCCGCCGATGGCTTCGAATCTGCCTTGCAAAACCGTATTTGAAGGGAGTCTTTTGGTGTCAACTACGCGATACAGAACCACACGAGTTCCCGCATAGCGGGCTGTGGGATGTCGAACGACGTGGCAAATCCGTACTAGAAACGCTGCGCGCATTTCGTAGCCAGTATTTGCGATAGCAACTGTCAGTCCTCCGTCGCCTTCAACTCTGCTATCGCGGTTATCGAAGCCCACGAATCGGCCTGTCCGGGGAGCTTTCTGAAAACCGATTCGTCTGCAGGGCGTTCAATCCCGCGGTTTGTCCGAGTTGCCCTTCGCTCTTTCCCCGGTTTGCTCGTCGGTGGCCGGTCCGGTTTCACGAATCCGCGTCTCCAAGAGTGGCAATCGCGGATTCGTGGGATCGAGCTTCCGGGCTTGACGCAACGCTTCCTCCGCTTTCTCTCGGTGACCGACGGCCAAATAGGCCTCGCTCAGCAGTTCGTAATTCACCGCCGACGGCTCCATGGCGACGACGTTCGCTGCAAGCGTCACAGCTTTCTGCAACTTCTCCCCCGTATCGATGTAGAACTTAGCGAGCATGGCCTGGGGAACCGGTTCGTTCGGAAACTTCGCCACGGCATCCGCCAATACCTGTTGCGTGCGCAGGTAATCCAACCGTCTTCCGTAATAAGCCGCCAATCGCAAATAAGGCGTTAGCTCGTTTGGCGCAATGCGCCGCCATTCCTCCAATAGCTGTGCCGCCCCCAGGTCGTTCCCGCTTTCTTCATAGATTGCCGCCAGAAGCTGGCGTGCCTCGCCATTGGTAGGCTCCATCGCTACACTGCGTAATAGATATTCTTCCGTTCGAGGTAGGTTGCCATGAGCATGATAGACCTTGGCCGCTTGCGTCTCTAAACGCGACAGCAGGCTCTTGGTGATCGGAAAGTCCGCTCCGAACCGCTGTAACGGCAAATCGAGCCCCTCATTGCGGCGTTCTTTATGACGACCAAACTGTTCGGCACATTCCTGTGCTTTTTGGGAATCGTTGCGGCGAAGGTACAACCGCCGCAAGGCGTCGTAGGCGGCGGCATAGTCAGGCGATCTTTCCATGCACAGCCGAAGATTCCTCTCTGCGTCATCCAGCTCTCCGCGTTCCAAAAGTACCTCACCCAAAAGATACCAACACGCCGGGGCTTGAGGGTGCCGCGACAAGTACTGCCGTAGCAGGGATTCCGCATCACCTTCACGGCCACTTGCCCAGCATACTTGGGCAGCCAAACCTATCGCATCCGGGTCGTCGGGCAAGCGTGCACGGAGCTGCGATTGTACGATGTCGGCCTCCTGCGCGATGGCCGCCACGTCGCTGGGCAACGCCGCAGAGAAATCCGATCGCAAGTTTCCGATCTCCCCGGATAATGCTACTACCGCCGATTCTCCCGATCCTCCCTGAGATGCCACAGTGCCAGACGAATCGGCTGCGGCAACTTCTCCCGGCTTCACCAAAGCGGTACTGCCGCCGTCGCGGATTTGGGATATATCGGAAGGAGTGCTGGGGGGACTCGCTCTCCAGGAAAGCAGCCAGGGCGGAACGTATGCCGCAAGGACTACCACTACCAAATAGACCCAGCCCGGCAACGGCAAGGATGATCTCGCCATCGTAACCTCGACCTCCCGTAACGTCACCTGTCACCCAGAATCAGAGGCCATCCGGCCCCTCGTCCTTGTTTGTCAGCTCGACGTCTTCTTTGACTCAAAAACGGCTTTAGAGCCACGAAACTCATTTCTATTCTAACGCTAGTGATTACGTGGGACAGGAACGAATTCTTCGCATAGCAGGGTCTGCCGCGATGCATTCGAGCCTCAGTCCTACGGCTCAGGGGCCGCCCGATTGCAGGACGTGCCCAGCATGTCGTGGGAGGCAATACGCCCCGTCACCACAAGATGCCGAGCCAAGCAAACCATCCTGCGCTGTGGTATTACGCGCGCCGACAGCCAACTGCTGGCCGAACGCTTTTTCGTAGTCGTTCACGGGGATTCTCGTTACAGCACAACGCCTTGCCCGCCTGTCATTTCGAGCGAAGCGAGGAATCTTGCGAAACGAGAAACCTTTTGGGCAGGGGTGAAGATTTCTCCTCGCTGACGCTCGTCGAAATGACATGGTTGGCGGTCGTCGAAATGACATTCCATTCCACACTGAAGGAGCCTCTGAGCAATCCTTGGGAACCTCTGAACAACCCGCGGTGTTTCACCAATCTTTTCCGTTACAGTTCAGCCGTGAACGGTTACGCTTCTTCACTCGCCAACGAGCTGGATTCCCCTGATTGCAAAAAGGATTTGCCGCGACTAACCTTGAGAGGCAGTAACCAATAGCGGCGCGAACCGCCCGCGTCGGCATGCCACACGCGGCATTCCTATCGCATCGAGGTCAAGTGCTAGTTTATTCGCCCGATGTGCCGCCGTATATCTCCGGCTGCGCTATCGCGAGGGGGGTGATGGCGGCGAGAGGCCGCATCGCGGGCGATTGCAGCCACATCGTGCCATTCCATGACTAAAGGTTGTTATGAAGCGTTGTGATGAAGATTGAATTGGGCAACCTTTAACGCACACTCGTCTGACCAGCTTCCAGGAGCGGCAAAATGAGCACGTCGAGCAAAGGCCTGCCAATGGCAGCCAAGTGGGATCCCCAAAAGCTCGCACACGACGAACAATTCCTCCGAGATCTGGAGAAGAAACCGCTCATCGCGCGAATCCGCGGTTATGCGAAAATGACGGGGCCGGCCTGGCTGCAAAGCGCCATGACTTTGGGGGCCGGAAGCGCGGCCGCCTCTGTCATGGCCGGGGCATCTTTCGGATACAAGCTCCTTTGGGTCCAGCCCCTCGCCATGCTCTTGGGCGTGGTCATGTTTGCCGCCCTGGCCAAGATCGTCTTGAACACCGGCGAACGCCCCTATCGACTCTTCGCCCGCGAAGTGGGTTGGATTCTGGCCTTCCTCTGGGCGTTGGGGACGATCGTGGCCTCGGTGATCTGGCACTTCCCGCAGTACGGGCTGGCGGGCGGCGCCGCCTGGGACCTGGCGCAAGTCTTCGGTGCGCCCGCGGATCATCCCTGGCTCTCGTATGTGGTGCAATTCGGAATTGCTTTCTGCATTCTGGAAATCAACATCTTCACGGTCTGGAACTACGGCAGCCACTCCGCGGGCATCAAACTGTACGAGACGTTTCTCCGTTGGGTCATCCGCCTTGTTATCCTCGCGTTTTTGGCCGTCGTGATCCTCTCCAAAACGAACTGGCTGGGCGTCTTCTGGGGCTTTTTTGGTTTCTATCTCCCCAAGGATGCCACAGGTTGGACCGTCGTTTTGGGGGCCTTGGGAGCCACAGTAGGCATCAATATGACCTTCCTTTATCCTTACTCCCTGCTAGCCAAGGGGTGGGGCAAGTATCACCAAGGCCTGGCCAAATGGGACCTCTTCAGTTCTATGCTTATCCCCTATACCATCGTGACTTCTTTGATCGTCATAGCGATGGCCAACACCGTTTATGATGGCCAGGACGTGGTCAATACCAACCTCAAACCGGTCCAGGCCGCGGCCGTATTTTCGCAACTAATGCGATCGGACATCGGTCGAATCATTCTCGACCTCGGTTTTCTCGCCATGACATGCGGGGCAATCAGCACGCACATGGTCGTCTGCGGATTCACGATGTGCGAGATGCTGGGCCTCGAATACACGGCGAAACGCTTCCGGCTTTTCGCCCTGACGCCAACCATCGGCGTCCTGGGCGCGGCATTGCCCAGCCCCCTGTGGATGCCGGTCCTTGCCTCGGCAATCTGCCTCACCATGCTCCCTGTCGCCTACCTCACGTTTTTCTTGATGGTCAATAAAAGATCCGTCTTGGGCGAAGCCCTGGGGAAGGGGCCAATGCGTTGGGCGTTCAACTTGGCACTCATCGCGGCTATCGCAGTGACTACCGCGGGCGCCTCCATTAAGATCAAAACCGGTGCCATCGACCCCATCCGGAAGTGGCTCAGCCCACCCACTGCAAGCCCCGCGGAACAACCTCGGGACCAATCGCCGACGACTGCCGCGTCAGACTCCGCCCAGGGCACCGCCGATCCGACGACACAACGTCGCTAGGGATGAGGCGAACGCCAGCCTGGAATTCGCGTTCCCCAACATGATGGACTGCGGGAGAGAACATTGGGCCGTCGCGTCTTAATCGGAAGTCGAGGAATCATTACCGGAGCGTCCAGCGGCATTGGCCGATCCTTGGCGGAACTGATGATCCGCAAGCAGGGCCGCTTGGTCCTTGCGGCAAGACGTTCCGAGCGACTCCACGAATTGACGACGTTGGCTGCACGCCACGGAGCGGAAGTCATCCCCGTCTCCGTAGATTTGACAAATCCTGAAGCCCGATCCAAGCTCGTTGCCGCAGCGCGTGAGCACTTTGGTGCTCTCGATTTCCTGGTCAACAATGCAGGGATGGGGGCTTTGGGGCGGTTTGAGGATATGCCTCCCGACCGGCTTCGCGAGGTCATGGAGCTGAACTTTTTCGCACCGGTCGAGTTGACGTATGCGGTCCTCCCCCTTTTGAAATCCGGGAATCGGCCGATCCTCGTCAATATCAGCTCCATTTTGGGCCACCGCGGTATCCCCTGGCGAAGCTACTATTGTGCGTCCAAGTTCGCCATTCAAGGGTTCAGTGAGGCAATTCGAGCCGAGCTGTCTCGCTACGGGATCGATGTGCTGGTCGTAAGCCCAGGACGAACCAAGACGGAGCTGTTCGACGGTCCCCTGGAACGCGGGATAGAACCAGCTTGGCCAGAGCCGACGCCCGTCTCTGCGAAATATGTCGCGGCCAAGATCTTTAGCGCCATGCGCCAAGGAAAGTCCGAAATTATCCCTCATGTCTGGGGAAAAGGGATGGTCTTCTTGAGTCGGTGCTTCCCCCGATTCATGGACTGGTTTCTCCGCCGCTATGCTTAGCCGTCGGAAATGCCTCTGCCAGGCCGCCAGCGCCGATGCGCAATCCGAAGCACGGTGACATCATTGTGACTGCGCATTTCTTTGTGCAATTTGCCTTTTCTGACTATTCTGTGTAACCTGTATCTAGGCACATGGGCTGTTTTGGTCAAGTTCGCTCGCTATCGACACGGCAAGTGAAGTATGTACACTCACAGTCAACGTCCCGTTCTCCTGTTCGCTGGGCTTGCACTCCTCGCGATGACCGCAGTCGGTTGCCTTCTGAGGGGCGAGGCCGTCGAGCCTGCCACTCGCCCAGACACACCAAACGACAGACAAAACGTCGAAGGGCGTCAAGATGACCAACCGAAAAACGAAATCGTCCGGCAACTGCTAAAAAGACTCGATGAGGCCGACGCCGATCCGGATGCGGTTCGAACCGTGCGAAAAATGTTGATGGAAGCGGACAGTGAGTTGACGAAGGGCCTGGCAGGCAAGGGCCGGCCTCCGGCATCCTCACTCACACCATCACCGTCTTCAAGGATCACTGAGAAGGCGGCGTCTCCGTCTACCGCTTCCTCAGAAAAGGCGGACAGGGCCAAAGGGCCGTCGTCAGCTACTACCAGCAGCGGGAGCAAAACGAGGATTGTGGGAGCACTGCTCAACGTTTTGGATGAGATCAGTGATGCCGATAAAGATGCCAAGGATTCGATCCGCGAGGCCCTGATCCGGGCTGATTCCCAGCTCGCCGATGTGTTGGGGACAAAAAGCAAGGAGCGTATCCTCCGTGCCAACCGAAAGCCAATAGTTCGCGTGCCCGTAGAACCGAAGCCGCGGATGCCATCCCAACCGGGAGAAAAAGGAAAACAACAAACGCGACCCACTGAGTGACAGCGTTACCGCGCGGCCCTGCTCCGCGTGCGCTGAAACGGCCGAAGAACCACCACAATTGCACCCCACCTGAGAGTTATAGATCTAGCCGGTCCCCCCGGTCAGGCTTTTTCTTTCAACCCCGCCAAGCGAAACTCTCGATATTGGTATCAGGATTGCGCAAAAATAGGCGCCCTCAGCCGTACTTCGTGAGGGTGTCGGCCGCTGCTTATTGGTTAATCGAGCGCTACGACAAGGAAGTCGCCATGCCGGGCAAGGATTGCTTGACACGCTTGCTTTTCCTCCCCGTTCTCACTCTTAGCGTCCTTCCCCTGGTGGTTTGCGCGGACGAGTCTATCGTTATTCTCCGAAGCGGAGAGGCTGAGCAGGGAGGCCCCGTCTCCCTCACGGTCTCCACTGAAACGGTCCCAGAAACATGGCTTTTTTTGGAAGAAAATGGCGATCCATCCGCGAATTCGTCGGTCTTTGAAAAGCAGCTAACTCAATCAGGCACCACGCCCCAAGAAAACAACCGAGACAAGCCCCAAGAAAGCAAAGCAAGTGTCCCCAAAATCGTTAGGGATGATCACACGCTCCTGACCAGCGCAACCGTGATGCAGCCTTCACCTGGCTCGGCTCTTCCGCGTGCCTCGTCCCGTCCCACCTCGCCCATTGCGCAGGCGTCCCCCCCGGAGGCGTCGCAAGGTGCGACCCGACCTGCGGAGGCTCGCAATCAGGTCGGCCCTTTCGAGATCATTGAGGAGTCGGGGGAGTTGACGGTGATTGTGCGGCGGAGCA
>DYLS01000131.1 GCA_020721965.1 Blastopirellula marina | reverse complement strand
GCTTTGCTTTGGGTAGATCCATCGACTTCAGTGGGATCGGAGGCACAGCACCCTTCGGCCGGTCCGGCAACTCACATCGGGGAGGACGGTGGACGATGGTTGATGGAGAACGCCATCCTCAAAGTGGTTCTCGATCCCCAGACCGGCGGTTGGGAGGTGTTGGACAAACGAGTTGGCCACACCTGGGCGTCGTTCGTGGAGAATCCGAAGCCGCAGGGTGTTCTCAAGAATATCCGAATGGTCAATGAGGAGACGCTTTCCTGCGAGACAACACTTTTCTGGCGAGAGAGCAATCCAGTCGCAGGGACTGTGACATTACGCTTACCTCGGGATTCTGCCGATCTGTTCATGACGGTGGACGTGGCCGACCGGGACGTGGCGTTTTCCAACCAGCGATTCTGGAATCCCCTTTTTTATGCCAGTCCTGACGGGGCGATCGCTATCGCCGATTACTGCAACGGACACCTTTATCCGGTGACCGAGGAACAACTTCCCCGTCGGTGGTTCAACACCTCGCGACTGGACATGCCCTGGGTGGGCGTGTGTGACCTCAAAACAGGCATCGGCTACGCGATTCTGGTCGAAACCAGTGACGATGGCTACGTGGAGTTGCGAAAGGTGGAAAGGGATGGCCAGTCCGCCTGGGTCCCTTGGATGGGTTGGTCGCCCAGTATGGGTAAGTTCGCTTACCCCCGCAAACTCATTTGGCACTTTTCGGCTTCCAACAGTTATGTAGCATTAGCCAAGCGCTACCGAATGTACGCCGAGCAATTGGGCCTTATCGTACCGTTCGCGGAGAAATTGAAGGCAAATCCCGGGTTGAGGCGTCTTTTCGGGGCACCTGACGTGTGGGGTAATGCTAGCCTCGCCTTTGCTCAGGAAGCCAAAAACGCCGGTATCCGCCGGCTGCTTATCCAAGGCCGAATGCCCCCTGACCAGATGAAACAGGTCAACGAGCTAGGATATCTGACGAGTGAATACGACAACTATACCGATGTGCTGGGGGTGGAGAGCGAGGATCAGATCGATCATTCCCACGATCTCGTGCCGCAACATGCGGTTCTCAAGGCCGATGGAGAAAGGATGACGGCCTGGCTGACCTTCGACAAGAAGACCCAGTATATGAAGCGGTGCCCTGCCTTGTGGCTTGGCACTGCCCAACGCGACATCCCCAAGGTTCTCTCCACTCACCCCTTCCTGGGCCGGTTCATTGATGTCACCACGGCCGAGGATTTATACGAGTGCTACGATCCCGCACACATGCTGACCAAAGCTCAAAAGCGGCAGTGCGGTGTGGACCTCCTGAATTACGTGTGGTCTCTAAAACTCGTAGTTGGGGGCGAACACGGCATCTGGTGGGCGGTGCCCTACGCCGATTACTTCGAGGGTCTCATGAGCTGCAACGCTTACTTCTCGTGGCCGGCTGGGCACCTCATTCCACCGAAAAGCAAAGACGAAGAATTCACCAGCCCCTGGGGCAATAAGCTACCCCCCTGGGAACAATATGAACGCTGGGGGATCGGTCACCGCGCGCGTGTGCCTCTCTGGGAGCTGGTTTTCCACGATTGCGTCGTGACGACCTGGTACTGGGGGGATTCCAGTGATTTCCTCCTGCAAGCAGCACCAGAGATCACCCCGAAAAAAGACGCCTTCAACGTGTTGTACGGGACCATCCCGTTGCTGTGGGCTGACCGGCGTAAAGGGTCTTGGCTCGACCATCGGGAAGTCTTTCTGAGAACCTATCGAAACACCTGCATTCTGCACGAAGTCATTGCTGGGACGGAGATGGTCGATCACACGTTTCTCACCGACACTCGCGACGTGCAGTCCACTAGGTTTTCGGATGGCACCATGGTCGTGGTCAATTTTGGGGCCCAGCCCTATGAGCTAAAAATGGGCGAGAAGACCTATCTCCTCCCCCAGAATGGTTTCTACGTAAAAGGTCCCCGCATCGAGCAAAGCCGAGTAATCATTGATGGCCGAATCGTGGTCACGATCAAGTCCGAGGACTACCAATATCAAGCAGAAGAATGAGTGCTATTGGAGGCACGAAATAACAGAACGTTACCACGATTAGCTCCAGTTTAGGTATACTCGTAGCGATGTTTGTGGCAATCGCGGTCAAGCCTGCGAGGAAGACGTAGAACAGGGAATCAGACAATAGCAGAAAATCGGGCAATAGAAGGGACTCCGGCAATAGTGGGGAGTCGGGTAATGGCAGGGAATCAGATAATCGTCGTGGGCGGGCAAGAATGGCGAGTCGCAGCGGACGTTTGCGAGTTCGGGCTTCGACGCGGCGGCACGATTTTTTGCGGACGATGAATCGCGCCATGCTTGGGAGGTCACGCGGCCGGTCTCTTGCCGACTGGCAGATCCTGATTCTTGCGGACGATGGATCGCGTCGTGCCCTGGGGCCCCGTCATACCCTGGGAGGGCCTGATCAAGCTGATCGCGCCGTTCTATCCGAAGAGCGAAGATCCCCGCCGACCGGCCAAGCCGCTCCTCCGCGTATTATCCCCTTCTATCGCAAGCGAATATGGAGTGACATAGAGATACTGCGCGCCCGAAGTACGATGGGCGTATAAAACGGATAAGATAGAGGACATAGAATCGCTTGCATCTGCTATATAGTCCGATACTCCTCTTGATAGACCCGCGACAGGCACGAAAAAGCCAAAGACTTTTTGAAAAACGAGGGTTGTGCAGAGGTTCCGTAAAAATACGTCCAGGGAGTTTGGTATAGAGCATTCTGCCGCACCTCACGAGGGTTCTTATGGGCGAACGTATCGGGCGAGGGCATCGAGGCGGAGGTATCGGACGAACCTGAAGCCGGGCCAAGGTAGTGGAAGGTGTGATTCAGGGGCGCTATAATGAGGCTTGTCTGTGATGGCTCTTTTTCGTTGAACTGCATTGTTCCCCTCCGAGGATGTCATCGATGGCCCAATCCCTTTACTGCGAAGCGAGACGTGGATTCTTACTGCCGTGCTTGATCGTGCTTGCAGCGACGCCCTCGGCGATGGCGGCGGCGTGGCACCATCCCTTGTATTTGAGTGGTGGCGGCTACTGGCGATGCCGCATTCCCATCCACATCGTGAACGATTCGCGACAATCGCTGGAGGGTGTTCCGACCGAAATAGCGGTAGGGAGCGGGCCGGGCGAAGCCGCGCTGGTGGGAGCCGATGCCGCGGGCCTGCGGCTGTGTGACGCAGGCGGCCGGGAACTGCTCTTCGATGTGGTCGATCCTATCGGCAGTGAGGTCCACGTTGGACCGATCCCGGCGGGATCCAGGCTGATCGTCCCCGCGGACTGTCCGGCGGAGGGTAGCAATCACTACTACTACATCTATTTCGACAATCCCGCGGCGGAGCCGGTGCCCGACTTTCTCCGGGGCCGTCCCGGGCTGGTCAACGGTGATCTGGAGCGGGGCACCTTCGGCGGCCCCGATGCAGCGCCCGACGGCTGGCAACACGACGCCGGCGATTCCCAACATCGTGCCGAATGGACTGCCGAGTCGCAACGGTCCGGCCATCGCTGCTTGAAGACCGTCGTCGCGGCCGGGGCGGAACCGAGCTGGATTGCCACGCGTCAGCACAATATCCGGATCTTCGGCGGCGCCCGATACGTGATGACGGTCTGGGTTCGAGCGGAAAACGTGCGAGGATTCGCGGGCTGGTATATCCACCTGGGCAATCGCGAGAACCCCATGCTGGCCTCGCCCATGCTGAGCGGCGGGGATGGGACCTACGATTGGAAGCAGCTCCGCGCGGAATTCGTTGCGCCGCCGAATGCCGACCGCGCCGATCTGGGAACCGTGCTTCACGGGACGGGCACGGCGTGGTTCGACGACGTGCGATTGGAGTGTTTGGAGGGCCAATCCTTTCGCGCGGAGGCTGGCGAGGTGGAACGGTTGGATTTGCAGGAGCTGGGGAGGCAAACGGATTGGCCGAGCGGAGGCCCCGCCGCCGCGCACGATCGCCGGGCGGTCTATCGGGCATGGAACTTGGGCGATCAGACCCGTGCGGGATTCGTGGCCATCGCCCTGAGAGACCTCCGCGACCGGGTTGGCGGCCGCCTGGATCCCGCGCGGATCGTGGTCCTACACGCGGGGCGCCCGCAGCCGTTCCGATGGCTTTCGGATTGGCTGCTGGTAGAGGCGACCCTGCCCCCGCGGTCCGTGGCGGAATACGGGGTGTACTACTCGGCCGAGCCGACGGTGTTCCAGGGGAACGGCGTGTCGCCCGACTATGCCGCCTTGCTGCGTTCTCCCGCGAATCTGCTGAAAGACGCAGACTTCGAGGTGGACGATCCCGCGGTCTGGACGCGAACGCCGAACAGCCAGGGCGTGGTCTTAAGTCGAGATGACCACGGCGCGCCGGGATTGGGGCCGCACTCCGCGAAGCTGATCATCGCCCCCGATGCGCCCAAAGCATGGCGTGGGCGACAGCAAGCGGTCTCGGTCCACGCTGGGGCGACCTACCTGCTGGCCGCCTGGGGCCGCTGCCAGGACCTCCGCGATGGCAATCTGCGCTTGCACCTGCACATCCACCGTGCCGATGGCCGGTTTGTGGAGGACAGCCCGATGCGTGGGACAGGATCGGAGATCCAAGACACCACGGACTGGACGCTGCTTTCTGGAACGTTCACCATGCCCGCGGACGCCGCCCGGCTCACGCTGCATTTGACGACAGAGGGGCGGGGTACGCTGTGGCACGACGGGGCGTTGCTGGTGGAGATCATCCCCGCCACGCGTGCCAGCTGGGAGGCCCGTCCGCTCCCCGCAAACGCTCCCTTGGCGGTCTGGACGGTGAAATCCTTGATCAAGGTCTTTCCCGATGAACCGGCTGCGGTCTCGCCGCCTCCCGAACTGGATTTGGCCGGAAACGAGTACGAGCCGCTGCAACTGGCGATTCGCTCCGCCAAGTCGCGGCACTTGCGAATCGTGGCGGACTCGCCGCGCGGCTCGGCTGGTGCGGCGCTGCCACCCCCGGAGGTCCACGTGGTGGGCTATGTGCCCGTCGATTATCCCACCAATTACTACCGCGACGAAAATCCGGAGTGGTACCGTAAGATTCCCACCGGCTCCCCAGGCTGCGATGGATTCGCCGGCTTGTGGCCGGACCCCTTGCTGCCGCGGTCGGAGTGCGACGTGCCGGGCCAGGAGACGCGCGCGGTCTGGGTGACCTTCCATGCTCCGCCGGGTACCGCCGCCGGGGAATATCGGGGCACCGTCCGCGTGCTGGAAGTAGCCGGGCCCGCAGCCCCCGCCGTAGCTGCCGAGATTCCGTACACGCTCCGCGTTCGAGATTTCACCCTGCCGCCGACGAGCCGATGCAAGGCGATTTACGATGTCCGCTTGGGCCCCGGCTCGGCCGAGTGGGGAGGAGACCTGGACCGCTGGTATCGCCCGCTGGCGTCGCTCATGGCCCGTTACCGCCTTTGCCCGGATGCCGTGCGTCCCTCGCCGCGCTTTCGACTGGAGAACGGCCAGGTCACTGCGGACTTCAGCGAGTTCGACGCGGCTGCCCATTGGTATTTCGACGAGATGCAGTTCCCGCATAGTTACACCCCCTGGGACCTGTACTTGTTCGGCTGGGGACATCCCCCGCGAACCGCTTGGGGAGAGCGACCCTATCCGGGGGAATATCCGTATAGCGACGTGGATCGTGGAGTGCTTCGGCCCGAGTTCAAACGCACCTATCAGCAGGCCTTGCGGCTTTTCTGGAACCATGTCAAGGAAAAGGGCTGGGCAAACCGTTTCGTCCTGTACATCTCCGATGAGCCGTTCTTCCGCGAGCCGCACATCATCCAGCAGATGCAAGCCCTGTGCGACATGATCCACGAGGTGGACCCCAGCATCCCCATCTATTCCAGCACGTGGCATCACGTGCCCGAATGGGACCAGTCGCTGGATATCTGGGGGATCGGGCACTATGGCGTGGTGTCGGTCGAGGACATCGCCCGGCTTCGTTCCCAGGGCAAGCGTGTGTGGTTCACCACGGACGGCCAGATGTGCTTGGATACGCCGTACTGCGCCGTGGAGCGTCTCTTGCCGTACTATTGCTTCCGGTATGGGGTGGAGGCGTACGAGTTCTGGGGCGTGGCCTGGACGACCTACGATCCCTACCGGTGGGGTTGGCACGCCTACATCGACCAGTCGGAGCAGCCCGGCTTGCGCTATTGGATTCGCTACCCCAACGGGGACGGCTTTCTAATTTACCCGGGCCGACCAGTGGGGGCGGAGGATCCCGTCCCGACGATCCGCCTGGCACAGGCCCGAGAAGGGGTGGAAGATTACGAATACCTGGTGCTGCTCCGGGAGGCGATCGAGCGGGGCAAGGCAGCCGGGCGAGATGTCGCTCCGGCGGAGGCGACGCTCCAGCAGGCCCTCGAGCTGGTGACTATCCCCAACGCCGGTGGTCGTTACTCCACGAAGATTCTGCCCGATCCAGACGCTGTGCCGCGAATCAGGCGGTTGCTGGGCGAGGCCATCGAGCGCCTGTCGCGCCCCTGAATCCTGCCTGCCCTCGTAGCCGCTTGACACGCCACAAACTCACGGGCCAGGGGATCAACCCCGCAGGGTGCTCGAACACTCACCCGGCGCTAGAATTAAACCCCGCCTCACCAGCGTGAGCTGGTGGTGGAATTGACGGTAACCACGAGCCACCAGCGTAAGCTGGTGGTGGTAGCGGTTGGCGAGGGGGTTGGCTCCCGCCGGGGCGACCGCCTGCATCACAGCAGGCTGTTGGCACGCGTACGACCCATTTGGTACGCCGGCGGCTAGCGACGCAGGCGTCCTGATTGTTGATCCGAGGACGATTTGATATACTGAAGGGCTTACCGAATCAGAGTGACCCAAAGGGACCACGCAGGAAAGGGGTGCGTGAACTGATCGAGCCTCGTTTGGAGGCCGGTTGCCCGTGCTCACGCAACACCATACCGACTGTTGGGTGGTGCCGCTTTGACTACAAGGTGTTCGCCATGACGATGGACAGGAGTTTGCGGATACGCCGCGCCCTGGTGAAGGTGCGCAGCGTGTTGACTCGTGCCGAGCGGATCAAGCGTCTCCAGGAATTGGAGCGCTGGAGCGAGGAGGTGTCGCCGTTGGGGCTTCCCAAGGTCCGCGTACAAAAAATCTCGATGAAGAAAAAAAAGAAGAAAAAAGAGGAAGATACCGCCCAGCAGGACAAGTAGCCACTCGCTCGGTGTCCGTGGCATTGCCACGGCAGATCAGGCGATCGTGCGGCTGCATCGGCACAGTCCCCAATGGTGGCTGCGTTGGGGCGGGCGGTGTACTTGTCCTACAGGCAAGCTCCGCCTGATTGCATGATGTGCTCAGCATGTCGTGCGAGGCGATATCTTGCATCACCACAAGATGTCGATGCCAAGCAAACAATCTTGGGCTGTCGTACTTGGCGTAAATCGCTGTGCCCCGCGAGAAGGCCGACTCGGTTTCGGCGGGAGGTGGCCAGGTGCAGGTTCATCTGGATTACGGGCGGACAGGGCTTGACGTAGAGCTGCCGGAAGGCAACGTCGTCAAGGCGCTCCGCTATCGCCCGGCCGAACCCCTGGCCGACGCTGGCACCGTCATCGCGAAACTGCTGGAGTCGCCGATCGGCTGCCCGCCACTGCGCCAACTGGCCTCTGGCCGACAGACGGCGTGTATTGCCGTTTGTGATATCACGCGGCCCGTCCCCAATGCGCTCATCTTGAACCAGCTCTTGCCGGTGCTGCATGAGGCGGGGATCCGCCGTGAAGATGTGCTGATCCTGGTGGCGGCCGGGCTGCACCGACCGAACCTGGGGGCGGAGCTGGAGGAGATTCTCAGCCCTGAAATCTGCCGAGACTACGTGGTCGCCAATCACGCGGGCGATCGGTTGGAAGAGCACGCCGATCTGGGAGAAAGTCCCCGCGGGGTGCCGATCTACATCGATCGTCGATTTGTGGAGGCGGACCTGAAGATCACCTTGGGCCTGATCGAGCCGCACTTCATGGCCGGTTATTCGGGCGGGCGGAAGCTGATCTGCCCCGGCTTGGCTGCTTTGGAAACGGTCCGCGTGTGGCACTCGCCCCGTTTTTTGGAGCACCCCCATGCCCGAGCGGGTTGCCTGGAGGGCAACCCCGTCCATGAAGAAAACACATGGATTGCCCGGCGGGCGGGGTGTGATTTCATCGTCAACGTGGTGCTGGATGAGCAGCGGCGGGTGGTGCACGCGGTTGCTGGCGACATGGAAGCGGCCTTTCTGGCTGGCGTCTCGTTCGTGCAAGGGATGGTCCGCGGTACGTTGCCGGAGCCTGTGGACGTCGTGGTCACCTCTTCGGCCGGCTACCCTCTGGACGCGACGTTCTACCAATCCGTCAAGGGGATGGTGGCCGCCGAGCCGATTGTAAAGTCGGGGGGGACGGTGATCTTGGCCGCCGAAATATCGGAGGGGATCGGCAGCCCGGAGTTTCGGCGTATCTTTGAGGAAAATGACTCCTTGGAGGGCTTTTTGCAGAAGATCTCCGGCGACGATTATTTCCGCATGGACCAGTGGCAATTGGAGGAGATGGCCAAGGTTCGTCGGAAGGCAGACGTGATGCTCGTAACGCAGGGGCTAGCGCCGGATGTGCTGCGGCGGCTTTTCGTGACTCCCGTCGGCAGTGTCGAGTCGGCGGTCGCTGAATGCCTGGAACGCTATGGCCCGGATGCCACCATCGCGGTGATGCCCAAGGGGCCGTATCTGATTGCCGATGTGGGCTGAGAACGGGACAGGCTGATGTGTCGGTACGGGAGTCCCGCGGCTTTGGCGGACTGCTTTACGAAGCGAATACTACAGCGCAAGTTTGTTTGCTTGTCCCGAAATCTTGTGGTGATGGGGCATGACGCGTCGCAATCCGTGCCGCGGGCATCATGCAATCCGGCCGACTTGGCGCTGTCGTGCCAAGTGGTGTGTTTTACGGGTCCCAGGAGTCCAGCTCATCGACCCAGCGGTCCAGTTCGGGAAAGTCAGGCGGGGAAGGGGGCTGACGCGGGACCTCGGTCTTGCCCGCTTCGGTCTTGCCTGACTGCGCATTGCCGGATGCGGTCTCGCGGCCTGCGCTGCTGCCCGACACATGGCGCTGCCGTTCCGCTTCGGCCTGTGTACGCGGTGATTGGCCGTAATCCCCAATCGGGGGGATGGATGGGTTCAGTAGCGTCAGGGGAGAGAATTGGGCGCCCCCATGGCCGTTCCCGCTACCTTTGCCGTTGGCCCCCGCGATCACCGGATCGCTGTAGAGGGGGAAGACGATGGCACCTTGCGGGCAGACCCGCGCGCACGCGGGACAACCGGGACGGCAGGCGTCTGGCTGCGCCACGAAGACCAATTGCGACGGATCCACGTCGAACACCCCGAACAGGCAAAAGTTGATGCATTCGTAGCACTGCGTGCACTTTTCCGTATCGATCACGGGATACCAGCGTGGGCGGGTGTCCTCCTCGATGATCCGCCACTGCGTGGCCATTGGGGCAGGGTCAGGGCCGACGGGAGCCGCCGCATTCGAGCGCGCACGCACGAACTGGCGGACGTGCTCAGCCAGCTCATGGACGTTCAAAAAGTCGCGGTAATCGAGGCACCAGGCGATGCGATGGCCTGCGGCAGGCGCGGCCGCATCGCGGGCCGCCGCCTGGTTGAGAATATCACCCAGCTCCACGTCCAAGCCATTGGCACGCAGCACCAAGTGCGTGGCGCGAGGATATAAGGGCGCTAGAATCAGCAGATCGCCTGGCAGCTCGCGCAAGAACTGGAAGACCGGCCCCTGCGGATCGGCATCGTAGAGATGCGATACGATGGCGAACGGAATCTCTTCGCCGACCGCCGCGCTGATCTTTTCGGCCATGCCCCGAAAGGCCGTTTCGGGCATGCCCCCGCGGGGACGACTCACGACGATGCTGAGAGAGGACATAAGCCTGGCACCCTCATGGGCAGACATTGATTTCCCGGGGCCGCGGAATCACATTAACGATCAGTATAAGTTTTTTTCCGGCCTGCGGCGACAAGTCGGGGGGGAACCCGGTCCAGGGGCGGGGTAACCCAGCCGGCGGACGGCAGGCTATCGGGGTCATGCCATGCAATGGTTGAGGGAAGCCTACCGCCTGTTCAGCTTCTTGGACGCGGTGTATTTGGCCGGGAACTTTCTCGTCCGCCGCAGTCTGCGATACACGATGGCCACGCTGATGGTGTCGGCGGCGGGCTACTTGGGCAACTTGATCCCGGGGATCAAGACGTATGATGCCCGGGTCGTCGTTCTGCTGCCGCTCTGCGTAGGGCTGACGATGCTGATGCTGGGGTTGGCCCTGCGATTGATTCCGCTGCTCTTCAAGTCTCGGTTGACCGGGGTGGCCCAAGCGGCCGACCTGGATTTGATGGAAAACTACCGCAAGTGGCACCAGGAATCGCACCTGGTCGCGCTTTGGGAACGCGTGCTTTGTCACGAATGGACCTTGGGCAGTCACGCCTGCCAGGTTCGCGAACACGTCGAGGAGTGTCCGGAATCGCTCCACGACGAAGCCGGTTTGCCCCAGGAGGCGAAGCAGCGGGATCGCGAGCTTTTCCTTCGGCGCTGCCGTTTCGCCCTGGCTCGTCCGCAACCCGAGCCGCGGCAGCGGTATTACCTGGGGG
>DYLS01000130.1 GCA_020721965.1 Blastopirellula marina | reverse complement strand
TCGCCATCGCTTTTGTCGGAATAATCGGCAAACTCTGCCAACAACTTGCCTGAAATTCTGAGAAACTGAGATAATAGGGAAAGATTTTCCAATTTCTTCTGCCATACACCCACCAGCGATGGGTTCTATGGGGGGGCTCAGAGGCAGTTTTCGCTTGGGAGCCCCAACTATGGCGCCGCTTGTGACAAGCTGCTTTCTGGAACGACGACGGATTTCCTACACCCCATGAGCCACGGGGCTGCGATGGAATGGAAAACTTTCCGGGCAAGAGAAGATTGTCACCTTTCCCGCCGCCGTTCGTCGGTCGCTCGTTTATCGTAGTCCGTATTGACTTGAAAGACCTCGCCGGGGCTTCGCCGAGGCATGAGAACCGGAATGAGGACGCGGGCACGAACTAGATTGTGGAACTGCTCGGGCTTTGCTTCCCCTGTAAAACCGTAGTTGCCAGGCGAGCGATAGCGGGCAATCTCGGCCCAATTGACAAACACACACCCAATACCGGCTTGCCGCAAGGCTGCGTGGATCTCCCGAGGAGAACGATTTCGGGTGAGCGTGTCCCAAGGTTGGTCGTCAAAACACGTAGCGTAGAGCACCGGCATTTGCAGATCGAATACGGCCGCATCCCCCACGGCAAGGAGTCGTCCGGAAAACTGGTTTGGCCACATTCGATTCAGCATGAGATGCACTTCACCGATGCGATTGGGGTCGTCCCAAAGCTCGCGGAGCGGGGCCAGTATCCGATTGTAACTACAAATACCTGCGGAACTTATAAGCACATTTAGGAAAAGGGCAGGAACGACGGCGGCGTATCCCACCCACCGCCAGCGGCGCGAGTCCGCCATCAAGTGCAGGCCGTCGCCGGCCGCAACCGCAACGAAGGGAATTAGGGGGAGCCAGAAGCGATCGATGCGATGGGTCAAGGACCACCATGCAAATAGGAGCCAGGCGATCATCACCCAAAGATACTTGTATGAGGCGTTCTTTTCGCCCCTGAAGGTCAGGCTGACTAGCGCAAACGGCCACAGGAGTGGACCGAGCCAGTCGCTGGTCAATGTGACGCGTCCTACATCTCGAACAAGGCTCGAGGGGGAATCGTCCGGCGGCGAGTGCACGCGGGTCCAGCGATCGTTTTTTTGCTCATCCCAGCCTTCGCCATCGAAGAAGCGGTAGAGCAGTGGGTAAGTGGGATTACCGCACAAGACGGCGTTCTTGACGTACCACGCTCCGCCACCAAGGCCGATCCCGGCAAAAAATACCACGGACGCCATCATCGCCTGGCGATTTCGCCACAAAGGCGATCTCATCCACAACAAGGCGGTCAATGGAGCGAGCGAATAAATCAAGCCGGTGTATTTACAGGATGCCGCGGCCCCCGCCAGGTAACCGGCCAACGCCAGCCAGGCCAGAGCAGCCCGGGGTATACTCAAACTGTGAGGCAGCCCCACGTTGTGGGCGCGCGGAGCCGGGGGGCTGTGCCCTAGCTGCTCCCATGCGTGTGTCATCGCGTAAAAGGCCAAAAAGCAATAAACCGCAAAGGCCACGTCATTCAATCCCGCCGCGGAGACTTGGATTACCCACGGAGTCGAGGCAACCACCAGTGACGAGGCGATGGCACGAGACTTGCCACCCCACTTGTCGGCCACCACGTAGACCGCGGCTATCAGGATCAGGCCGAAAAAGGCGATGACAATCTTGCCCGCTAATGCACCGGTCAGAACGTCTCGGGAGAGGGCCATTGCCCCGAGGGCCTGCATTTCCACACCAAGGGGCATATTGGCGTAGACGTTGTGAGGGAGGAAATCGATTTTACCGGCCTGATAGAACTCCTTCGGCGCCTGCAAATGGTACTCTCTGACGTCAAAATCGACGGGGGGGAGCACGCCTAATAGCAGGATCAACAGGCCAACGATGACTGGCCCCAGCAACCAATTGCCCCCCCAATATGTAGGGTGTTCCGCGACCTGAGGCTCTTCCACCGGTTTCGCTACCCCCTTTTTGCCGCCAATTCCTTTCCAACCGCGAGCGCGAAACGCAAGTGCTACGAACCAGATTCCGGCGCTCAACAGAAAAAGCGGCGTTCGCGAACCGATCAATCCGAAAAGCCCTAAGATGAGAACGGCTGTGGAGTAAAGGTTCAGGCCAACTGCGGTCGCCAATACGAGTCGCTCCTTGCGTCCGCAGAGAGAACCCACCCCGACAAGCCGCATTGCCAAATCACCCGCAGCCCATGCCGTCATAATGACGGCGCAGGCAACCGCGAACGGTGGCAAACGGTCGGCCAGACTCCAACTTCCTCCGTTTCCGAACCAAGAACGGATGATTTCATCGGGAATGAAGAGGTACTGAAAGACCTGGCCACGCCGAAGCGGCTGTCCCAGTATCTCAGATACTCCGGTCAGTGGCGCAGCATAAAACGCGGCCGTGTAAAGAATAACGGCTCCGGCTGCAATTCCCAAACCCCTCTTCGATGAAGTGAGCATGCCTGCTCTCAAACGCAGTGTCCGGATCCGGCATCTCGAAGTCAGACTGCGGGGAGATCGGCAGCCTACTCGTTTGCCCAAAGATGTAATTCGCCCTATCTTAACAAGAGTGGGAAATCAGGGATAATGGTGGTACGATTTCCTATCTATCCCGGCAGGCGCCAAAAAAGGACTATCCATCCTTCAGGGCCTTGCTTTCTATTTTTGCAGATCGACCTACGTGGACGCCAGACTATCAACGATTTGAGGGAACTCATGACGCACCAACCGCCAATTGCCGGCATTTTCGTTCCCAATATGGTTCCTCTCGACGATCGTGGCCAGATCCATGATTCCGAGCTTCGCCGCTACATTGATTGGCTCATCGCAAAAGGGGTGCATGGATTGTACCCAAACGGCTCGACCAGTGAATTCGTGCGATTTACACCGGAAGAGCGTCGCCGCATCATCGAGATCACCGTCGAGCAGGCGGCCGGTCGGGTTCCCGTATTAGCTGGCGCCGCCGAAGCCAATGTCAAGGAGACGCTAGCCACCTGCGAATATTATCACAGCTTGGGGGTTCGCGCCGTCGCCATCGTCTCGCCCATTTACTATCGCTTGTCGCCAGACAACATTTACGCCTACTTCGCGGAAATAGCCTCCCGCACGCCGGTCGACGTGACCGTTTACAACATGCCCATGCTGACATCCCCGATCGACGTACCGACCGTTGTGCGACTCGCGGAAGAGTTTCCCAAGATTATTGCCATAAAAGATTCGTCGGGCGACATCTCCCAAATGATGCGTCTGATCTCCACTATACGCCCACGACGCCCTGACTTTGCCTTTCTGACGGGCTGGGATACGGCCTTGGTCCCCATGTTGATGCTAGGCTGCGACGGCGGCACGAACGCCAGCGCCGGAGTGGTTCCCGAGATTACGCGGGCCTTGTACGACGCCGCGCGACAGGGCCGATGGGACGACGCACGTCGTTGGCAGTATCGGGTGCTACAGTACGTGGATGCCTTGTTCTACGCGGCTGACTTTCCGGAGGGCTTCCGCATCGGTGCCGCAGCGCGCGGCTTCCACATGGGACAAAGTCGGCAACCCTTATCGCCACGACAAACCGATTCGCTGAGTCATCTGGCACACACGATCGAGACCTTGCTACGAGAAGATGGTTTCGAATCTGAGCGAGAACCATCGCTCGTCGCAGGCGACACCGCAGCGACGACCTCGGATAGAGCCGTCGTCCAGCGGGTGGTGCAAGAAGTTTTACAGGTCCTAACGACGCGCCAAAGCTGACCTTGCCTCGCGTGGCGTGGTCCACCGCACGTCCTCTACCGCTCCTGTTCCCCAGCGTTGCGCCAGACTATTCTGAAAGCTTGTCTGGATTCCGCCCTTCTTAACAAGGCACAAAACGTCTTTCCTCAATCGGAACCAAAAACAAACGTGGTAGAGAACCTGCTCGACATCCACTGGTGGCACTGGTGTCTGTTCATCGCGGCCGTATTTTTGGGCCTCGTGTTGGACCTGTATGTGTTCCATCGCAAGGAGCACGCCCCCTCGATTCGCGAGTCCCTATACTGGTCCATTTTTTGGATTAGCGCGGCCCTGGCCTTTAACGCATACGTCTGGTGGTGGGGATATCGCCTTCACCAGTCCTCGGAGGCTGGAATCAAGTTCTTGACCGCCTACGTCGTCGAGAAATCCCTCTCCGTGGATAATCTGTTCGTCTTCGCAGTGATCTTTCGCTATTTCGGAGTCGATATCCGATACCAGCACCGAATTCTTTTCTGGGGAATCTTAGGCGCTATTGCCACCCGCGGCTCGTTTATTGTGGCGGGCGTCGAACTCATGCGGATATTCGACTGGCTGATGGCAGTCTTCGGGTTATTCCTATGTTACACAGGGGCCAAATTGGCCTTTGCATCCGGCGAAGAGGTGCATCCCGAGAAAAATATCGTTCTCCGACTCGCGCGGCGCGTCATCCGAATCACGCCAGAAATCCGATACGACCGCTTTCTCCTTTGGCGAGAGCGGCTGCTTTATGCCACTCCCGCGTTACTCGTACTCTTGGTGATCGAGAGCACCGATGTGCTCTTCGCGGTCGATAGCATCCCGGCGGTGTTGGGTATTTCGCGGGATCCCTTCATCGTGTATTCGTCCAATATCGGGGCCATTCTGGGACTAAGGGCTTTGTATTTTCTCCTGGCGGGAGTATTGGAGCGATTTCGATATCTCCACTACGGTTTGGCCGTGGTGCTCGTATTCATCGGATTAAAAATGACAGCCGAGTATGCAGCCGTCACGTTCGCCCACTGTCACGATCATTTGATCAATCCGTGGGTATCCTTGGCTGTGGTGGGGGGTATCTTGGGCATATCGCTCTTGCCAAGCCTCTTTCTGCCGCGAGGCGCGAAAACAACCGAAAACGACTCCCCATCACGACGGGAATAGCCTGGATCCATAGCGGGCTCAAGGCCCGGCTTGCACGCAGCTAAGGGCGGGTCTCTTCCATTGTGCTGGGCGTCTGTGCTGGGCGTCACTCGGTCGCTGGCCCCCCACACCCCGCGTTGGTGGAGAGCCTCCCATCGCACGACGGTGCTATTTTGGCGATCGCTCATGCTACAATTCATTACAGCATGGCTAGCCGTGTGGCGGGGCAACAGACTGCTGTCTTTACTGCCTGGTTGCTAGAGGGTTCCACCTTGTGCAGACACACCGTATGCGACTGACGTCGGCCTGGAGGAAGATGGCGACGCCATCGCTGGGCTACGAGCGTGTCTTCCATTCACCGACCGGACTGGGGCCGCGGAGCCGCGTGTATCTTGCCTTGCACACCTCGGCCCCACCCGCTCGGATCGTATTGAACGACAAGCTCCTCCCAACGATGAGCGGCACTACTACCGACATGCCCACAGATTCGGGTTCTTGGACCGTGCGGCTGCGGTGGCGAGTCGAGGGACAGTTGTTGCCCGTGAATCGCTTGACGGTCGATTTCGATGGTTCGCCACTCGCTTCGGGCAAGCCCAGCACCGGCGACGCTGGCCTAGATCGGTCGGGGGGAGTTCCCACGGTTATTGAGTGTTTTCTGGAAATCGAGGAAGATTCAGAGAGAGTATAAGGCGGCCCCGGCTGGCCTGCCGCCGAATTAGCAGTACCCAAGCCATACGCATTTCGCTAGGACGTCTGAGCCCGCGAGGTAACGAGCCTCGTGGTCCCGTCCCCAGGGGCGGCGGACCACAGCGGCACCCGCTGGCCCTGGCACCGGCGATGAAAAGCGTCAAATCGTCTAGCTAGCTCTTGGGCCGTTCGTTTGCCGGCCATTGTGAATGATAGACCGGAGAATGGAAAGCTGATGCTCACCGCACGTTTTCATTTTCACCTCGGTTCGGGAGATGGCTTGCGGAAAGTGTCCCACAGGATCAGCCTTATTGGGGTGCTGATCGGCTGCGCGGCTGTGATGGGGTTCTCGGCCACGGTAGGGAAGTGCCAACGGGCTTGGGCACAAGCCGGAGCTGAAGCGGGGGAGCAGTCGCAACCCTTGCAGCTTTTGACCGCTATGGAAAATGTCATGGTTCAGGCCATAGCCCGTGCCGAAAAATCCGTTGTCGCCGTGGCCAGGGTTCAGCGTCCCAAACCTGGGGAAATCATGAACCTGGAACCCCGCCCGGATCCTTTCGGACTGTTCGGAGCAGGGGCCGGGCTTTTGCCCGCCGAGCAGGGCCTGGCGGTCAGCGAGTACGCGGCCGGCGTCGTCGTGGACGCCTCTGGTTTGATCGTCACGGTCTATCGTTTCTTGGGGCAGGACTGTGAATATTATGTTACCACCAGCGACCACCGAATCTTCAAAGCGGATGTGAAGGCCGCCGACCCACGCAGCGATCTGGCCGTCCTGGCAGTCACGGCCTCCGACTTGGTGCCGATTCCGCTGGGGTCGGCCGAGCGTCTACGGAAGGGCCAATTCGTGATCGCGCTCGGAAATCCCTATGCCGTCGCGCAGGATGGCCAGGTAAGCGCGAGTTGGGGGATCGTATCGAATCTCCATCGCAAAGCCCCGCTCAATCCGACGGAAACGGAACCGACGGGAAAGCCCACCATCCATCATTTCGGGACGCTGATCCAGACGGATGCCAAGCTCAGCTTCAATACGAATGGTGGTGCGCTGATCAATCTGTCGGGCGAGATGGTAGGTCTGCTCACCGATTTGCCGTTCGCTCCCGGCTTTGAAAAGGCCGCCGGCTACGCGTATCCCGTCGATGCCACGTTTCGTCGGGCTTTGGATCGGCTCAAGCGTGGCGAGGAAGTGGAATACGGTTTTCTCGGCCTCCAACCGGACGCCCTGCCACTGGCCGAGCGATTACAAGGCGCTCGCGGGACGCGGGTGGACCGTGTTGTACCGGGGACCCCCGCCGACCTCGCCGGCCTGCGACCGCTCGATGTCATCACGGCCGTCGACGGTCAGGCCATCTACGATCAAGATGGTCTGGTGCTCTGGGTCGGAAGTCAACCGGCGGATGGACGCGTCCGCCTCGACGTAATACGCGGCGAACAGAGTTTTCAGGTTGATGTCGCTCTCACTAAGTATCCGGTCCGTGGCCAGAAGATCGTCACATCGCCACCGCGGAAATGGCGTGGCATGTCGCTCGAATATGTCTCCGCGATAGGGCCCGATCGCGACGGCGGTGCCTGGTTTTTCCCGCCCACGCTGAACGCCGTCGCGGTGAAGGAAGTGGACGAAGATAGTCCTGCCTGGCGGGCCGGATTACGTGCTGGAGATATCATCACCCACGTGGCAGGTAAAGGGGTCAGCCGACCCAATGATTTCTTCGAAATCGTGAAAAACGTGAACGGCCCCGTGGTTGTCCGACTCGTTTCCGACGATGTTCAAGAGGAATCGCTGATCCAAACCATTTCTTCGGAGTAAAGACTGGACTTTTGCAAGTTGGGTTCACAAGCTCCGCTCTCAGGTCGCTGGATTGAAGAAGGACGGTAGTTTACTGCGAAAACAGTCTTTCTTGTTTCTCCGAATTACCCAGAGTTTTAGTTTATCGCCCTCCCTCGGATGAAGAGCGAACCGTTTGCAAGAGTCCAGTAAGAGGATAAATGCGGCTCTCGCGCCAGCACTTCAGCGCAAGGTTATCTGCCTGGCTCAACATCATCTTATGGTGATGGGACGTAACGCTTCGCAATCCATGCCGCGCAGATCATGCAATCGGGATTCAATCCGAATGCAATCGGGATGGAATCGGGCGGACTTTGCGATCCAGGACTGAAGGCGGCCCAACGCGGAGGTGCCAAGCGGTGGAGGCGCGGAGCACATAGGCTCTCCCAAGCCTGGGCCGCGACGTTGCCGTAGTCGAAAGATGTTCTGGTCTCGGAAGGCCAGCCGCTTCCCTGTCCGCGGCACGCCATGCCTGCTGGTAGCCGTTGCTGGTTTACGATGAGCGCTTTTCTGGATAAACGACCAGCTCGACCCGCCGGTTTCGGGACCGGCCAGCCTCCGTGGCGTTTGACATGACCGGGTGTGAAGCGCCGTGCCCGGCCACAAAGAGCTGCTCCGCCGGAAAGATCCCTCGCGATACTAGCGCATCTTGCACTGCCGCGGCCCAAGATACGGACATTTGCAAGTGGTTCTTCCAGGTGGCAGAGCTTAGAGGACCGGTGTCGGTAAACCCCTCTACGCCGATGATTTGGTTGGGATAGGTCCGGGCGATCTCCGCTCCAACGGCCGTCAATAGCGGAACGGCATCGGGGCGAAACTGCAACACGCCCTGCACGAACAACTGGTCGGCGGGTAATTCGACGCGGACCACGTCGCCATCTCTCCGTACCTGAACTCCCGGGATATTCACTGCCGGCAGGGCTTGGCTCAGACTATTGTTCGGCTGGATGCTGACGCTACCGGATCGCTGAAGGGACGCATTCAGCGTCTTGACCTGCCGTTCGGCATCCTCCTTTTCTTTTTGCAGTTGAGTTACTTGATTGGCTGTATCGCTCAACTGCCGTTGCACCACGGCAAGTTGGTTCTCCAGAATCTGGGCGCGTTGGTTGGCCTGAGCCAGCATGGATTGCAACTGTTGGTTGTCGCGATCCAGCGCGACAGAGCGGGTCTGGGTCTCTTCCAACTGCCGACTCAAGGCAGCCTGTTGCTGCTGAATGGCCGCATTTTGAGAGGCCGTGAACTGGTTTTGGGCGCAGCCCAACACCCCCGCCGCAACCAATGCGGCTGGCAAAAACAGGGCAGCCCCAAGACGCATTGCGGTCATCCCTTTCTGGTCCGTCGCGGCAAAAAATGGAGTATGAGGTGAGTCGGAAGTCGGAGTTGGCAACCAGGCTGCAAAAGGCAGCAAAACTTCCTGTCGGACGTTTATTTATCCAACCCGCCCAATTCCTGCAAGTCCAATTCCAACCGCCCCGGTAGCCACGGTGGCAGTCTGCTGGCTCGATGATGGCCGAACTTGCTGGGGCGAAGCCACCCCTTGCTCGAACGACGGCCAAGCTCAAGTGATCGTAAAGATGGGAGAAGTGCGGCGCATGGCTATACTCGGACGGTCAGCATGGTGAAGCGATCCACCAATCGGCTCATCGTTCCTGTTCACAACGCCCCCTGAAAACATGCGAGCTTTCAGCGGATTTGCTGCCCGTGGCCGGTGCCCCGGTATCCCGGTGCTACCGCTCGGCCCTTTTGGCATCGAGAAGTGCCCTGAAGACTTGCAGATTCTCGTCCACCATGCGATCGGCGACAAAAAACCGCTCCGCGGTTTCCCGTGCTGCGGCCCCGAGGCGAGCGCGGTCCTGGGAGGAAAGATTCACGGCGGCCCAGATTGCCTTCGCTAGCTCGTCGCTGTTTCGGGGCGGCACGAGCCAACCCAGCGTTCCCGGCCAATTATCGCACCTCGGCGAGAGCAACTCGGGAATGCCACCAACATCCGAAGCAACGACCGGCAGGCCTGCGAGCATGGCGTCGATCGCCGAGGTGCCCAGCCCCTCGGCGAGAGACGGAAATACAAAGACATCGCTTGCAACCAGCAGGTCGGCCACGTCGTTTCGAAATCCTGCCAGAGCTACGCGGTCGCTCAGCCCGGCCTCGGCGATTTTTCGGGAAAGCGGTGCGAACAGCTCACCGTCCCCCACAATCGTCAAAAACAGGTCCGACCTCTTCGCGGCGAGGGAGCGAAAGGCGTCGACTAGGAACGCGTGACCTTTCACATGGGTCAGCTTACCGACGGCAATGAGAAGCACAGCTCCCGGGAAGGCACTGGAACGGGGCAACAATCGCCGCAGCTCCTCACGACCGCGAGCACGATTTGCTTGTCGGATTCGCTCTGGCGACACTCCATCATAAATCAATACCAGCTTGCGGGAGGCCACGCCACCATCCCTGCAAACACGCACGATGGCGGAAGAGGAACAGATCACGGCATCGCAAAACCGTTCATACAGCATCACGGAGCGGAGTGGGAAAAAAGTGCGTTTCGTGGCAATGCGAGCAGCGTTGCAACCCAGGCACGCCAGCGTGCCGAAGAGTGCCGCCCGGGGATCATTCCAGTAAAGCACGTGCGGTTGAAATCGCCGGATGGCACGTCTGATCTGCCAGGCAGCAACCAAGCCATTGTGTTGAAAATGTGCCCTTGCGATGCCCGCCGGCAGACATTTTGTTGCGAATGCCGATTGCCGCGGCGCCAAAAGCAGTACCCCGTGGCCGCGCTCCACCAAACCGCGAGCCAAGAGTTCTCCTTGGGCCTCACCGCCACCCCAATCCCGTTGCGTGGATAAAATAGCGACACGCAAGGGAGCTAGCTCGTGCCTTCCGTGGCCGCCGGGCCGATCCAAAGCAAGGATACCGTCCATGTTCGCCACTTTCCCATAAACCTGTCGGCTTGCGCACCGTTTTCGAAATCATGCCGTTGATTCAGGATCACCGCCACCAGCGAGCAATAAGGTTCAAGACGATTGTCAAAACGATGCTGAGCAAAACGCACGTCACAATCGGAAAATAGAAGGACCAGCCACGGCCCCGCAAGACAAGATCCCCGGGCAAGCGTCCCATTTCAAAACCGAGCCGCCTAACGACGAAAAAGACCCCGACGACCGTCAACAAAAGTATCAACGATAGTATCAATGTCGGGCCGAGCAATCGAAATTCAAAAGGATTGTCCCGGATTTTTTAACCCAAACTTCCCTCATGCTAATTGCTTAAGTTGTTATTAGAACGTGGGT
>DYLS01000305.1 GCA_020721965.1 Blastopirellula marina | reverse complement strand
GCGCTCCGTTCAGGTCGGGAGAGGGGCAATAGGCGCCATCGCCGGCATCAATGGCCGGAGAATTTGCAGTCAGGCTGCCGTTCGTGGCGAGTTGTGGGTCAGACGTCAGGCTGTGGGTGTCGCCGCCGATGTGCGCCTGCCACTGTGCGAAGGTTCCCTCATCCAGCAGGGAGTCGGGCCGTCGGTCGGTGAAGGTGCAGGTGTTGGCATGGTAGTAGATGTGGTAGTCCATGTTCGGCATTCCGGTCAAGGCGGAGAGTCCCCCCAGGTCGTCCGAGTAGCGGATATAGACGCAGTCGCGCGGCAACCCGTCGGATTGAAAGACAAGGTTGTTGCGGATGAGCGGGTTGACCGAGGGCGGCCGCCCGGCCTCGGGCTCCCAATCCTGGAAGGTGATGCCAAAGTAGATCGGACTGTGGGCGTCCTGCGCGGTGTCGATGAGGGTATTGTTCAGCACCTGGGCGTCCTTGGCGCCATACAGGCCGATGCCGGCCAACCGGGTGTCACTGATGAGGTTGTTGCGCACAATCCCACGGATGCTCTCGTAGTACTGAGGGTTGACGGTGAGATCAAAGTACTCCGGACTGGTATCGAAACCCACGAAGACACCGCCCCCGCACGGATCCTGGGGCGAGCACGCCGTGCCCGTGTGTTCGATCCTGTTCCGCTCCACCACGCAGTCCATAGCGCCGCCCTTGAAGTACAGGCCGGTGCCGGCAATGTCGTGAATGTAAGAGTCCTGCACCACCATGTGGTCGCCGTTGACGTTATCAATGCCCTCGGCGCTGTCGGGCCGGACCGTCAGTCCCGTGTTGTATAACTCGGCACGGCGGATGGTGATGTTGTCGCAGCCGGGAGTGATCTTGATGGCTGCATTGCCGGTATCGTGGATCTTCACATCTTCGAGCAGGATGTTCGAGGCGCCGGTGCGGTTGTTGGGATCTCCCCAGTCCCAGCGCGTCTCGAACTTGACGCCGTAGTAATACCCCCCGATGACCTCCACCCGCTGCAGGCGCCCCCCGAACTGTCCACATCGAAGCGGACGCAACTGGCGATGTCTTCATCATCCACCGGGCAACTGATCACGGCCCATTCCCCGTCCTGCGAGCGCAGGGTGATGTTAGGCAGTTGGATGCGCACGCTTTCCTGGTAAAGGTTATTGGTCAGGGCGGGCGCGCCGCGCAGGACGATTTCATCGCCTGCCGCAGCCAAGGATAAGGCGTGCGCAATCGTTCTGAATGGGTTGGCGAGGCTCCCATCCCCGCTGGAGTCGCTGCCGGAGGTCGAGACATAGTAGGAATTGCCTTGCACTTCGGCAGGAAGTGAACTTTGACCGGTGGTGAGGGTAGCCGGAGCGGGGATGCTTGGGGAAACAGTGGCAGGCGCGGGCGCGTCAGACAGGCGCGGCAAGGGGACAGTCGACATAGCGGCAATTGGCGCGGGTTGGCGCGCGCTCAATAAAAGCAGGATGAGTAAGAACAACGATGGTACAGTCTTACGCATGATGTAGAAACTCCTTTGAGATATGAAATTTGAACGACCGCACCGGGCGGATTATTCTTGAATGATGAGACTGCCAAGCACATTCCAGCCGTGTTCCGCGTCCCAGATG
>DYLS01000129.1 GCA_020721965.1 Blastopirellula marina | reverse complement strand
CGTCTATATTGTGGTGTTCTGTGGTCGCTCTACAGACCCCCGTGAATGCTCACTAAAACTTTTGTGCGTGGCGCTGGAGTGCGTGGCTCTGGTGGCGGGGATTTGCGTTGCGGCCGTCCAGGCGGAAGAAGATGCCCCGCGAAGACTCAACGTGCTATTCATCGCGGTGGACGACCTGAAGCCCGAGCTGGGGTGCTACGGGGCTTCGCACATCCACTCGCCGCACATCGATGCCTTGGCTGCGGAAGGCATCTCGTTCGAAAGGGCGTATTGCCAGCAAGCGGTGTGCAGTCCCTCGCGGACCTCGTTACTCTTGGGGCGGCGGCCGGACACCACACGCGTTTACGATCTGCAAACGCACTTTCGCAAGGTGCTACCGGATGTGGTGACTCTGCCGCAGCATTTCAAAAACAACGGCTACCAGGTGCAGGGCCTGAGCAAGATCTATCATAACGGCTTGGACGATCCGTCAAGCTGGAGCGTGCGGCACTGGCATCCGACCCAGCCGACCTATGGCAAGCCAGAAACACGGGCCGCGCTGGCCGAGGAAACCGCACGGCTTCAACGCGAAAAAGGTCCTGCGGTCGAGGTGCTGGAGCGCGACCCCAAGACGGGGGTGGTGCTGCGGACAACCTCGCCCAAATGGCGTGCCCGCGGTCCCGCCTGGGAAGACCCTGACGTGGCGGATGATGCCTTGCCCGATGGTGAAACCACCAACGAGGCCATACGACGGCTGCGGGAGCTTCAGGATCGACCGTTTTTCCTGGCCGTCGGCTATCAAAGGCCGCACTTGCCGTTCGTGGCGCCGAAGCGGTATTTCGACCTGTATCCGCGGGACGAAATCACTTTGGCAACCAACCCGCGTCCGCCCCGAGATTGCCCCTCGATTGCCCTGTCCACTTGGGGCGAATTGCGGGCGTACAAGGGCATACCAGCCAAAGGCCCTTTGCCCGATGAAACAGCCCGGGATCTAATCCGCGCCTATTATGCCGCGGTGAGCTACATTGACGCCCAAATCGGCCGCTTGATGGCCGCCTTGGACGAACTCGGTCTCGAAGACAATACAGTGGTCATCCTCTGTGGGGATCATGGGTGGCATCTGGGCGATCACGGGTTGTGGTGCAAACACACCAACTTCGAGTCGGCCGCGCGAGTGTCCTTGATCTTGCGAGTGCCGGGCCAAAAACACCCTGGCGCCAAGTCGTCGGCCTTGGTCGAGTTCGTGGATATCTACCCCACCTTGTGCGAGTTATGCGGACTCCCGTTGCCGGAGGGTTTGGAAGGTACCAGCATGGGGCCGCTGCTGGAAGAACCGAATCGCCCCTGGAAGACGGCGGCGTTCAGCCAGTATCCTCGCGGCGCCGCCATGGGATACACCATGCGCACCGAGCGATTTCGCTACACCGAATGGCGGCGACGCAAGGGTGGGGAGCCGCTGGCGGTAGAATTGTACGATCACGAAAACGATCCCCAGGAAAACGTGAATCTCGCGGACCAACCGGAATACCGGGAGATCCGGGGGAAGTTGAGCGAGCAGCTCAAGGCTGGGTGGCAAGCGGCCGTGCCGGTTACGCGTTAGCAATAAAATAGGCCCTGCCGGTTACCCGTCAGCAATCCACCGTACCGATTACCCGTCAGGAATCGGCCGTGCCGGTTACTCGTTAGCCGCGGCGGCCTCGCGCCCATCCTCCAAGGTACCATTGTCCGGAGACGGACTGGACGAATCCTGGTCCTGGCCAGGATGCGGCGATCCGACCGCGGAGCTGGGGGCGCTGGCCTGCAAAGGCGGCGTGTCGTCCTGCTTGGCGGCGTGATCGAAGCGGTAAACGCCCACTTCCCAGATCCCATCGCCGTTGAAGTCCGCGGCGAAGGGGGAGTCGTCGGCTTGCCCCAGGGCGAAGACGCGGTCGCGAGCGGTCAGGGCGCGGTCTCCGTCCGTGTCGAGCAGAAAAGTCCTGCGGCGGAACAGGCCCAGATCGGCGATGCCGTCGCCATTCCAGTCTCCGACAACGGGAACGTCACCAACTTGACCGAAGGGGACGGCCAAATCGGCATTGCTCCATCGGCCATCTCCGTCCACGTCCAAATACCATACGCCGCCGCGAAAGACACCGATCGTGGCGATACCGTCGCCGTTCCAGTCGCCCGAGACAGGGGCGTTGCCCGGTTCACCAAACCGAAATACGTGATCGATCAGGTCGGCGCGGTCGGGAGCGTGCGGCCCGCGACGCAAGACGCGGTATCCGTCGGGGGCTTGGGTGGGTAAAGGCGGGAGGTTTTTTGCCCGGGTAGTGGGCTGCGCGTTGAGCGCGTCGGGCAGGCCCGGCTCGTGGCGCAGGGCCCGATCGTCGCCAGTCCACGTCGGCCCGAAAATCGCCACGTCCGTCTTGCCGTCACCATCCCAGTCGCCCGTGGTTGGCAGGTCGCCGTCCTTGCCCAGGCGAATCCAAAGGTCGCCTTCGTCCCAGATGCCGTTGCCGTTGAGGTCGATGAAAAACATGCCCGAGAAAAATACCGCGATCTCATAGCGCCCATCGCCATTGAAATCACCAGTCAAGGGCATGCCGCCCTCCGTGCCGAAACGGAACTTCGTCACGAGCGAACCATCGGCGTCGGCCAGCATCCACAGGGCGCGATCCATAGGTAATCCCTGCCAGGTGGCGGGATTGAAGAACGATGCCTCGTGGATCACCGTCTGCCGCAGTCCATCCGTCTCATGCCGCGGATAACCCGCATTGATGACGCTGATGTGCCAAGTGTAATCCACGCCCCCGCTACTTCCGGCAAACTTCGGCAGCTCAGGGGCTTGCGGGGCGACCGGAGAAAGCTGCACCACCAGTGGTGGTGAAGGCGGCGGCAAGACGACTGCAGGCGGTACCTGCGGCGGGCTGTCGGGGGGCACATTCGGCGGAAACCACGGTGGAATCGTCGTGATCAGAACCTCGGCAAAGTTGTATTCCACGCCCGACCCACCGGCAGGCAATTCGATCCGAGCCAACGCATCGTTCCGCGGATCGATCAACATTTCGTCCAGGATCGCCAGGGCCGCGGGATCGCCCGGATTGAAGGCGATGCCCCCCAAGGTCCCCACCGAATCGAGGCCGTCCTCGTAGCCTGCCGGCTGGACCTCGATCACCGTATATCTCCCAGGCCGGAGACCCTTGAACTGGAAGTAGCCTCGGGCATCGGTTCGAGTGACAATGGGATTGCCCGAGGCGTCGAGAATCTCGCGGCCAAACGCGTCGGCGAGCCGCAGCTCCACGCCGGCGAGGGGCACGTCGTCGGGTGTCAACACACCATTGCGAAGGGCGTAAGGGTCGGGCGGCGTCGTGCCCCAGGCATAGGTGACGGCCGGCCCGTCTTGGAATACATGGCCCGAGATCGAACCCGGGACGACCTCCGCGAAGTCGTAATTCCGTCCCTGGGTGCCCGGCACGAGCTTGATCTCCCCCATGTGATCGTTGCCGAGAGGCCTGCCACCGGCCGTGCCGACGAAGTCCGGCCCGTCCAGATAGCCTGCCGGTTGGATTTCCTCTACGGCGTAGTAACCCGGGGCCAAACCGTCGAAGAGGTATCGCCCTTCGCTGTCGGTTACCGTGGATGCGACGATCGCTCCGGTCGCGTCTCGCAGCCGCACGACGACGTTGGCGATGGGTAGATCTCCAGTGTCCCAGGCATCGTTGAGGTTCTGGTCCGCAAAGACGCGGCCGGAAAGCTGAGCGGGGCGAATCTCGCCGAACAGATAGTTCTCACCGTTTGCCTGCGGGGCAAGCGGGATGGCCGAGATGCTGTCGCCGGGGTTTTGGGCCACGCCGCCCGCCGTGCCCGCCTGGTCGATACCGTCGAGATACCCTTCCGGCTGTACCTCCGTCAATTGGTATTCGCCCGGCCGCAAGTGCGCGAACTCGAAGTAGCCCGACGCGTCTGTCACCGTGAACAGACCGGTGGGGTTTCCCTCTGCGTCGCGGAGTTCGACGCGGACGCCCTCGATACCCTGTTCGTCCGGATCCTTCCAGCCGTCGGCGTCGTTATCCTCATAAACATAGCCGGAGAGCCGCGCTGGCGGGATTTCGGCAAACACGTAGTTTGTGGCTTGTACGCCCGAACCTAGCACGATGCCGGTGATGCGATCGTCAGCCGTCCGCTCGCCGCCGGCCGTGCCTGGATGCTCGCAGCCGTCGAAATAGCCCGCCGGTTGCATCTCTTGCAAGCCGTACGTGCCCGGCGCCAGGCCATCGAAGCGATAGGCCCCCTGGGCATCCGTCAACGCCGTGGCGATGACCTCGCCTTGGGCATTCAACAATTGCACGGTCACGCCGGAGAGCATCGGTTCACCAGCGTCGAAGTTGCAATTCGCGTTCAGGCCCAAGTGCACGTACCCGCTCAGCGAGCCGGGGAGCAATTCGCCGAAATCGTAATCCGTCCCTGCGCCCGCGGCCGGCACCTGGACCCCTGTGATCTGATCCAGCAGAGAATTCGCGGTCCCTCCCAAGCTTCCAGCGGAGTCTTGACCGTCGAGATAATCGCTGGGCTGGACCTCTTCGATCTCATACATGCCGGGGTAAAGATCGGATATGCTCCAGAAACCGTTGCTTTGGGTAGTGGTCTCGTAGGCCATCGTCGGGGCGAAGGCGTCTGCCTGGCGGATGATGCGGGTCGTCGTACCCGATATGCCCGACTCGCCGCTCTCGCGCAGGCCATTGTCATTGGCGTCGTGATAGACGTGGCCGGATAGTGAGGCCGGTTGTACCTCGGCGAAATCGTTGTTCAAGCTTTCCTCGCCGCCAAGCAGGCTGATGTCGGCGATGGTATCGGCATCGATGACGGTGCCGCGGCTGTGGCCAGAAACGTTTCCCGCCCGTGCCCCCACGCTCAAATAACCGCCCGGCTGAAGTTCTGTCACCCGGTAGGTGCCGGGCGCCAAATCATCGAAGCGGTAATTCCCGGCCGAGTCGGTCACGGTTTCCGACACGAAGTGGTAGCTTCCCGCTTCCTTACGCCAAAGCTGCACTGCGACCCCGGCCAGTCCGAGCTCGCCGGAGTCCAGATCGTTGTTCAGATTGGGATCGACGAAGACCTTTCCGGCGATGGCGGCAGGGAGCGGCACTTGCTCCAGCGCAAGGAAGGACCCCGCCGTGCGAACCGGATTGGGTGCATCGGCTGGTGGGGAATAACTGTCGGGCGGTAGGGACAGTCCGGACTGGCTCAATCGGGCATCGTAAGCGTCCCGGAAGATATCCATTCCCGAAGCGGCGTAATAATGTGGAGCGGCGAACTCGACATGCAGTTGTGAGCCTTCGAATTCGTTCCCCTCCGCCACGGCGTTGGCTCCCAGGAAGCCCATCTCATCCACGTCGATGGAGAAGATGAAGCGGTCTCCCGCCTGAAAGCCGGTGAATTCCAGGACCAACGTGGTGCCGCCGTCCTCGACGGAAATCTGGTAGTCGTCGATGCCCGATTGCGAAACCACGGAGAACGGGGCAGCCCCGAACGCGCCTTGCCCCCCCGTCGCGGTGTCGAAAAAGGTATCGCCAAGGGTCAAGCCGTCGCCCAATTTGTCGGTTTCGATGACCAGCCGGGTGAGTTCGGTCCCCGGGGCACCACCCTGAAACGTGACTTCGAGGGTGTCGGGCAGGGTATCGTTTCCGCCGGCGTCCTCGTAATAAACCATGCCAATTTGAATGGGCGAGGCAGAGAGATAGAGCCGCGGCTCCATGGTTTCCACGCGGCAGCGCCGATAACCCCGCCCGGTGGTGACCCGCGAATGGCTCCGCGATCGCCGTGGACGTCGCGAACTCCAGATGTGGCGCAGCAATTTCACGTTGAACCTCCGTGTCGGTCTTTCTCACGGCCTTGCTGCCGTGGGAGCATGGTCTTTGGTCAGCTCGCTACGAAACGTGCCGCTCTTCAGAGGGACAGAGTTCAGTTCCTCAGCGAGATGTTGTAAGCCGCGGCTTCAGCACATCGGCAAACGATGTCTCTTGACCGCGATTCCGTGGTTCTTTTCAGGGCCGTTCTCCGCCGATTTTGCCGCCGATCTCTCGGGGGCTGCGCGCTGTCGGCAATCATCTGCGCACCGTCGGCAATCATCGGCCGGGCTGGGCGATTATCGCAGGGGTTCGGGCAAAACGCCGGGCCGTTCGGAAACGACGGGACCGCGATCCAATCGCCAGAATCGCGCCGTGGTATCGAAACTGCCCGAGGCCAGGACACCTTGATCCGCCAACCAATGAAGGCAACCGATCGTCCCCGTGTGCCCATGCAATTGGGCCACGATCGACCGCCCAACCAGGTCGTAAACCAAAATCTCGTTGTCGGTGGTGCCGATGGCGAGACGGTCCGGGCCGCAGAACGCCAGCGTCGTAACGCTGCCGGAAGGCGATTGCCATCGGTCGACCGACGAGCGTTTCGCAAGATCGTAGAAAACGACGGTGCCTTCATCGCCCCCCGCCACGAGGGAAGAACCGTCGGGCGAAAAGGTCAAGGTCCGCAAGCGTCGAGGGGAAAGAGGTATGTCGCCGATGGCCTGGAGGTCGGGCCGGCTCCAAAGGCGTGCAACGCCGGCGCGGCCGCCGGCTGCCAGGTATTTGCCATCCGGGGAAAAGGCGATCGCCCGAATGTCGCCCGAGGCTCCAGGCAGGGTCGCAGCCACCCGACCCGTGCCGACGTCGAGCATCCAAACCCTGGGCTCGAAACCGGCCACGGCGAGATAGCGTCCATCGGGACTAAATCGAATGGCTCGCAAGGCGGAGCTGGCAAGTGTGACGCGGCTCGCCGAGTTCGCCTTCGCGAGGCTTCCCAGTGTCACCGATCCCGTCCCATCCGCCGCGGCGAAAAGCTGCCCGGTCGGGTCGATGTCCAAGGCATAGACCCATTCCTCCGTGGGGATGGCGACGAGGAGCCGCTCGCCCCACGCGCCATACACGCGAATCTTGCGGTCGTCGCCCGCCGTCAGCAGCAATCCGGATCGCGGCTCGGCCGCCAAGGCGGTAACAACAGCCCCGGGCACGCCGCCCTCACGCCGTGAATCGATGGTGCGAAAAGAGCTGAAGCTGGCCGACTGGCCGATGGCAGCCGGCGCGGCCACGATTGCGGTCAACATCCCGGCGCCGAGCAGGCCGATCATGGTACGGGTGAAACGGTAGTGATAGCTCTGCATCCCGGTTTCAGTCACGTCGAACCTCGTGGTCGTGCCCTTCATCCGTTGCTGGAGGCTAGCCAGGTGGGGGCTACATACAAAAAAATCCGGATTGCCGGCCTTCTGCCTCGGCAGCGCAACTCCTTGCCCGTTTTCACCCATCGGCATTCCCGGCAAGGGAGATTCCGGCAGACTTGCGCTGCCCGTTAAAATTGCCCAGTCGCTGGTTTCATATCGAGGAAATGGGCATTTCAGTGAGAGTATGCGGGCAGCCTTGTGGTGGTAGAGACAGATTCTGCGAGCTTGCCCCGGGAAAAGGCCTCGACGAGAGGTTCATTCTCCCCGCAGACGCCCGATGATATCGCGATTGGCGGGCGGAAATAGATCTGCCGCTAGCTCACGGCGTGGCACCCACCGAAACGGTGGATGGGGAGGGGTCTCATCTTGCGGTTCAGCGAGAAAGAATCGGAGTTCCACCGCCGCATGGGGATAACTCCAGCGAGTGAGGTGGAGCAAGTCGCGGATGCGCACAGGGATGCCGGTCTCTTCCAGCGTTTCGCGTGCCGCGGCGGCCTCCCAGGTTTCGTCGGCCCGCACCTTTCCACCCGGGAATTCCCACATCCCAGCCAGGGTAGTCTCCGTCGATCGGACGCCCACCAACACGCAATCTTCGCGGCACACAACGGCCACGGCGATGGGCTGGAATCTTGAGGGGCCGGGCGAATCGTCGCTCATGGCGAGTTTACCGCGAGAAACCTCTTGTGCAATCGTCGCAACAGCGTGATTGGATATTATATGGGCGACCCGTGCGAGGCTGGTACGGACCTTTCCCCCCGCAGAACGTCGCGAACTCGAAGAAGACAATCGAGGACGCGGCGGTTGGCGGGCAAGTCTTGGGGACGTGATGAAAGGTCACGGTCGCAACGGGCTTAGGGAATTCGCGTTACGGGAGTCGCCGCGTGCCTTTTCGGTCTCTTCCACAGGGTATCCATTGGCGGATGAAACCATGCGGAAAGGGCGGTGTTATCACGAGCCGTTTGGCAAAAACGCTCTGATCATGGCTGCCGATTGCTCAAGGAAACTGCGAAATGTTGGGGTCGATGCGGCGTGAGGCCCCCAGTGCTCCGTGGACGGTTATTCCCGCAGGAAATGTTGAAAAAACGTTTCCTATTCGCGGCGCCGTGCGATAATAAGGTGCGCTAAGAAGGCAGGACGCAGGCGAGGTGCCGGGATCCAGAAAATCCTAAACCAAGCCCGGTGTCTGGTTGACACTAAATTGCAAATGGTATAATATACCAACACGACTTCCATGCAACCGGACGAATTGGCGAAGCGGATACAAGAGCTAGCACTGGTATGCCGGAAGGCGGGGCGGCCATTGACCGTACAGCGCCGGGCGGTACTCGAGGCTCTCCTGACGCTGGACAATCATCCCACAGCGGATGAAGTTCTGGAGCTGGTGCGTCAACGGATACCTAACATATCGCGAACCACGGTCTATCGAGTGTTGGATACGTTGGTGGCACTGGGGGTTATCCGCCGCATCCATCACCCGGGATCTGCTGCGCGATTCGACGGCAAGGTTGCAAGGCATCACCATTTGATATGCACGAGTTGCGGCAAGGTGTGGGACGTGGACGCCCCGGAGTTGGATTGCATCACCCCTCCCGGCGAGGCAACGCGGGACTTCGAGGTGCACGATTTCTCGGTGCATTTCTCGGGATTGTGCAGCGAGTGCCGCAAGCGGCCGTGAGACGATGCGGAACGTGGCTCGCGATCGGGCTGTCGCGCCGATCCGAAGGTAGGTTCTTTTTTCGCGAGGAGGAGTGTCATGAGCAAGTGTTCCATCCGTCGCAGATCGGCACGATGCCGAGCCGCCGTGGCAGGAGGTGGCGTTGTGTTGGGGGTTTGCCTGACTGTGATGTGGGAGGGGGCCGTATTTGGCCAACAACCGCCCTCGAGCTATTCACCCGTTGTCGCAAAGGAACCGTTTCAGGAAACGGTATCTCGAATGTCGGCGGCGAAGGGCGAGGTTCAGGCCAGGCAGCGGCAGTTGCTGGAGTTGCGGTACGATCTCGCGGATCGGCCAGCGAACGGCGTGACGATGTCGTGGGGTAAACCGATTCAAGAGGGTGTTCGGGTACGGTTGCCGGATGGTGTTTCGTCGTGGCAGGAATTGGCGGCTATCTCGCCGGAGGACATCCGCGCGAAAAACCTCTGGCCCCTGGGATTTCTTCCTTTGCCACACCCCAACCACCCCGAGGGCGGGATGGTGTTTCCCCAGCACCACATCGACGAGATCAAGCGGCAGGAAGGTCGCGACTTGACCCGCTTCGATCTGGATTTCGATCTCCCCTCCCATTTTCTGCCCGAATATCCGCCGGCCATTTATCTGACCACGCGGCCCGACCTGGGAGATGTTTCTCGCGGGCAGGTCGTTACCTTGGCCAACTATTTCGAGCTTTTCAACGGTGTACTGAATCCCAAGCAACTGGAGGGATTGCGGCTATTGCTGACGCCATTTCCCCAGCAGCAGTTCAACGCCACGGATGATCGCCGCTCGCTGAAGCCAAGCCTTGGCGTGACCTGTTTCGACTGCCACGTGAATGGCCATAGCAACGCGGCCACGCACCTGGTGGGCGATATCCGTCCGCAAGAATTTCGTCACCGCTTGGATACGCCTACTCTCCGCGGAGTGAATGTGCAGCGGCTTTTTGGTTCGCAGCGCGCCTTGAAGACGGTCGAGGATTTCACGGAATTCGAGCAGCGTGGGGCGTATTTCGACGGTGATCCGGTGATTGCCACCAAGAAGGGAGTCAATGTCCTGGAACGCGGCAGCCAGGTCCACTTCATGGCGGAATTCATGGCGATCTTGGATTTCCCGCCTGCTCCCAAGCTGACTGTCCTCGGCACGTTGGACCGGGCCAAGGCCACGCCGCAAGAGCTTCGCGGGCAAGACGTCTTCTTTGGACGCGGCCGTTGTGCTGCTTGCCATGTGCCACCTTACTATACCGACAATTTGATGCACAATTTCCGCACTGAACGATTCTTCGAGTCGCACATGGTGAATGGCCACATGATGGCGGGTGACGGCCCGATCAAGACATTCCCACTCCGCGGCATCAAAGACTCCCCGCCCTATATGCACGACGGCAGACTGCTGACGTTGGAAGACACAGTGGAATTTCACAATCTCGTTCTCGGCACAAAGCTGACGGAGGACGAGAAACGGGATTTGGTGGCCTTCCTGCGATGCTTGTAGAGCTTCCGTGACAGCGACGAAGGCCTCCCCGGATAGCCGGGCTAGGCGCGTGCCGTTGCTGCAGGAACACGTTGTCGCTGGCGAAATTCGTGGCAAGGGGTAGCAGAGGGCCCGCCGCGCCCTCTGCACCTCGCTTTTGGAAAGGCGATTCGCCGACTGAGATGCCGCCTGCGGAATCGACCTGTTGCCCCGGACGAACGTGTTAATCCTACAGCGCAAAGTCGCTGTGCCTGCATGATGCCCCCACGATACGTTCCAATGCGTGGTTTCCGATCACCACATGATGTTGAGTGAAACAAAGGTCCCAGCGCTGTAGAATTAGCTGGGCTTTTCGGATGTCATTA
>DYLS01000023.1 GCA_020721965.1 Blastopirellula marina | reverse complement strand
GCTTTGGGGCTATCGCCGCCGGCCACCCAGCACGCCCAAAGTCTGCCCTTGGGCGTCCGCTCGATGCCGATGGTCATGCCGTAATCGAGCTTGTCATAGTCGTATTCGGGCAAGGGTGATGTGTTCAATACCGGGGGAATCAGCGCAAGGTCCGCCACACGGCGCATAACATCCAGCTCATACTCGCGGACCTCAACGGGAGACATTGCCGCAAACCTGCTTTCTGGCGAATCCTCGGCGAGCAGCGCATGAGTGCCAGCGACTATCAATATGGAAAAGAAAGGGAAAACTGACTTCACAGCGGACTTCATGGCTTGATTTTCTACTCGTTTTTCGGGCCTTCTACTCGTTTCGCGCACTAACAATGACAAATCTCGCACGAACAATGACGGCCAGGAAATCTGATTTTCCCGAAGCCATTGAATTTACTCCTGAGGAATCGGGTAGTCAAACCCGCCGGCGCGTTCGAAACCTTCTGTCGCTGCCGCAGTGCCCTGCTGCCCGGCAAATCGACCGGCGATGCTGCCGCTGGATCGCTTTTCTTGTGCCCAGTGGCGTGGGGCCGCGACCGTTCCTGCTGAGGCGTTCGATGATTCCCCCTGGCGACTTGCGCTGGTGCGCAAAATCGGCCTCAATGTGAGGTAGCAACTCGTGACGGACAATGGTCTCCGTCCGCGTACGGCCGTCTCCGACACGGTAGCCCGGGTGGAAATGCGACGCCCAGGGGAGCGCGGCTGAGATCGCCGATTGTCAATACTTCTCGTGCGCCTCCGAAAGAAGCTGCCTTTGAGAAGTTAGCTTTTAAGACCTGACCCCATCGGTTTTGCCCGATGGTGACCGCAGCGACTCAGGCTCACGCGCGAAACAGGAGAAATCAGACGTTTTCAGAAGAACTCAAATGAACAAGGTGACCCGGCTTTTACCGGCTTCCGCTAGGAATTTGCCGACACCCGCGCTTTTGATATTGGGGTAGTCGATCATTTCCTCCATCTTGTAGCCCATGAGGTCCATGCTCATTTGGCAGACGTAGATCTGCACACCGGAATCGGCGGCGACTTGCATCAACTGTTCCAGGCTCAGGACATGATGCTTTTTCATGATGCTCTTGATCATGGCCTTGCCCATCCCGCACATGTTCATCTGGGAGAGCTTCGTGTCAGCCGCACCTTTCGGCAGCATCCATTCGAACATCTTCGAGACCATACTCTTGGGGACGGTCTTTTTCGGGTCTTTCAAAGCGGGTATGGCCCAAAAGGTGAAGAACATCACCACCTCGTCATACATTGCTGCGGCACCGGTGGCGATAATGAAGGCGGCCAGCAGCTTGTCCAGATCCCCGCTCATAATGACCATCGACAGTTTGTCGCCGGGAGTGTTACGCTCGACGAGCGAAAGACGTTTTTCGAGTTCCGCGATCTTTTGCTGGAGTTCTTCAACGTTGTCCATGTCATCCCTTCAATGCAGCAGAACTACTCGACTGTTTTATTCGTTCGCGTTTATCGGAGGCACCGATCAGGCGACGCTGCTCCCCTGTCGCTGCCCAATCTTTAACGTGAACGCCGTGCCTTGTTGCACTTCCCTCAAGGTGTGGTGAAGATAAATGGCCAGCGGCCGGAAGAAAATGTGGATCCACTTGCTGAAGGGTACCACGATAACGATCCAGGTCGTCTCGATGGCGATATTCAGCTTGTAAAGCACTCCGAGAATGGCACTCTCTGGACCGAACGCGACGTTCGCTATATGCGTGGCCAACACGGTCAGGCCGATGAGGAACAGAGCGGTGACGAAAAGCCAGTCGCTGGGGTGAGAATGCTTGGAGGATTCGGAGCTTTTGCGGACCCTGCGGAGTAACATCAGACCGCCGCCCACGGTGACCGACAGCCCGGCGTACCAGATCAGCAGGCTGACCGGTGCGAAGGGCGTATACTGCCTATGGAGTGGTTCCAGCAGGTGCAGGTTGGAAAGCAGCAGCGTTATCACATAGCCGCTCATCACAAGCCAATGCGATCTCCAACGCCAGAGGTCCGCTTTCTCGCAACGGGTGAAGTTGATTTGTGTGAAACCGTGGTAAAGTGCCTCGTAAAAGTGCCTGGGTCTGATGGAAAACGCCAGTTGGCCGAGCGGCTTTATGATGACGTAGCGGTAGATTTGGAAGAGGTATAAAACGATCACTACAGAGACATACACGGGGAAGAAAACTTCTAACATTGCGGCCAATTTGCCAAAGTCGCCGACGTAGCTCATGAATCCGGCAAACAGGGCGATGAGCATCGCGACGGTCAGTATCGACTGCACCCAGCTATTGCGAAAGAATAACTTGGAAATCCCGGTGATGTCATACTGACCTATCAAGTAGCGGCGCAATGCCATCATATACTCTGCAGGACTGGCCTGACGCGGACAAGTTTCCGAGCATTCGCCACAATAATAGCAAAGCCAGGGATTCACGGTCGTTTGAATGGAGTCCTGCAAACCGGTCTGCCCACAGCGGATCAACCGCCGCGGGAAGGAAGCATCCGTTTGAGCAAGACGGCAAACAGCCGTGCAGTTACCGCAGTTGAAGCAGGCCGAAATATCGAACGTGCCGTATTGTTTCAGTTCGTCAAGCAGTTCGGGATGGACTTGCACTATTCCGCCTCCGCATTCATGATCGCATATTTCGGGTAAGTAGTGCGGCCGGGAATCTCCCTCACCTTGCCGTACTTGCGCAGGCCGGTCACGTACCAGAGAACCTTGTCGGTAGGAAGCTCGCATTCGGCCGCAAGTTCCGGCACGGACTTGGGACCGTCCTTTAGCGACTTCAGAATGGCTTTGTGTGCCTTGGTTTGCGCTGCTACGTAGTTGCGCAGCTCATCCGTGACAGGACCTTCATCCTCATTGAGCTTCTTGAGTTGTTCAGCAATCTTTTTTTTGTCCATATTTCTCTGGTCGCATCGTATGCTGTCCACATCGTGCAGGCCGCACCTGCTGGGCCCCCGATCCAGACTACAGCGCAAGATTGTTTGCTTGGCTCAACCTGTTGTGGTGATGGTACTTGACGCCTCGCAATCTATGCCGCACGGATCATGCAATCAGGCGGATTTTGCGCTGTAGAATGAAGAACACCTTCAGGCCTTTGCGATCGCCTCCACCATGGCCTCGAATTGATCCAACGTCCATCCAGCCACGTTGATCGCGCGGGTCGGGCAGACGGCTACGCACGCACCGCAACCCTTACAAAGTGCCGGGTTGACTTGAGCCACGGTTCGGCCGTTTACTTCAGCCATTACCAGGGTACCTTGGTACGAACATTCGGCAAGACAATCGCCGCAGCCTGTGCATCGGCTCTCGTCCACCACGGCCACGAAGGGTTTCAATGGGATTTCCGGCTCCGAGAGGAGGATAGCAGCCTTGGCGGCAGCGGCCGCTCCCGCGGCGATGGCCTCCGTCATATCCATGGGCGCTTGGGCAGCACCGGCCACGAAGACCCCCTCGATGGCCATTTCCACCGGACGCAGCTTGGGATGCACCTCCTGCAGAAAGCGGTCCGCGCCTACCGATAGCTTGAGTTGCGAGGTCAGCCGCTTCGTGTCGGAAGGCATCATGCCGGTCACCAACACGAGCAAGTCCACCTGCATCTCCATTTCCTCGTTCCAAGTCAGCACGTCCTTCACCTTGACGGTGTGGCCTCGCTCCGAGGATTCCACGATCGGCTGGTCGGTTTCGGTGTGACGAAAGAAGAGCACTCCGTGCTTGGACGCCCGTTCGTAATAGCCCTCGTGCTGCATCCCATAACTACGGATATCGCGATAGATGTCGTAGATTCGTACGTGAGGATATTTGTCTTTCAACCGGTTGATCGTGTAGAGGGCTGCGGAACAGCAAACGCGTGAGCAATAGTCGTTGACTTTGCCATCTGCTTGTGGCTGATGTACGCCTTCCACTTGCCGTGAACCGACACAGTGGATCATGGCCAGGCTTTTGATCTCCTTGCCATGGTGCTCCAGTCGTCGCGGGGGGGAGTCCTTCAACAGCGAGATCAATTCCGGCAAGGTGATGACGTGGGCCGCTTGGCCGTAACCAAACTCGCCTGGATGCGGGCGATAATGCTCAAACCCAGTGGCTACGATGACGGCCCCAGCAGTCACTTGGGACGAGCCATCCGGGGTGTTGAAAGTGATCGTGAAGTTGCCGACGAATCCGCTGATGGAATCGATTTCCGCTCTGGTATGAACGGTGATCCGTTTCTCGGCGGCCACAAGCTCTTCCAGCTTTCGCAGGGTTTCGGAGGCTTCGGCACCGGTGGGAAACACTTTGCCCAGATCTCGCAGCTTTCCACCGAGCCATGGAGCCTTCTCGATGATCACGGCCTCGTGCCCCTTGGCTGCCAGGCACAAGGCGGCCTTTAAGCCAGCGGGGCCGCCACCGATGACTGCGACGCGCCGATTTGCCGGGGCATGCAAAGCGCTGAGCGGTGCCTGTCGCAACACCTTTTCCACACCCGCCTGAACCAGTCGAATGGCCTTGGCTGTGGCACCGTCGTGGTCTGCCTTGTGAACCCAACTGACCTGTTCGCGGATGTTAACATGCTCATAGAGGTAGGGATTGATGCCGGCACGCTGTAGAACGCCGCGGAAGGTAAGCTCGTGCAGGCTGGGAGCACAGGCAGCTACCACCACTCGCTCGACACCGAGCTTGGCAATGTCGTCGAGAATCAGGTCCTGGCCACCCGACGAGCACATGAAGGGGTACTCCCGCGCGATGGCCACACCGGGGTATTGCGCCATTGCGGCGGCGACCGCGGCCACATCGACCGTGTCGGAGATATTTCCTCCGCAGTGGCAAATGTACACCGCTACCTTCGGCTGGCGACCGCTGACATCGCCGGGTACGTTGCCCTCAACATTTGCATTCATGCCGTGCTCCTGATGCCATGCTCCTGATGTAATTAACGGCTTCCACCGCGGCGGAACTGGCGTCAATCACCGAGTCTGGAATATCACGGGGACCCTTGGCTGCACCAGCAACGAACACGCCCGTCGTGGTGGTGACCGATGAAGAAAGGTGCTCGTTCGCGGGACCCATAAAACCAAACTCGTTGCGTGGAACATCAAGGCTAAACCTAGAGACGTCGCAGCCGGGCACGATGCCTTGAGAGAGCACTACCAAATCGTGTTTCACCTCCTCGGGGGCCGATGTTCCCTCCTGTCGCTCGATGTGAAGGATCAGGTCATGCGCGGCATCTTCGGTAATACGCGCTACCTTGGCCTTGATGAAGTGAATGTCCATGTCCCGAGCGAATTTGTAGAATTGCTCATATCCTTTGCCGAACGCGCGAATGTCCATATAGTAGATCGTGATGTCGGCTCGCGGCAACGACCCGGAAAGCAAGATGGCCTGCTTGATAGCGTACATGCAGCAAACTCGCGAGCAGTACGGGACGCCAATGCTGCTGTCGCGCGACCCGGCACATTGCACGTAGGCGATGGAATCAGGCACCTTACCGTCGGAGGGACGCAGGACGCGGCCATACGGACCGTGCGGTGCTAGCAGTCGCTCTGCGGCCAGGGCTGAGATTACGTTGGGAAATCGCCCCATCCCATACTGCTTCTTGATCGTCATGGGGGTGGTCTCGTAGCCGGTGGCCAGGATCACCGCCTTAGCAGTGATTTCCAAGGGGGACGGTTGTTGCAGGAAGTTGATGCACTCCTTTGGGCAGGCACGAGCGCAGGCCCCACAGCGAATGCAATATTGCATATCCAAGACGGGAAATTGCGGGATGGCATTGGTGAAAGGAATGGAAATGGCTTTCCGCGTTCCCAGGCCTACCTCGAATTCGTCCGGTACATAGACGGGACAGGCATCCTCGCAGTGACCGCACGAGATGCACGCGGCTTCGTCGATATAGCGAGGCCGACGCGTGACGGCCGCCACAAAGCTTCCGTTCACACGCCGGATGGCCTCCACAACGCTGTAGGTGAAGGTTTGAATGCGCGGGTGATGCGAAACGGAAGCCATGCGCGGCGTGGTAATGCAACTCGCGCAGTCGAGCGTCGGGAATACCTTGCTGAGCGATATCATCTTGCCGCCGATGCTCGGCGACTTTTCGACGATTGCGACCGAAAACCCCTGGTCGGCGACGTCCAGCGAGGCTTGCAGACCGGCAATACCCGAACCGATGACGAGTACATCGACTTCGATACTCTCCGTCATAAGGCAGCGACCACCTTCTCCATTTCGGCAATTTCTTTCAGGAAGGCTGCCCGGCACACCGAGCAGATTGTGGTGAGCTTCAGACGTGAGGGGACAATCCCTCCCTCCTGCATTTTCGCATAAACACGGTCGACACGTTTGGCTAGCCGCTCGTACGCACCTTCGTACGGACAATCGGAACCGGAGGACATGATGATGATGCCGCCGATTCCCTTTTCAAATGCCCGGATGTAGAAGTCTTCCGGAAACATCACCGGATCCGGAACGCGAATGATACAGGTATTCGCGTCGTACCCCATCCTACCTTGGCCTACGGCGTTGGCGGCAGGGTAAGAGGCATGCTCGGTGGTGATGATGAGAATCTTCTTGAGCGACATGGCTCCCCTTCGCGATGGGCAGCGGGACACCAGCAACGGCTTACAACCCGACGGTCAGATCGCGGAAAATCACTTCCTCCGGATAACAAAGTGGCTGTCGTAGCCCTCACGCTCAATCAGGCCGGCATATTCGTGCCCCGATTTATCGCACCAAGCGGGGATATCCTCACGACTACCCTTGTCGCCCGAAAGAATTTCCAACACACCACCTGCCGCTACACCCGAGATACCCTTCTTGGCTTCCAGCAGCGGTCCAGGGCAAGCCAATGAACGAGCGTCCACAACTTTGTCCGGCTTTAACGCGTTGAGATCCATACCGCTCCTTTCGTTACGAAAAACCGAAGTTTGGGTAAAAGAGACTCTCACTGTAGCGATTGATCGAATGAGCCAGGTTGACCTAACGGGGTGAACTTTCCTGACTGGACTTTTGCAAAGTGCTCGATCCCTCTCTAAGAGAGGACTACGAACTGGAGCGATGGCCAGTTCAGAGAAACAAGGAAAGCTATTTTCACGGGAAATAGCCTTCGTCCCACCATCTCCCCGGGGAAGGGCGGACCTTGTAACCCCAAATCGCGAGAGTCCAGTTCTAAAACATTTTATCTTATTCCCCAAGGATCGGGTGGTCAACACGGTGACGCCTGAACTCTACTCAGTGTCGAAGTATCTGAGGCGGGAGGATTTTCGGTCTCGGGCGGAGAAAAAGGCCGATTTGACTGGCGAGCTCGTGCAACAGCCACGGATGGGGGACGGTTCCCGCATGGGGGTGGCCGGGACGCGCATCGGGTGGCCGGGGCTGGACCATAGGGAAGCCCCGGCATCTCACTGGGCCATGCTCACGCACTCTGCAGCAAATGATGGATGATCTCTAGCTGAATCCTGTGCGCCGGAGACTGATCGATCATGCCCAGGAATAAAAATGGTAACCGTTCACGCCTGAGCTATAGCTGAAAAGATTCGTGACACAAGGAGGTTTGTTCAGACGTTCCCAAGGATTGTTGAGACATTCCTTCAGTCTGGAATGACCTGTCAGTTCAACAATCGCCGCCAGTATCATTTCGACGAGCGTCAGCGAGGAGAAATCTTAACCCCTGCCGAGAAGATTTCTCGCTTCGAAAGATTTCTCGCTGCGATCGAAATGACAACGGCTCGAAATGACAGCAGGACAATCCGTTTTGGAGTGATGGGAATCCCTGTGAACGACTACCCCCTGTGAACGGTTACCCCGGGGGGCAAAGCATGTGCCTTACAGTCTATTGAGGGTGTCCGGGAATTTGACAGTCGTAACCTCTTGTTTTCAATGGTGTTCGGACATTTGGCCGCACGGTTTCGCGTATCTGTGCGGTTGAGAATCTGCGTAATCTGCGGAATCTAATTCCGGGACACCCTCAGTCTATTGGCGGGCCACGGGCAGCAACCGGACCGGACCGAGCAGGCCCGAGTCCAACAGCTTGTCAGTTTTTTTCCACAACCGCCAAGTGGTAAAGGTCTGGCGGCCTGTGGGACTGGGTTTGTCAGCCAGCAGCCAGTCGGGCCACTCTTTGAGCGTGCCATTGGGATTGCGGAGGCTATCTTCCGGCTGATATTCGTCGCCGATCATCCGGTTTGGCCAAAGATTGGTGACCTCGACCTCGAGGCGATTCTCCCCGGGGGCCAGGGCGTCGGTAATGTCGCGTGCGAAGGGGCCCCGCCACCACACGCCCAGGTCATGGCCGTTGACTCGCACCCGGGCGATTGCCTGCACATTGCCCAGGTCGAGCCACACCCGATGGGCGGAGCGGTCCAGCCCTTCAGGTAAGGTGAACTGCGTGCGGTAAGCTGCGGTGCCGCTGAAAAATTTCACTTGGGGTTCCGGACGCTCGGTCCACGAGACCAAACGGTCCAAGGAAATCGGCCCGGCAAGCCCGGCCTCGCGGGGGAAGCTAACCTCCCAGGGGGCAGTGATTTCCATGGGCCTTGGCAACATTGGCGCGACGGTGCGAGTGAGCAGCTTTCCGGAGGCCAGCCGGATTTCGTACCTGCCGGGTTGTGACGTATATAACCGTATCTGACCTGCGTCATCGACGATGAGTCGGGCAGCGGGTGGGGACGACTGGGGCGACTCCAGCACCACGGTGTCCGGGTCGGTTGCCTGAACGGTCAGACGCTTACCGTCCACCGTGTATTCCAGGACGAGGGTCTTGACAATGCCGAAGGCGGGATCATCGCCTTCGGCCAGGCGTGCAACCTGGAAGCTGTTTTCGCCTGCGTCGGCCCAGCGCTGCACTCTCGCCTTGACATCCCGGGTGCGGTTGGGGTCGTCCAGCACTCCATAAACGGCCTTTTCCACCACGATCGCTATGGCTTGGGGGTTGATATGTACGAACTCTCCATCCCGCGCCCGTACCGTAAACTGCCGATCCTGCCATGTATAATCCACCTGGAGCGTCTTGACAACCTTCTGAGCCGGGTCGCCGCCCGCGGCCATGTCGGTAACCGGGAAGCGGTATTCTCCGGCGGCCAGCTTGGCCATCACTTCCTGCCGCACGTCGCGGCTGTGCGCGGGATCGCCAGGTATCCCGTAGGTGGCCTTTTCAATGGTGATTTTGGGCGCAAGCTCGGTCACAGTAGCCAGCGGTTTGCCGTCGGCCACGAGGCTGATGGCCGGATCGATGCGGCGGGCCTGAGGTCGAAATACCACGAACACCGACTCGCTGGGTTCCAGCGCGAGAAACACGCGGGTGATGCCGTCCGCCTCCAGGAACATCGCCGCCGGTTCGATCTGCCCGGTCTCGGGGTGCCAGAACTCTGGCGGTTTACCGCTCACGCGGAAGCCGACCACCGTGTTGACCCACTGCCGCGACGGGTTGGCCAGGAAGTAGATGTCGGTCTCCGCCGCGCGTCGATGGATCCATCGCAAGCGGGCGGGCGTCGTGACATCGGGTGGCAGGCCCGCCTCGGCCAGCACCTTTTCGGGCGAGATGCCCCACACGACTTCGCCTTTGCCCAGGCGGTGGCGTTGGACCTGCTGGCCATCGCAATCGCCCCACACCTCCTGGCCGATGCGTGCCACCTTGGCGTCGCAATCAGGAAAGTCGGTTAGGGTGGGGGACCGCAGCGGCCGGGGGCCGACCACCGTGGCCCCGGCCTCGACCAGCTCCTTGATCTTCTCAGCGAGTCGGGGCGTCATGGTGCGCGTTTCCGGGAGCACCAGGAGGCGGTAGCTCATACCGTTGGACAATACCAGCCGCTGGCCCTCCACACGAACCCTTGAGCAGAGGACCTCGGCATTCATCTGGTCCCAGTCGTATCCCAGCCGGGGGTGATCGTGGAAGCCCTGCGGCGAGTCCTCCGGTTCGAGGTAGGCGATATCGGCGACGAAAAGGCCCTGCCGCAAGAGATATTGACACCGCGCTAGGTACTGGTGCCACGGGGGCGTCAGGTCCCACCACGTTTGGGTCCGCTCGTAGTGCAGGCCCCAGGGGCCCATGGTCATGCCAGGTCGGCGGTCCCGCCACGGCTGCATGGCGTATCGGTGGACAACGAAGCGGTTGATCCCCTCGCAAAAGGCGATGTCGCCCAGGGCCTTTACCGTGGCGGGGTGATCGCGCCAGCGTTCCTGGTCGGTCGCCGTGAAGGCCTCGGCGCCGACGATGGGCTTGCCGTAGATGTGTGCAGCGGAGGCCATCCCTTTGCACGTGTTCATCGCCCCGCCGCCGACCCAGAACTCGCCCATGGGTTCGTCGCACTGGCCGGCATAGGCCAGGTGGTCGCAGGGGCTCCCATAGGCCTCGATGGTAAACCGCAATCCGTGCTGGTGGGCTAGTTCCCGCAGGTGACCGGCATAGTTTTCCACCACCAGTTCCGAGATCGTGCGGCGCAAATCCCAGAGGAAGCGTTCGGAGATGTCCGGGCCCCCGACAACACGGCCGGTTAGCACCGGCAAGAAGGAAACCAGGTCATAGCCGCGCCGCTTGCGGAACTCTTCGCCCATGCGTGCGGTCCAGTTCTGTGAGCCGTTTTCCCAGCTATCGACATGGGTGGCCATCAGGGTCTTGCCTGCTGCCGACCCGGCATCGCCAATCAACGGGGCCATCATGCCGCGGAAATTGGCTTTCACCCCTTCCGGACTGAGCTTGTCGCATTCCAGGCCCCGCCCGCTGGCCGGCGCCGGGGCGTTTTGCATGCCCGTGCTGGTGTGGCCGAAACGCATGATGGTCCACTGGCCCTCGGGCAGGTCCCATACCAGGCGACCGCTTGGGTCCATGTGGGAGGTGAGGTCCACGATCCGCGCTTGCTCGATGATCGAGTCGGCCGGGATCTCTTTGCTGCTGGGGCCGGCATACCCGATCTCGAAGGTCGCTTTATGCCGAATGTGCTCGATGCGGTATGGCCTAGGCGTTGGAAACGCTAACACCGCAATATCACGGTAGTACCCGGCAACGGTCTCCGGCTGTGGCAAGGCGACTTCCAGATGCTTGGGGCCATCGGCCTGGAGTTCGCTGAACACGACTTTCTGCATCGACTGCTGGGGCTGGATCCACGGCCCGCCACTTCCGTTCCAGCCTGCATCGTTGTTCATATTCACTTCCAGGCCCAAGCGTGTGGCCTCCTGGATTACATGGCGAAATAGCGCCCGCCACTGCTCGCTCATGAATCCCACTTTTCCCTCAGGCACGCCCTGGTCCACTTCCATGATGAGCACGCCGCCGATGCCGTCCCGCTGCATGGCCTCCAGGTCGGCCGTGATCCCTTCGGCCGTGATGTTGCCGTTGAGCCAAAACCAATACACCCAGGGTCTTGCCGAGGCCGGTGGCTGGTTGAAGCCGTCTTCCAGCGCGGCTTGCCCTGCCGGGTCGCTGCCCGAGGTGACTTCCCCACCGGCAACGTGCGATGTCCAGGCAATCGCCGCGGCACCGAGTGCCGCCACGACAGACCAGTCCTTCAGTGCGAGACGCATTGCTGTTCTCCTCATCGGCGAGTCCAAATTGTTGCGCATCCAAGCACAAAGCCTCACTTTCCGCAGCCACCGATCATGGTAGCCACTCACGCGGTTCTTACCCTGTCGTTCCCTTGGCCGAACGCCGCAGCGATACGGGGACGGCCATAATCTTGAACAGGGAAATCTGGCCTGTCAATCGCCGCCAAAACAGGCTAGCCGACCAACCAAGCCAGAAACCTCCTACGTTTCGCATATTGCTCAGTTTTGCAGAGTCCTATTTCACCCGCACTCCACCGGGGCCTCGGTACCGTCCTTACGCAGCTACTCACGTCGTGCGATTTACGCCGCCCAACCGGGAGCCACAAGTGCCGGCGGGGATTTCGGTGAAGATTTGTGGCGTGCCCTGTCCCATGCCCGTTCCGTTCCCTCCACCGCAGCAATAAACTGTAGCCGGAGCTATAGCTGAAAAGATTCGTGAAACAACGAGGGTTATTGAGAGGTTTCCAAGGATCGTTCAGACGTTTCCGAGGGTTGTTGAGACATTCCTTCAGTCTGGAATGGCCTGTTATTTTGACGACCGCCAGCAGTGTCGTTTCGACGAGCGTCAGCGAGGAGAAATCTTAACCACTGTCGAAAAAATTTTTCGCTTCGCAATCCTTTTCGCTTCGCAATCCTTCTCGCTTCGCAAGATTTCTCGCTTCGCTCGAAATGACAAGGGGACGATGCGCTGTGCAGTGACGAGAACCTCGTAAAAGACTGCTAGCTTTCCGCATTTTTCCGCGTTTCGGTCTGGCCTGCGATTCAACCGAGCAGCCGGGCTTGGATCTTGTCGAGATCGAACACGCATCCGGACCAAGGTCCTCCACTGATTTGCTGGAGGATGGCCCAAAGCCGGGTGTCGTCGGGCAACAGCGGGTCGGGCCGCAAGTCGGGGTGCGAGGTTTGCCCGACCAGCTTCTCCGCCGCCACTTCCGCCGACCACGTCTCGCGCTCCTCGCCGACTATGTCCACGGAACCCTCCAACCGCCGTGTGTCGATCCGGATGCGAATCCGGTCGCCGTCACGGAGCTTCCCAATGGGGCCGCCGGCCAGGGCCTCCGGGGCGATCAGCCCGATACACGCCCCCGTGCTGACCCCGGAAAATCGGGCGTCTGTCAAAATGGCACACTCATGACCCCAGGACAGGTATCGCAAGGCGGAGGTGAGCTGATAGGTCTCTTCCATGCCGGAACCGAGTGGTCCCCGACCGATGAGGATCAGGATATCGCCGGGGCGGATCGGGCGTCCACCTTGGCCTTTCACGGCGGCCACCGCCTCGGGTTCGCTGGTGAAGACGCGGGCTGGGCCGACCTTGTGATACACCCCCTGCTCGTCCAGCAGTCGGGGATCGATGGCGGTACTTTTGATGACCGACCCCTGGGGAGCCAAATTGCCGCGGGGAAAGCAGTTGGTGGATGTGATGCCAGCCGCCAGCGCCGCCGCGGGAGAAAGCACGACGTGATCGGGTGGTACCCCGGCCTGACGCTCGAGAAGCTGCCGCAATTGTACGCGGCGTGGTGAGCTGGCCCACCAATCCAGGTTTTCGCCCAGCGTCCGGCCGGTCACGGTCATCGCGTCGGTCCGCAGCAGCCCCAACTCGCGAAGGTGGAGCATGACCTCGGGCACGCCTCCCGCCAAATAGACGAATAGGGTGGGATAATTGTTCGGGCCGTTGGGCAAGACATCCACCAGCCGTGGGGCCTGCCGATTGACGCGATCCCAGTCTTCCAAGGTCGGTCGCGGGATGCCGGCCGCGTGCACGATGGCGGGGAGGTGCAGGATGAGGTTCGTCGAGCCTCCAAAGGCGGCATGAACTACCATGGCGTTGTGCAGGGCAGCCTCGGTAACGATATGGCGGGCCGTGATGCCTCGCTCGGCCAGGAGCGTGACGGCTCGGGCGGTGCGCCGCGCAAGTTCCCGCCAGATACTTTGGCCCGACGGCGCCAGGGCTGCGTGCGGGAGCGTCCATCCCAATGCCTCCGCGATCACCTGGGATGTGGCCGCTGTGCCCAGGAATTGGCAACCACCGCCCGGCGATGCACAGGCATGGCAGGCGGCCAGGCGGGCGTCGTCCAGCGTGATCTCCTGGTGCGCGTATCTGGTCCCCAGGGACTGCACGTAGGCCGTATTCTCCGGGCCAGTGGTGGGCAACATCACGCCGCCCGGCATGATCGCGCTGGCCAGGTGCGGCAGCCCGGCCAGGGCCATCATCATGGCGGGCAGCCCCTTGTCGCACGAGGCCACCCCCAGCACGCCTCGTGCCCGTGGAATGGATCGCGCCAGGCGACGAAACACCACCGCCGCGTCATTGCGGTAGGGGAGGCTGTCGAACATGCCGGGCGTGCCTTGCGTCCGCCCGTCGCAGGGGTCCGAGCAGTAGCCGGCATAGGGAATGGCACCGCCGCGGCGGAATTCCTCGGCGGCCTCGCGGACAGCGGCGTCCAGCTCGAAGTGGCCGGTGTGATAGCCCAGTGCAATCGCTCGCCCAGCCGGCTCCCGCAGCCCACCCATCGTGCTGAGGATGACGAATTGCGGGGCATCGGTCCGATCCGGCTCCCAGCCCATCGCGGCGTCTTGACTTATTCCGAAGATGTGGCCGCTCGGCTGATAGCGAAGCAGTTCGTCGCTCAAGGGGAGCGTGCCTGCCGGACCTGGCCCTTCGATCATCAGATCGCCGGGAACGGCGTCGCCGTCGTGGAGCAAATCGCGAGATCGGGCCTCGAAGTCGGCGTTGCAGCGAGACATGAGTATCACCTTTTCAGGGTTCCAATGGATATGCGGCCGCGTGGCATAAGGCGCCGCGGAAACCGATCAGCGAAAACGGCTAATACGACAGCGAAGGCTGTTGGCTTGGGGCAACGTCTTGGGGCGATGGGACGTTGGGCCTCGCAAGCTATGCCGCGCACATCATGCACCAGGCGGACTGATCGCTATAGTAATAGCGGACCGTGCGCTGGGGTAATCGCGTACTTTGCGCTGGGGCAACAAGCGACAGAGCCTTAGCCTGTAAACCAGCATATCGTCGCGCCGGCCCGCGGCCCAGGTGGCTTGCGTGGACGGCGCCGTCGGCCCGTGCTACAATTTTTGGCATGTTTTGGGCCGTTGCGTGGTGGTTCGAAGAGAGCTTTCCGGAGCTGGATCGGTGAATTTCATCTGTCCGAATTGTGGTCAGATGTTGCGGGTCCCGGATGGCAACGCGGGCAGAAGCGTGAAGTGTCCCGCATGTGGCAGCATCAGCACGGTGCCTGCTGCCCCAGACGAGACCAGCGGTGCCCAGAACATGGGCGATCCAGACCAGATTCTTAGTGCTGGTTTCGCGCCGCAGCCGCCTTCTAGTGCATGGGAAGAGGCCCTCCGCGAAGTGAGCGGCATAGCGGGACGGCAAGGGGCGGGGGCCAACTGGGGAGCCGGGCCACAGCAGGGCGGCGGGGGGCATTCACCCCGCAAGCATCCGCTGCGCTGGGTGCGGGCACGGCGCCGATGGCACACCAGCTACCCCCGTATGCCGCGTACGCCTCGCCTCAGGCGGCCATCGCCAGGGCCAAGTTGACAGGTCCCGCGATCGGGCTAATCGTTGCCGCTGCTGTCAATCTATTACTGATTGTATTGAGGTTCGTACTCGGAGTATTGGAGGTGCCTCCTCCGCCACCGAATGTCGATCCCGACGCTGTAGTTGCGTATCAGGTGGGATTCCGGGCTATGATGGCTATGATCGCCCTCGGCGGGATCACGAACGTCTTGACGCTCCTGGGGGGAATCATGATGCTGCAACAAAGAATGCGGGGTCTAGCCATGACGGGAGCGATTCTTGCAATGCTACCCTGCCTTTCTTGCTGTTGGCCGCTCGGCTTGGGGATGGGCATTTGGGCACTGGTGGTACTCAGCGACGGTCAGGTTCGCGCGGCCTTCCAGGGACGCTAGTCTTACCCGGAGCGGGAGCGTCCCGAATTTGGCTTCGCAGGCCCATGCACTGCCCAATGATCTGCTAGCCGGCGATCGACTCGCCGTAGATCGCAAAGTCCGCCAGGTTGCATGATGTGCCCAGCGTATCGTGCGGGGCGCTATGTCCCATCACCGCCAGATGTTGGGCCAACGAAACAGCCCTGTGCTGTTGTGCCAGCCGAGGTTCGAACTGTGGCGGGGCGTCATCTCCCCTCGGAAGATCGGGGAGGATTCACGCCCCCGGCGGCCTTCAAGGGGTCGCCCAAGATCGGATACGTTGCTCGATGCTCTCGCGGTTAAAGGAATCGGGGATTGGCTCGTCGATGTTCTGCAACAGTTCGTCCACGGTGGGGGGTGAGGTCCGCAGTCCCAGGGGCGGGACAGGGATGCCAGCCGCCCAGGCGATTGCGTTCAGCACCAGGGTCCGGTAGTTGTCGTTGGCCCAATTCCAGTGCCAATGCCCGCCCGTAAAGCCGAAGCCCCGGCCGCCGTTGGGTCGCTGGTAGGCCCAGGCGACATGCTCGGGCAGGCCCAGCCGGGCGCGCACGGCGGGATTGCCGCTATGGGGGCCGTCGGGGCCAGTGCGGGTAGCGTCGGGGGGGATGGCCGTCAGGATCGGGGTTACCCCTTCCATCCCTTCTTGGAATCGCATGTGATAGTACAACTCGTCCTCAATAAAGAACGGCCGCACTCCCCGCGTGATGGGATGGTCCGGCAATTCCCGAAACTCGGCACGCCAAACCGGATTCACGGACCAGAACGTTTCGTAATAGCCGCCGATCCAACGCAGCATTTGTTGCCGGACGGTGGGATCGGAGACGTCCAGCGCGTAATGGATGACCACCAGTCCCGTGGGGCGATCGAGGATCGGCGTCAACTCGGCCAAATGTTGTTGAATCAGATTGCCGCCACCACCATCGGCGAATACGACGATGGCGTCGGCCTTGCCCAGCACGCTGGGGTCGTCCGGCCAAGGGGAATAGACAGCAGTGCCGACGCCGGGCACGGCCTCGGAGAGCTTCCTGGCCAGCAGCAGGCAACCCGCCCGATGCTCGTGGCTGCCGAAATCATGGCTTGGTCCGCCCGCCAAAAACACGATGTGCTTGTTGGCATGGTCGGGCATCGCTTGAGCCTTGGCCGGTCGCGGGCTCTGGCCCCAGCTTGTGACGAGGACCAGCACTACCGCCCACACGCGCCAATCGATGCGGTTTACGATCCCGACCATACGGAGTTCTCCACTTGCTGGGATTGCTTGCCCGGAAGGGATAAACCCGACCCGAGCCAGGTTACGAGCCGCTGCCGGTGCCCGTGGTCGAACTCGATTGCCGCTGGAGCAGCTTGGGAATGACCTTGTCCGCGAATTCGCGGAGGGGGTAGTTCTCGGGCAGCGCTTCTTGCAGTGTGTCTAGGAGGCGGCGGTAGTTTTCGTGCAACTCGGCCAGCTCCTGCACGGTCTTGCGTTCCGAAAGCCGCATCAGGTGCGGATATTGTTTGAGGATTTCCGCCGCCAAGGGGAGGGCATCCTCGAACAGCTTGCGTGCGTTCTGCAATTGGGCAGGGCCTGTGCCTTGCAGCAAGATGTAATTCGCCTGCGCCATATCCTGCTTGGTGCGCTTCATTTGGGGCGACTGAGCGATCTGGATACGGATCACATCCGCGACCGCCATCTGGCCCGGGAAGGTGTCATTCAGGGCCTGAAGTACTTGATCGTACAGGGCCGTCGTATCCATAATCTCCCGGGCGGTTTCCCGATCAGAGAGGAGTTTGAGGCTCTTCGCGCGATCCAAGACGTTGCTCCATTCCTGGAAGGCTTCCTCCAGATCGCGCCGGGCGGCGGCGTAGTCTTGCTTTTCCACCGCCTGCCGGGCCTGTTTCATCAAACGGGTCAGCGATTCGTGGGCGGCCAGGTTGCGAACGAATCGCCGGACCACGGATTGCAGCGCGAAATCCTCGGGGAAGACGGTATCCAGTTGATCGAGAATCTTCATATAGCGGTTGATGAACTCCGCCAGGTCGTTGACGACATAATCGTCGTACTGGAGGTCGGGATTCTTATCCAGCACTTCGCGCCACTGTCGGGCCGCCTGATAGAAAAGTTCCTGGGCCGTGATGTGGTCGTTGCGGTGATAGGCCTCCTCGGAGCGGTACATCAGTTCGCGGGCGGCCACTGCTTCGGGGGTTTGTTCCACCTCGGCATGGCGCCGCCAATAGGTGTAGTTGATGATGTTGCGATTGTGCGCGATGGCATCGGCGGTGCGTTCCAATTCCACCGCCTTTTTGGCCAAGGCCAGCGCCTGCTTGCGTTTTTCGGGATCGCGGATGCGGCGTGCGACCTGTTCGTGCGTCATGCGCAGCTTGGTCAATTGCATGGCTGCGGCGATTTCGCGTTGCAAGGGCGTGCGTTGCTCCGCGGGGGTGGTCACGGCGGCCAGCTCCTCCGGCGTCAAATCGGTGCGCCTTTCGGCCAGCATTTCCTCCCGCAGGCCCGGCTGCATCGCGTCGATCTGTTGGGCCAGTTCGTCGATTTCCCGCCGGATTTGTTCCTCCTCTTCCATTCGGATGAACGGAGCGAACTTGTACCCACTGGGAAGTTCGCGGTGGCCGAACTCGTCGCGGAACTCGTGCAAGGAGGTCTGCCAGGCTCGGATCGCGGCGTCGCCGAAGGTCCCCTCCTTTTCGATGGCATCCGCGTAATTCATCTGGCACATGGGGCGGTGGGAGAAGAAAACCAGCGGCGTTGTTCGCAGAACCTCGCCTTCATCCACCAGCTTTTCCGCCGCGGCGTACCAGTCCTTGCCGACCAGCCAGTTGTCGCGGGGGGGGCGGCCGCCGTGGATTTCGTAGGGATCGTTCGGATCCAGGAAGAGGCGGCGGAACAGGGCCGATTCATCGGCACGACCGATCTTTTGCGAGTAGAACCAGCCCACGTCGCCGTACAGCACCGGCTCCCGCTGATTGTAGCGAATCCCGGTCTTGAGGAACTGAATGCCACGGAGGATCCAGCGGAAACGCTCGCGATAGTCGTCGAACTCCACGGAGACGTTGTAGGAGAGGTTCCAGCCTTGATGCCGCCACACCGTGATGAAGTGCGGTTCCAGCTTGGCCATCTGCTCGAGGGCGGCGGAGAGATTTGTCCAATCCTTTTTCTTTTTGTAGTCTTCGGCCTTGGTCCAAAGGATGTGAATGGCTACGCCCCGCATGCCGAGCGTGGCGAGTTGGACGGCCTCGCCGCCGGGGTCCAATTCACCCAATTGCGAGGGCGTCAACCCGGCCTTGTCGCGGACCTGGGCCAGCAACCCGCCCGGTGAGGACTTCTCGCGGTCCAGCGAGGGAGCGGGCGGGGTTCCCAGCCAGGCCAAAAGCCCCAGCAGTACGGCGATCCCCGCCAAGTAACCGATTTTGCGCAGAAATACCTGACGCCACGTCATGCTGCCACCTCACGCGACTTGAGGAAGAAGTGGCCTAAAAAGAATACCGGAACGAAATACCCCAAGACCCGGAGCAGATCGATCAGCAGCAGCTCCCCACTGACATCGTATCCATTCATGACGAATTGGGCAAAGCTCATTTGGGAAAGCGGGGGAATGGCATACGACATCGACTCCAACCAGAGCCGAAAACCGGTATCCACTGCCCGCATCACGTGAAACGCGACGCTCTCCGGCATCTCCTCCATCACGCCGATTTGCGTGACCAATCGCACCAGGGACTCGATCGGCCCGGCCTGGTAGGGGGTCTCCACGCCTTCGAAGATCTGCCCCACGGCCACTTGCGTGAGGAAGGTGTGCGCCAAGCCGCCGACGAGGATGCCCAGCGTCGCTACCATGGCCACCGGAGCGCTGAGGAATGTGCTCAGCGTCACGCCGAAGACGATCACGAGGACCATCTGGCACCAGGTACCGGCGTAACCCTTCATCAAGTTCGTGAAGAAGGTGCCTTCGCCCACGCGGAGGTACAGATCGGGCTTGGCCATCCCGAAGTACTGCCCTCCCTCCAGGCATTGCAGCCAGACCTCCAGGCGGCCATCCTTGGTCACCAGGTCCCGGAACAAGTCGAACGCCTTCTGCTTCGCGGGATCGCTGGCGGGCGGTTGCTGGGGCGAGAACGTGACGGAGCCGTCCGGGCTGCGCGTGCGGCGCTGCACGAAGCGGGCGGCGGCGAATCGCTCGATCTTTTTGGGAATCTGGAGCTGAAGGATGGAAAATTCCTTGGATTCGAAGACCTCCAACTCGACCAAGAGGCCGGTGTCTGGATTGCGGACGGCGAGGCTGCCCAAGATGCCCCGCTTCATGTCGCCCTTGTGCGTGCGAAACACGCCGATACTCATTTCCACGGGGACGGAATCGCCGGCAAGCTCGGCTTGGTTCAAGCCGCTGAAGGTCCAGATGGCCGCGGCTTCGGAACCGCCCTCGATGTAGCTGCGGTAGGTCCATTCGTCGCCGACGCTGATGCCCTTGACTTCGTCGAAGCCGTTCCGGTCACGGAAGACGAGATTCCCATACTTTGCCACGCGCGCGGTGAGCAGCCCCTCGGGACCGCCCAAGACGAAGCCGCCTTCCTGGCTGGCGTCGGCCTGCGCGAGGTGGGTGTGCCCTTGTTCCATCTCCAGCCGGGCGTGGCCCTGCAAGTCGATGAATACGCGATGCCGATGGCCGTTGACCTTGGTGGTCCAGCCCTGCTGCATGGTCTTAGTGGAACCGTCTGGTTGCGGGACGGGATCGCCCAGCGGGCGGAGTGTGGAGGTATCGATTTGGTGGGTGTGTGCCAGGCCCCGCACCACGAAGGCGTAGCTGATGAGGCCCATCCCCACCACCAACACCGTTCCCACCAACGTGAAGCCGAGGACGCGGCCGAGGATGATTTCGCTGGGCCGGACCGGCTTGGTCAATACCGTGTAAATCGTCTTCTTCTGGATGTCGGTTGGCAGGCTGAAGACGGTTACCAGCAATATCAGGAGCAAGATGAGGTAGTCGCTGGTGCCCATGACGAAATTGAGGTACAGCTTGACCGGGTTATCGGAAGCCGGGTCGAGGAACCAGCCTGCCATCAGCAGGGTGGCCAAGAAGACCACGAAGACGATGATCACCCGGCGCCGGATCGCCTCCTTGATACCCAGCCAGGCCAAGGCGCCGACGCGCCGCGGGCTGATGAAGATCAGGTCCGCAATCGCGGCCCACGTCCGGCTGAGGAATCGCCTGGTGACCGGGCGGAAGAGCCGTGGGGCGCCAATCACTCCGCCGTGGAGCAAGGCCCAGACCCAACCCAGCAGAAACAGCAGGATCGCCAACCCTGCCAAGGCGATCACCCAAATGCCCAGGCTCGGCAACAACCAGTGGTCCAGTTGCGGGATATCAGTTTCGATCGGCATTCCCGTTACCTCTCCCATGCACGCGCAAACCGGGGTGGGCTTCGCTCTCGCGGATGATGCGGAGGAACAAATCCTCCAGCGTGGTGGAGGGGTTTCCCCACTCGAGGACCGATACTTGGTGCCTCGCCAGCACCTCCCGGATCTCGTTCTCCACGCGGGGATCGAGTTTCGGGACGCGAATTTCGGTCACGTCCTTCAGGGTGACCAACTGATCCACGCGGCCCAATTCCTTCAGCTCGCCCTGGTACAAGATGCCGATGCGGTCGCACACGTCTTGCACGTCGGCCAACAGGTGACTGCACATCACCACGGTCTTGCCTTGATCCCGAAGCTTGAGGATCAGGTCCTTCATCTCTCGGGTACCGATGGGGTCCAATCCGGAGGTCGGCTCATCCAGGAGGATCAGTTCCGGGTCGTTGATCAAGGCCTGGGCCAGCCCGATCCGCCGTGTCATCCCTTTGGAGTATTCCTTCAAGGTCCGCCGCTTGGCCCAGGTCAACCCCACCATCTCGATCAGGTCGGAGACCCGTTGCCGCCGCACGCTCCGCGACATGTTGAAAAGCCGGCCGTAAAAGTCCAGCGTCTCCTCGGCATTCAAGAAGCGGTAGAGATAGGACTCCTCGGGCAGGTAACCGATCCGCTCGTTCTTGGCCACATCGGTAGCGGGTCGGCCGAAGACCAGAACATCGCCGCCCGTCGGAAACAAAAGCCCCAAGAGCAGCTTCATGGTGGTCGTCTTGCCGGACCCGTTCGGTCCCAGCAGACCGAAGATCTCGCCGCGATAGACTTGCAGGTCCAGGGCCTTCAGGGCCTGCACCTTTTTTCGGCCCCAAAAGTCGCGGTAGAACTTGGATAGGCCGCGAGTCTCGATGACCACGTCCCGGGGCGTCGACGTCGGCCCACGTTCGGCATCGATCGAGTCCACTGTGAACTGAGACATAGGCTTCACCTCTTTCCGAGAACGGAGTAGATAGCGCGGCTTTTACGTGTGCAGTAGAGCTACGGTTCGATTTTTTCCCAAAACCACGTCTTCGCATCCCTTTCCGAGAACGGAGTAGGTAACGCGACTCTTACGTGAGCGTTGAGACTACGGTTCGATTCGTTTTCAAAACCATGTCGTATGCATTGAATACTACAGCGCTATATTGCGGATTTCGCCCAACCTGTTGTGCCCAAGACAAGGCTGCTGCCACTATACGCTGGGGTTTTTCTTGAAACTATCGCTGCCGTATTAATTAGCGGTTGTACACTCCCCATACTGTGTATGATCGTCTCTCGTCCCACCAGATGGCAATGACCGAACGGCGCTTGCGGCAGCGACGAGCTTTTCGACTCCCATTTTTCGGGGGGTAAATCTCCACTATAAATCCCGCCCGGCTCGATCGCAACGAAACGGTGCCCCAACATCGCGGCCGCAGGTCGTTTGGTAGCGGTTTTATTGGTTTACCGGGCTTGCGAGCTGTCGGTTGGGTCGTAAGGTCCCGTGCGGCGGCGTGCCCGCCCGGAATACCCCTGTCGGCGAGCCAACCCGGTCGAGGCACTGGGTATCCATGGCGGTTGAGGGGAACGGGGCCGTCAGTCGGAGAGGGCATCAATCCCGGACGCACCCGCCGGGAAAAGTCCCTTTTCGACTCTTGCGAATTGGGATCTCAATCACCCATCTCCCAGGGGGTGCAGCACGGCAAATGGGGTTTACTGCGGAACCGGCTTTCGCTGCTTGCCTGAATTGCCCCTGTGGCCTACTCTCATTGCTCACGCCCATTGAGGCACAACATATAGCATTGATAGCGACTTCTAGGAACAACATATAGTGGCGTGCAATGGCGGCGGGACACCACGTGAATTGCGCGGGCTGCCGATTTGTGATCCTATCTCAAATGGGGATCGCACAGCTTGCAAACGTCCAATCCCATCACCTTTTCGCCTTGAACGCTGGTCCAGATTTGTTAATCTACGCCGAATTTGTTTCTTGGATCGCCCCCGCGGCACGAGCAACGAACGTCGGCGCTGATTTGGAACATCCACCGCTTTTCGACCTGCATGCAGGCGTGCGAGGACTTGAGGACTGCGGTAAATGAGAATCATCCCCCTGTTGGCGTGGTTCGGCGTGGCGGGCATGGGGCTTTTCTGTGCCCTCCGCGCCCCGGCAGGCGACTTCGCCGTGGAAAACCGTATCTACTTGGGCCACGACGACCAGCCACAGAGTGAGAGCCTGACCGTGTTGGTGGGCGAGCGGGCATACGATTTTCTGGCCGAGCCGCCCGAATCGACGATCATCGATCTCCCCGGCAAACGTATCCGCCTGCTGAACACGGCCAAGCGATCCCAGACGGAGATCGACTTCGGCACGCTGGTGATGCTGACGGAACGTCTTCGGCAGCGGTTGGCCGAACACACGGACCGCGATTTCCAGTTTTACGCCCACCCGAAATTCCATATCATCCACGATGCAGGGGCGGGGAAGTTCGAGTTCGAGGCCCAGCGGCTGACCTACCGGGTCGAGACGTTTCGCGCGGAACCTGGCCCGTCGGGCATGTACTGGAGCGTGTCGGATTGGCTCTGCCGGCTGAATCTTCTGTTGCGTCCTGGTTCGCCGACCCCCCTGGCCCGGCTGGAGGTCAACGCGACCTTGGCTCCCGCCGGGGTGCTGCCCCGTCGTGTGGAATTGACCCCTGCGCCCCGCAACCTGATCGATTGGCTACCCCAACGCCGCACGCTGGTTCGGAGCGAGCACCTTTGGCATACGCCGCCGACGGACGACATGCTACGACGGGTGAGTGAAGCCGACCGCGCTGTCAGCGAATTTCGCCCGCTCCCGCTGGCCGACTATTTAGGCAAGAGGGGCGACGAGTAGTCGCAGCGATCCCGCACGGCACGGCGTTCCCCTCCCGCCAAGATCATGCCCCCGCCGATGTCCTGTGGTGCCCCACCGCCATTGCACGCCACTACATGTTGCGTCTAGAGGTCGCTGTTAATGCTGTATGTTGTGCCTCAATGGGCATGCGCAACGAGAGTAGGCACCGGGCGATGTCCGGCTTCCCGCCGATAGCCGTCCCACCTGCCAAGATCCGCCCTCGCGCCGCTATCAGTGTGGGCGGCTGTCAGCCTTCTCGCGAATGGCCTTTGCTTCCTCGGGCGTCAATTGGCGCAATCGGATGCTCTTGATGGCCCCGGTCGAACACCAGCTCGAAAACCCCAGCGGCTTACAGAGATCGACCTCGAAGCGGGTAGAGATTTTGTTTTTGCCGATCACAAAATCGACGACCTTCTCGCCGTCGATCCAAGCCTCGATCTTGGCCTCGCTGACGCGGACCCGGAACTGATACCATTGGTTATCCTTGAAGACCTTGAATTGGGTGGTTTCGTTGTCCGAGGCGTCGTAGTAGTTGATGGATGAAAGCCCCACGATGGTGCCCCCCCAGCCGCCCGTCACAAAGCTGCAAAAGCTGTCGCCGACGGGAAACGTGGCGGTAGCGAAGAAGTCGATGCCGTCGGTCCGTTTGGCGACCCATTCCAGCTCGTAATTCGTCTTGGGGAGGTCTTTGCCGGTGTAGGTGATGCCGGTCATGGTATCCCCCCGCTCCATGATGATAGCGCCATCTTGAACGTGGACCTCGCCCTCGCCACCGAATGCCGGGGCCTTCCAATCGATCAGGGCCTTGCCGTCGAAAAGGTCGCGCCACTCATACGGGGATGGCTTTTTCGCCTGCTGAGTCTTTTGCGATTGTTCCGCGGTATTGGCGCTGGGGGATGGTTGCGCCGCTGGAGCTTGTGCCGCGGGGGCCGGGGATGCCGCCTCTTCCGCCAAAGCCAAGTGTGCGACGGGCCAAGCGATAACCACCGCGCAGATCCAGGCCCCGGTGGCCCGTAGTCGCGGCCTGGCCGATCCGCCAGACACCCTTTGCCGCCCGAATGCCTCCGCGGCTGGCTGCCTTTGCTGTTGATGAATAGATCGGTGAAAACAAGATCGGAGTGAAGCAGACATCGGTTGGCTCCTCAATCATCTTGCGATCCTACGGTCTCACGCAAACGGCGCCGCGGCAATCTCGCCGGGAGACTGGATAGTTCCACGGTGGACCGATTCCCGGGAATCCCCTTCACTACTACAGCGCAGGATTGTTTGCTTCGCTCAACATTTTGTAGTGATTTGTGCTGATGGGACATAGCGCCTTGCAAGATACGCTGGGCACCCCGTCCCATCGGGCAAACCATGCGCTGAAGTATGAGGCTCGCCTTCAGCGACTCATTGTGGCGTTCGAACGCGGTGAATGCAAACCGTCGGCCGAGGCGTTCCCGAAAAGAAGGCTGGCGGCGAGCGGGCGGCTCCAAGGTCTGCGTCTTTGGCCTGTGACGGACGCTTGAACGTTCCACGCCGGGCGGCTATCTTGAAACCGTCTCCAAGCGAGCGGTTTTTCCTCGCGGCCGGCGCGCGGGGACAGCCTCTTGTTCGGGGAAGCGGCTGGGCCTCCGCGGACGGGGCGGGCGGTCGCAAGGTCGGTGAGTAGGAAACAGGCCGGGGCAGGGCCAGCGCTATCTTTCTCGCCTAGAAAAGACGGTTTCTTCCCTGGAAAGACGTTGGAAAAACGGAGGTGTATCGTGGAAAAGTGGCCGGTGGGAGTCTTTGCCAGCATCGATGCTGGGCTGGGAGTGAAACTGGATGTGGCCCGCGAGTTGGGCGTGCCAACCGTCCATCTCCATACGCCTCACAAGCCTTCCCGCACGGAGGCGAAGGCTAGGGAGTTTTCGGCCAAGCTCAAGGAATTTGGCTTGCGGATCAGCGTGGTCTTCGCCGGTTTCGAGGGTGAAAGCTATGCTGACATTCCCACGGTGGCGAAGACAGTGGGGCTTGTGCCTCCGCAGACACGGGAGGCGCGCAAGCAGGAGCTGAAGGAGATCGCGGACTTCGCCAAGTTGCTGGGTGTGGACGCGGTGGGGCTGCACGTGGGTTTCATCCCGCACGACCCGGCTAATCCCTCCTATCCCGACCTGCTCGCGGTTGTCCGCGAGGTCTGCGATCATTGCCGCGGCAACGGGCAGCGGATTCATTTGGAGACGGGCCAGGAAACAGCGGATGCCCTACTGCAATTCCTCCACGACGTGGATCGAGATAACCTCTTCGTGAACTTCGATCCCGCCAATATGATTTTGTACGGCTCGGGCGAGCCGCTGCCTGCCTTGCGGAAGGTAGGGGCCTACGTGCGAAGCGTGCATTGCAAGGACGCCAAATGGGCCGCGCGACCGGGTGAAGAATGGGGAACCGAAGTCCCCTTCGGCACCGGCGACGTGAATGCCGAGCAATTTTTGCGGACCCTGGTCGAGATCGGATACGACGGGCCATTGACCATCGAACGCGAAATCCCGCAGGAACCGCATCGGCAGAAGGCGGAGATCGGCCAGGCGGTCCGCGTGATCGAGGAGTTGAAACGCAAGATTCTGGGCTGAGGGCCATCTGCCCGGCCTGGTCCGAGCCAGTCACGGAATCCGAACCGATACGGAACACGGAGGAGCCGACCGAAACGTGATTACCAGAATCCAAGGGAAACTGACCCGGCTGGAGGGCGAGGCCGCCTATCTGGAATGTGGTGATTTCGAGTACGAGGTATTGGTACCGGAATACACGCGGCGGTATTTGCAACAGCAGATCGACCGCACGATCCGGCTTTTCACCATCCAGTATTTGGAGGGCCAGGCCAATCAGGGGCGATTGACGCCGCGTTTGGTGGGCTTTTCCAGCGAAGTCGAACGAGAGTTCTTCGAGCTGCTCTGTTCGGTGGATGGGATGGGGATCAAAAAGGCCCTCCGCGCCATGGGTCGGCCGGTGGAAGAGATTGCCGTTTCCATCGAACAGCAGGATGTCAAGGCGGTTTCCAGCTTGCCCGGCATCGGGCCAGCGACGGCCGAGCGAATCATCGCCAAATTGAGGCGTAGAATGCCCAAGTTCGCGCTCATGGTCACGCGCGATGAAGTGGTGGCCGAGGTGACGCCGGATGTGGTGGAGGAGACATTCGCCTTTCTGGTGAAGATCGGGCATCCCGAGGCCGAAGCGCGGCGATTGCTGAATGCCGCCCTGGCCGAGAAGAAGTCTTATCCCGACTTCGAGTCCCTGATTCATGCCATCTACCAAAAACAGAAAACGACCTGAGCTGCGATCGGGTGGCGCTCGCGGGAGAGGGGGAGATGCCGCGCGGTGGTAGGTTCCCCGCCCAGATACCCAGGCCGTGCCTCCCCGGGGTGAGCCGGGTCCCCTCCGCGGCGTGCGCGTGGGCCCGGCCGATCAACGCTGCCCGTCCTGCGGCAAACAGCGATGCGGCTGCGCGGAGCTTGCGGTTCTCCAGGTCGAGCAGGGCTTTCGTTGCTGGAATTGCGGGGCGGAGATTCGCATGGAGCCGGGAAATCGCAGCGATGTCCGCCCCTTCTACGAATTCGCCCATGTGATCGCATTCGCTGCGAGGTCGCGGAGGATTTCGATGGAGCACAAAGGAGAACCGAGCAGAAACGATGAGGATAGCCCTTACCACGAGGTGTTGCCATGACACGATTCCACTGGTTTGCTTGGGTCGCGGCGCTCTGCGCCGTGGGGATCGCTGCGGCTTGCGCCGTGGCGGAGGACGCTCGCACGTGGAGGGCCGGTGTCGCACGAGCGGTCATAACTCCCGACGAGCCGTTGTGGCTGGCGGGCTATGCCGCGCGGCAACGGCCCGCCGAGGGCAAACTGCACGATCTGTGGCTCAAGGCATTGGCTCTCGAAGCGGCGGACGGGGGACGCGCTGTTTTGGTCTCTGGTGACATCCTAGGATTTCCGCGGGCATCGGCCGAGCGGATTTGCACGGCCCTGCGGGAGAAATATGGATTGACTCGCGATCAGATCATGCTGGCAGCCAGTCATACGCACAGCGGGCCGGTGCTGGAGAATGCCTTGTACGATATCTATCCCCTCGATGAGGCCCAGTGTGAGGCGATTGCTCGCTACACGCGGCACCTGGAGGCTGTGGCGGTGGAGACGGTGGGGCGGGCCTTGCAGTCGCTCACAACCGCCCAACTGAGCGACTTCGAAGGCTCCGCTGACTTCGCCGTCAATCGCCGCAATAACCGGGAAGCCGACGTACCCTCACTCCGGGAACGTGGGGAGCCTCTACCGGGCCCGGTCAACCATCGCGTCCCGGGCATGACCATCCGCGACGCGGCGGGGAAGCTGATGGCCGTCGTCTTCGGCTATGCCTGCCACGCCACGGTCCTCGACGGCTACCAGTGGTGCGGCGATTATCCGGGCTACGCCCAACTAGCGTTGGAGTCCTGCCAGCAAGGTGCAACGGCGCTGTTCTTCGCCGGATGCGGGGCGGACCAGAACCCTATCCCACGGCGTTCGGTAGAGTTGTGCGAGAGTTATGGCCTGCGCCTGGCCGAGGCCGTTGCCAAGGCAGCCGCCGAGCACGGTCGCCCGCTAGAGCCAACGCTGAAGACGTCCTTTGCCACTCTCGAACTGGGGTTCGAGCCGCCGGACGAGGAGCGTCTGCGGCAGATGGCGGAGGGCAGCGGCTACACCGCACACTGGGCCCGGCGATTGCTCGCAGAACGGCAAGCCGGCGTCGCTTGGCTGCGCACGTATCCCTATCCCGTGCAGGTCTGGCGATTGGGTGCCGATCAATATTGGGTGGCCCTGGGCGGAGAGGCCGTCGTTGATTACGCGAATCGCTTGGAGGAGCTTGTCGGCCCCCGCGTTTGGGTCGCCGCTTACGCCAACGACGTGATGGCCTATATCCCCTCACGCCGCGTGTGGGAAGAGGGAGGATACGAGTCGGGGGCCTTTTCCGTCTACGGGTTGCCGGCCGTCCGCTGGCAGGGTGACATTGAAGACCGCATCCTCGCGGAGGTGAAACGGCTGGTGGATTCGGTGCGGTGATGCCGCGGCGTGGTCTGCAACGCGGATCGTGACGCGGAGCACATGCGGATGCAAGGCCCGCCCGCGTCCGCTGCATTCGCTCCTATTCGCCCAATCTCACCGGGACGGAAGCGGGCAGGGGCGCAAGCGGTTGTAGCTAGAGCGGTGAATGCCGCGGCAGGTTTCCTTTCAGTTTGGCTCTCGGCATTCGTTTCCAATTTCGTTTCGGCTATCCTGCGAACTTTCCTGTCAGCTTTCGTTTCCCATTGCGTGTCGCCTATCGGGTCAGCGTTCGTTTCGAATTTCGTGCGGCTATCCCGTTGACTTTTGTTGCAGGTTTCCCCCAAGCGGCTGCCTTTTTGGTTGACGCATCGACGTGATTACCGAGGATTACGGAGGATCCATGAGCGTACCCTTGATGGAGATTTACGAGCGTTTGCTGGATCACTTCGGGCGGCAGTACTGGTGGCCTGCCGAGTCGCCGTTCGAGGTGCTCGTCAGCGCGGTCCTGGTGCAAAACACCTCCTGGAGCAACGTGGAGAAGGTGATGGGAATCCTTCGCGAGGAAGGCATGCGCACCGTGGAGGACCTGGATGATTTGGCGATCGAGGAGCTGTTCGAGTTGATCCGGCCGGTGGGATATTACCGAATCAAGGGAAAGCGGCTCAAAAACCTGCTGGCCTACATTCGGGATCGCCACGGCGGATCGCTGGAGGCTATGTTTCAAACGCCGCTCGACCGCCTCCGCCGCGAATTGCTGGAGATCAACGGGATCGGCCCGGAAACCGCGGATTCGATCCTTCTTTACGCCGGCAACCTGCCGACCTTCGTGGTGGATGCGTACACCTTGCGGATTTTTGCGCGGCACGGCTGGGCGGAACCCGATTGCGACTACCATCAGTTGAAAAGCCTATTCGAGGACGGTTTGGAACGGGATGCCGCGCTTTACAATGAATACCATGCCCTGCTGGTACGCCTGGGTAAGGAGCGCTGTTACAAGCGGAAGCCGCAGTGCCAAGCTTGCCCGTTGGAGCAATTCCTCCCCGAAGGCGGTCCCGTGGAACCTGTGGACGGGGCGTGAACAGATCGCTGACCGACCGCAAAAGCCCGAGAGCACCGAGAAGCCATGTCGTTATTCGAGGCGGAAGAGGAAGCCCATCGCCGGGCGGCGCAACCCTTGGCCGCGCGAATGCGACCGCGCACGCTCAGCGAGTTTGTCGGGCAAGAGCACATATTGGGCGAGGGGAAGGCCCTTCGCCGGTTGTTGAAGGCGGACCGCTTGGGGTCGGTGATCTTTTACGGTCCGCCGGGGACAGGGAAGACGACCCTGGCCCGACTGCTGGCCGGCGAGACCAAGAGCGTCTTCCGCCAAATCAGCGCCGTGATGGGGGGCGTCAAGGAGCTTCGCGAAGTGATCGACGAGGCCCACCGCCGCTTGGAGGCCGAGGGACGGCGGACGCTGCTGTTTATCGACGAAATCCACCGCTTCAACCGCGCCCAGCAGGAAGTCCTTTTGCCGCACGTGGAGGAGGGCGTCATCGTCCTGGTGGGAGCCACGACCGAGAACCCCTTTTTTACCGTGACCAGCGCGTTGGTCAGTCGAAGTCGGGTCTTTCCGTTTCAACCGCTTGCGCCATCGGAGATTCGAGTGCTGTTGCAGCGGGCGCTGCAAGACCGCGAGCGAGGGCTGGGCGACTACGCGGTGCAGATGAGCGAAGAGGGGCTGGATTTTCTAGCCCGGGCCTGCGACGGCGACGCCCGCCGCGCGCTCTCCGCCTTGGAGGTGGGCGTGCTGTCGGCCGAGCGATTCCCCCTGCACTTCACGCGTGCCCTGGCCGAGGAGGCCTTGCAGCGCAAGGCCGCCGTGTACGATCGCGGTGGCGACGCGCATTACGATACGATCAGTGCCCTGATCAAGAGCATTCGGGGGAGCGATCCGGACGCGGCCGTTTACTGGCTGGCTAAGATGCTGGAGGCGGGAGAGGATGTCCGCTTCGTCGCGCGGCGATTGGTGATTTTGGCGAGCGAGGACGTGGGCAACGCGGATCCCGCCGCCCTGCCGCTGGCCATGGCCGCCGCCCAGGCCTGCGAATACGTGGGTCTGCCCGAGTGCCGCTTGAATCTTGCCCAAGCCGCCATCTACTTGGCCTGTGCACCCAAGTCGAATGCGGTCATTGCGGCCATCGACGCCGCCATCGCCGACGTCCGCGAGGATCGCGTGGCCCCCGTGCCGGTCCACCTTCGCGATGCGCATTACGCGGGCGCGCGGCGGTTGGGACACGGAAAGGACTATCAGTACGCCCACAACGAACCCGACGGTATTGCCGCGCAAGACTACCTGGGCGTGGAGAAGGAGTATTATCGGCCGACCGAGCGTGGGTTCGAGCAAGAGCTGTCCCGCCGCTTGGTCACGATTCGAGAAAAGCTCCGGCGTGGCCGCCAACCCGATTGTGAGCCAGAGGCCTCGCGGGATCGCAAAGCATTGCCAGGAGGCGGCCCTGCGTCTCCGTAACCGTGTGGGAGGTTCGGTATGCCATCACGGATTGCAGCCTTTTTCCGAAGACGAGCTAGCCGCTTCGTTCGCGGCGTGGCGATCTGGCTGGGGATTTGCGCGGCCGGGTGCGGCATGGAGTGGGCGGGCCTCGGGGCGCGTGCGGCCCTGGCCCAGCGCCAACCACAGGTGCGGCTCGAAATCGCGGTCGATCCACGTTTGCCTCCCACCACGCAGCAGGAATGGATGCGGCGATTGGCGGCGGCGGGCATCCAGCGCATCCGCCTGCGCACCGCTTTCGCGGCAGAGCAGCCCGAGATTCGAAGCCTGGGCGGCGACCCGCCCGACTATGCGGTCCGAGCCGTCATCAACTCCACGAACGAGCTTTTGTTGCCCGGCACGCGATTCCGTTCCAGCGAAGCCGAGCGGATCAAGGAATGGCTGGACGACCTGCTGGAGAAGGGGCCGCCCGACTCCAGGCCCCCCATGACGCCGCTCGGGATCGACTTGCCGCGGCTTTGGGCCCTTCGCAAAGACCTGGCCCAGCCGGTTGCCTTTTCGACCCTGGACCGACCCCGCAGCGAGGTCGTCCCGCAATTGGTGAAGATGACCCGCTACGCAGTCCAGATCGATCCTTTAACGCAGAACAAGATTGGTGACGGCCCCGTGAAGGCGGAGTTGCAAGGCTTCGCCCTGGGGACGGCCTTGGCATACGTGTTGCGTTCGCAGGGTCTGGCTTTGGTCCCGCGCGCCGATGCCACGGCGACGAGCCTGGTCGTGCTCCCCGCGCGGAAGGGGATGGGAGTCTGGCCGGTGGGTTGGCCTCCCGAAGGCCCCGAGGCGGAAGCCCAGCCCAAACTGCTAGAGTTCCTCACGGTAAATATCACCAACAGCCCGGTCACCGAGGTCGTTCAGGCGGTTTCGCAACGCGTCGAGCTGCCGTATCTGTGGGACGACGTGGCCCTCGCCAGGTTCGGGCTGCATCCCGAGGAATCCCTGGTGAATGTACCCCAGACCAGGATCACGCATTTTCGCCTATTGAAACAATCTCTTTTTCAGGCCAAACTAAGGAGCGAAATCCGGCTGGATGATGCCAACCGGGCCTTTCTTTGGATAACGAGCGTGAAGCCCTTGACGGATCATTGAACGCGGAGCGCGGGAGCACGGAACCCATGTCGGGGGGCTGCCGCACTCGTGCGCTTCGAGATCGAGCTGGATACCTTTCCCTTGCGATTTCGCGTGGGGAGGGCCGTTGTCTCCGGTTGCGAGCCGAAACGTGCTTGGAAAGCCGATGGCTCCGTTTGGTTGCGGTTCAAGAATCTTGGCTTTAAGGAGGTCCGCTCATGTTGATCGCTGGATGGTTGCCGCCCGCTTTGCCGACGCCGCCTCCGCCCGAGGGGTTCCACGTCCTGCTGATCCACTTCCCAATTGCGCTGCTGCTTGTAGCGCCGCTCTTCGTTCTGCTGGGCGCGTTGGTCGCCGCCCGATGGCAGGGCTTTGCCGTCACCGCCGCCTTGCTGATGATCCTAGGCACGGCAGGGACCTGGGTGGCGGTCTCGACCGGCGAAGACGCCCGGGACGCCGTCGAGGATGCCTCCGATCAGGCCCTCGAGGTGATGGACCAGCATGAGGAACTGGGCGAGTTGACACGCAACGTTTACACCGGAGTGACGGCCGCTTACGTCTTGTTCGTATTCCTCACGCTGGTATGGAGCCCCATCTCCAAGGCTGCCATCCGTATTCCGCTGGGGTTGATCTTCCTCGTCTTGTCCGGTGGAGCCGCTTTGTATCTTGCCAGCACGGCGCATTTGGGTGGACGGCTGGTCCACGAGTTCGGCATCCGTGCAAAGCTGGCCGAGACGGCCCCTCCGGACAAATCCGGCGAGGCGACCGAATCCGAGCAAGCTACAGAAGCCGCAGCGGATACCGCGAAAGGCGAGCCGGAGGCGGGTGAATCGCAGGCCGAGGGCCAAGAGGCGGGCCAAGCCAAGGGACAGGCGAAGGGGCAACCCGAGGGACAGGACAAACCCGAAGGGCAAGTCGAGGGGCAAGGCGGACAAGTCGAGAAACGCGCCGAGGGGCAGCCTGAGGAGCACGCCGCCGAAGGTTCTGGGACGCCGGCAGGGGACCAAGTCCCTCAAGGGGACGCCAAGGAATCGGCGGAGCAGGCCGCTCCCTCCGGGGATCATTAACCCGAACTTACCCCCATCTTCCCCGCGAACTAGGGGAATGCTAATTGCAAGTGATTGCAAGAAAATGACTTACGTCAATGGGGCGTCCTGATTCTCCCCCCGCTTTCTGAGTACAAGGCAAATCACGCAACTCATTACAGGCCAAGAACTTACGAAAAAACATTACATGACCACGGCAAGCAGTACAAATTAGCAGAAAGTCATTACGCAGTAATGAATTACGTAAAAATACGTCCAGGAAGTTTGGGCCAAAAAGTCCTCGGAAAATGAGTCGGCTTCGGCAAGTCGGGAGACTCTTCAACATTGGCTGTGCCAGGCGGAAGAGGACGCCGAAAGATTTTGGTGACTGTGAGACTTTGTGGCGGGTGTGCTCAATCGACCGGCATGAGCTGACCGACGCTCAGTATGGCTTCGATCATCTCGAGTGATTCGACAAGATAGGTGACATGCGCAGGTGTATGGAGCGCGGTGGGAATCACCCGCAACAACGACTGCCCCAGCTTAACCGCAGGATAAGTGGAGGGAGCCGCCCAAATGGCGAATCTCTCCCTGAGTTGCCTGGCCCAATAGAGGGCTTTCAAACCACTCGAATAAATCGGGGTGATCGGTGATTGTGTGGGGCCGACTCGGAAACCTGCCTCCCGAAGAAGGCCTTGGAGTTGCCTTGCGTTTTCCCAAAGGGCTACCCGTCGATCGTCCGCTGCCTGCAACAGATCCAACGCCACACTAGTGGCTTCCGTCACCACGAGCGGCAATGCCTTCGTGAAAATATAGGTGGGGGCATGATAGCGAAGATACGTGATGACATCCGACGGGCCAGCGGCGAAACCGCCGATTGTTCCAAACGCCTTGCTAAACGTCCCGAGATGGAGATCGACCTCATCCTGGACATCGAAATGGGCCGGTGTGCCTCGTCCTTGCGGTCCCAAAACCCCATTGGCATGCGCATCATCAACAATCAGGCGAAATCCAAATCGATGGCGTAAATCGACCAAATCGGGCAACGGCGCCAAATCCCCTTGCATGCTGTAAACGCCATCCACGACAACGATTTTTCCTAGTTTGAAATCGCTCTTGGACAAAACAGCCTCGAGATGGTTGGCGTCGTTATGCCGAAAAACGCGTATTTGGGCGAGTGAAGCCCGCGCGCCGAGTTTCAGGGTAGCATGGGCGTTTTCGTCGATAAAAATCATATCGTTTGTCCCGGCCAGGGCAGCCAGGACACCTATCATGACCAATGCACCGGCCGAAAACAGGAGAGCATCCTCCGTGCCTTTGAATCGGGCCAGTTTGGACTCCAGTTCCACGTGTTGGGCCACCGTCCCCGTGAGAAGCCGGGACCCCATTGGCTGCCCCACGCCGTACTCCGCTACGACCTCCGCCGCACGTTGCCGAATTGCCGGGTGGCTTGCCAACCCAAGGTAGTCGTTCGTCCCAAATTGGAGAATACGACGGCCGCCAATATCCATGAAGGGACCAGCATTCCCAGCAGGAGAAAGACTGCTAAAGACGAACTTCACGAGATCGAGATCTTCGCCAGATGCGGCATAAGGTCGCGCCAAAAATTGACGGCACTTTTGGAAGGGGTCGACCATGGGCGGGTTGAATAACGGTAAAGGACAGCAGACCGACGTCCGCAGCTTGCGCACACCTTCTGGAACGCTCACGCTGCCTACCATATTTTACCATCGTTTGAGAAACTACCTTTGTCAAATTGGTGTCTTCTCCTTCGGCAACCGTGGCAGCCGCGATTTCTCCAATCGCCCAAGTCATTCATTCCTTTCGTTCCATTTTTGCTGGCATGTCGTCGCATTCGGGCTCGAAGATGGACGAGGGTTCGCGGCGATCCATACTCCCGCCTGTGGTGTGTTTCCACGAACGACCGCGTTGGCTCTACTGTTCCGCCAAGCGACCACTGGGAGCGGCAGGGTGCACCGTCAACTAGTACGGCAGCGCTAGCTTCAAGAAAAACCCCAGCATATAGTGGCAACAGCCTTGTCTGGGGCAGAATAGGTTGGGCCAAATCCGCAATATAGCGCTGGAGTACTAGAACGAAGTGTCAAGTGTTCCCTTTTGGTCACTTTCAAGAGTCCCATTATCGTAAGCCCGCACGGCATGGGGCGGAGGGATCGGGCGGGTCGGGACGTGAAAGTCCCTGGGCAGCCGTGAACCACGGTGAACAGCGAAAGCATGTCAACAAACGGTTCTTGACACCTGTGCTTTCTCCCAGGTGGTGCCAGGTGTCCGGACTTTTTGCCTGCGGGCCCAGGCCGCATTCAGTGGATCGCATTCAGTTGGGAAAGCCCAAGTTTACTGCTGTCGCTTCACGACAATATTGTCCAGGTAGAAAACAACGTTGTCCGCAGCGGTGCTGACGAATCCCAGCCAATGCAGCTCGGAAAATGCACGGCCAGACAGCGGCAACTGGAATCTTTGCTGCGGGCCACCAGGCGGGGTGATGGCCAAGGTGAATTGCCGCGGTGCCTCTTTCCCGAGCTGGGCCTCGATCTCGACGTGGACCCATCGCGTAACGGGAATCGTGGTCAACAGCTTCCCGGCGGCGGTGACGTGGCCGGAGCCGTCGAAGGCGACGCTCGGACCGATGCACTCCGGATACGGCGTCTCGTCCCGCCATTCGGTGAAGAAGGCAGCCCCGGGCGAGAGTTTGAGATCAAAGGCCTGACGGACTGTACCGGTCGTGATATGCGGCTGGTAGAAGAAGTGCGGTTGCCAGGCGGGCTGCAACTGCGCGGCGTCGGTCACCTTCAGGCAGTGATGGCCTGAGGCAGCCTGTTCGTCGGTCACCGCGATCGCCGCACCGTGCTCCTGACCACTCAAGGTCGCATGTTGCGGAGGATCGCCTGGGTTGCACGCTTCGAAATGGTCGGAGACCTCCAGCGGCGCCGGTGGAGGAGGGGGGGGCGGCAGGACGGTGCGCGGATGCTTCACTCGCCGGGCCTCCTCGACCCATGCCGGATCGCCGTAGAGCCCCACCCCCGACGTATCGATCGGCTGGAAGCCCAGCTCCCGTGCCGGCGAATCCGGGCGGAGGCGAAAATCATATTCGCCCGGATTTACAAACCGCGGATCCGCGATCCGCGATCGGCCATCCAGACCCAACTCCTGCCATTCCGCAAAGCGGCGGCGATAAAAGGACAACTCTTCGAGCTGGCCGGTGTGCCAATACAGGTTTTCATCCCAGGGCCCCAGAGACTCGCCGGCCGCCAGTCTCTCCTTGAGAGATCGTTCGGTGAAGGGCACGAACAACTCGCCTTGCGTCATATAAATGATGTTGTGCTGAAAGCTGTTGGGACGCCGCTCCCAGAACGGCCAAAGCATATAGTTGGCCGAAAAGGCGAAGATGTTGTTGCGGATCACGTTTTCGTGCCCGCCGTTGGAATACATCAGGCCACCGCTGAGGATGTTGTAAACGACGTTATTCTCGACGAGGTAGCCACTGGTCGTAGCATCCAGGTAAATCCCCCAGCCGAGCGGCGGATTGTCGTACGGCCACACGTCGTGAAATACATTGTTGCGAATCACGCTGCCGGGCGACGCCCCGAGCGTGTAGATCGCTCCTCCGTCACTGAGCATCCCTTGCATCACGTGGTGCACGTGATTCCATTCGATCGTGTTGTGATGGCAGCGGTTGGGCTGATCGTTCCAGTTCCAGCCGATAGACATGCCGGAGTAGAAAAAGTCGTGGATCTCGTTGTGCGAGATCGTGTTGTGGCTGCTTTGAGCCACCCAGATACCTACACCGGCCGGATAGACGTGGCCGCCGTCGTAGATGTGGTTATTGTCCACCAGGTTCTCGCTCGATTCGGTCTCGTCGGTTGGTGGCATACCGGCTTCGCCAATCCGCACCCCACCAGCGCCCAGGTCGTGGATGCGGTTTTGCACGACCCGGCAGTGCTTCGAGCCGCGGCGGAGCCACACGCCGTAGTCGCCCACGTGGACGATCTCGCACTGTTCGATAGCACAGTGCCGTACTCCGTCGCCTATTACCGCTGCCGGCGCCGTGACCACCGCCTGAGGATCGCTATGTCCTTCCGGTTCGAGCGCCCAATCTTCGTAGGCCAAAGTCAGGTTACGGAGGGTCACGTATTGGACCAACTGCCCAGCGTCCGGATCGCCGCGAAACACCACCAGTTTGTCCAAACGCGGAGCGATCACTTCCGCGTTTGCCATCTCCTCGCCCTGCCGCGGGATATACATCACCTTTCCGGCAGCCGCATTCAGATACCACTCGCCCGGCGCATCCATCGCTTCAAGCACGTTTTCCACATAGTATCGTTGTTTGGCTTCCCAGCTTTCAAAGGGCCAGTTCGAGGGGCCTGTGAAAGTCACCAGACATTCTGACTCGTCCACGGTCGCGATCCGCAGGCGCGATGTTTCCCACGAATGGAACACGACCACGTTGGCGTGTGCGTAATCCGGCCACCGCTTCATATCGCCGGGGTTGAAGACGAAGGCCGTTCGGTCGCGCGACACCGTGTTGCCCGCGTCGTCTTTGCCGGGCGGCGCCTTGCGGGCCATGCGAAAGAATCCCTCGTTGGGGGATCTGGCCCGGGTCGCCCGTCGGCCGTCCACCCATAGTTGTTGGAACACCCAACTGCCCGAAGCGGCTTCCGGGACCGGCGCCGTCCACACACCGTGCGGACCGGGCTTCCATCCCGTGATGCGCCGGCCACCGCTCAAGACCGGTCGCTCGCCCTCCATGGCCGCATACACGACCGGCCCTTCGGCGCTGCCCGAGTCTTGCGGTTCGAACACCCACGGTTCGCCCATCCAGTACGTACCACCCCGAAACAACACGGTGACCGGCCCTTTTTCACCCGCGCCACGGAGTCTCCGGATGGCGTCGCGTGCCCCCAGCGGCGTGGCCAGCGGCCCATCCGTCTTTTCGGCATTCGGGGCTGCCAATTTGCCAGACCACTGGTCGCTGCCGTCCGGGGCCACGAATAACTTCGTTTCTCCTCGTGCCCATGCCGGCCAGATCAGGCCTGCCAACACCAAAACCAGTAATGCGACTCCCCCACGATAACCGTTGTTCCAGGTCATGGAATGCTCCTCCAATCGCTCGGTGCTGAGCTACTTCCCCGGGCTTAGCGGCTGGGAGTTGGCGGCGGGCCAGGAGATCAACTCTTGCAGCGGCATGGCGGCAGATCAAGGCGACAGGAATCGGCCAAACAACGGTAGCCGTTCACGGGCCGGTCCGGGGGCTTGGCACCATGCCCGGCGGGCATAGCCTTAATTGGGATTCGTTTTACCGAATGGAGAGGCCGTGTCAAGCCCCGCAAGGTGAGCTTGCACGTACCGGCCGTGATATCTCGTCGATCGCGTCCTGCCGGCCCACGGGCATGGTCGCAGCACCTGGTGCCGGTAGCCGTTCACGGAATATTCAAGGTGTCACGCCGTGCCGAGCACAACATCTTGTGGTCCGTTGGGCAATCAGCGGCACGAGCACAGCTTGTTTGTCACATGGGCCGTGAAAACACCGCGTTTTCCGCGGGATTCCACCCCTGGATGGTTCTGGATGCCGTGGTGGTCACTCGGTGGTCCGGGGCATCCCCGATCGAGGACTAAGCCCTTACGGCGTGGGGAGGAGGGATCGGGGGGCAGGACGTGAAAGATCCCCGGGTAGCGGTGAACCACGGTGAACAACGAAGGCATGTCAACAAGCGGTTCGTGACGCCTCTGGTTCCCAAATGCGCGTGGACGTCTCTCCAAATGCGGGTGGACGCTGACCATCCCGTCCAATTGATTTGCACGTATTGGGCAAGTGATGGGGGGCTACCGCGAATTCGAGATCCTCGTGGATGACGTGCCGATTGCCTCTCAAGAGCTGGAGAATAACGCCCCAGACCGATTTTTCGACGCAGTCTATCCCGTTCCCAAAGAATTGACACGCGGCAAGTCCGAGGTTACCATCCGCTTTCAAGCTCGCCCTGGCCAATGGGCCGGCGGGGTCTTCGGCGTCCGGACCGTTCGGGCCGAAGGGGCGCTTCAGCCTCCGTCGCAAGCCGTTGATGGAAGCGACGATGGGAGCGACCGCATCTCGGCCCCATGGTATGGCGGCACGGCTCCCCTTTGCAGCAAAGGGGCGATTCGCCGCTCGCGGATCGGGCAAGCGCGGCGGTCGGCTTTTTGCGACATGGCAGGTGCGAGCATCGAAAACAGACCATTGGAAACTGGCTAGCCGCATTCGAACCGGCGGGCCGAAATGCTCTTTTACCCATGTCACGGCGGAGGCGAAAACATGCGGAGATTCGCATTCGGTTTCATCCTTTGGGGAGCGTTTGTGGCGGTTCAGGGTTGGGCGGCTCCCTTGTCGGCCGATCAGCGCCCCAACGTGCTGTGGATTTGCGCGGACGATCATGCCGCGTACGTGACGGGCTGCTATGGGAACACCATTGTCCGCACGCCCAATATCGACCGGCTGGCGGCGGAAGGGGTCCGCTTTGCGAGGGCGTTCTGCAATGCTCCCATCTGCACGGCCTCGCGACAATCGTTCATCACGGGCCGCTATCCGCGCTCAGTGGGTGTGACCGTGCTGAACAGCCCCCTGCCACAGAGCGAGGTCACGCTGGCCGAGATGCTGAAGGAGGCCGGGTACATCACCGCCTCGTATGGGAAGATGCACTTCAATAGCAACCTGAAGCACGGCTTCGACGAGCGGATCGACATGCCGCAGTGGCGGCAGTGGCGGCAGAGCCAGCCGCGGCGTCCCTTACCAGAGGGGCTGGAGGTCCTGCCCCCTTTTAAACCCTTCCGCGATCCCGCCAGGATCTGGCTCAACAGCATGTGCATCCCATTCGCGGCATGGGATAGCGAGATGGCGGGGACGTTTTTCGCACAAAAAGGCGCGGAATTCCTGGCCCAAAAGCACCAAGAGCCGTTCTTCCTCATGGTCGGCTTCTATGAGCCGCACTCGCCGTTCCACTTTCCCGTGGAATATCGCGGCAGGCACCGGCCCGAAGAGTTCACCGTGCCCGAGGTCGGCACGGAAGATGACGACCAGATTCCCGCCATCTTTCGCGACCTGACGGACGACCAGAAGCGGGGCATCAACGCGGCCTACTACACCTCCGTAGAGTTCATGGACAAGAACGTGGGCGTGGTGATGACCGCGCTGCGACAGGCCGGCTTGGAGGACGATACGCTGGTGATTTACACGGGCGACCACGGCTACATGCTGGGGCATCACGGCCGCTTCGAGAAGCATTGCAGCTACGACCCCGCCATATCCGCCCCCCTCATCCTCCGCTATCCGCCGCGATTCCCCAAGGGGCGAGTGGTCAACTCCCTGACCGAGTTCGTGGACATCGTTCCCACTGTTTTGGAGGTTTGCGGGCTAGCCGTCCCCGATCGCGTTCAGGGACGCAGCCTGCTGCGGATCGCATCCGGCGAGACCGACGAGCACCGCGAGCACGTGATTATCGAATATGCGCACAACGACGAGATCATGATTCGCGACGCGCGCTATAAGCTGGTTTACCAGCGGGGAAAGCGGGTCCGCGACGACGGCTACGATCCGGGTCGGCCGCTGCCTGGACCGTCCTACAAATTCTTCGACTTGCAGGCGGATCCCGGAGAGTTCCACAACATCATCGCGGCTCCCGAGCATCAGGATCGGATCGCCCGCTTCAAACGGCTGCTGGTAGAGCACATTCGCAAGACGCAGCGATTGCCGGGTATCCTGCCGGAGACGGACGATCCCGATGCGGTGCTGGAGGCGGGCGTGCAACCCCACGACGTGGAAAACCCCAACCAGTGACCGCGGTGGTTCAACGTCCGCGCTGGCACCATCCGTGGAACCGGCAGGATGCGGAAAACATCAATCATCGGCCGCTGCGGTTCACCCTGGCTCTCTTGCGGCAGGGCTTCCCGGACGGCCTTGGCGGCGATTGCCCGTGGCAGGGGCCGATGGTGATCCACGATTTGCGCTGAAAAGGCGTCCGTGCTGGGCACCCACCTCGTAATAGGCGCCCCGGGGGGGCTGTTCACTCTCTGAGCGGCAGCGATTTCAAAATCGCCGCTGCTTCGCTTTCACTGCGGCGCAGCGGCCAGGGCCGCCGCCTGCACAGCGAATCCGCTGGTATTCAAGGACTGTGAGGGAGGCGGCAAGGACACCGGATGAGGCGGCATGAATACCACGTGCCCGTCTTCGAACAGCACGTTCCAACCCCGCACATGCGGCGGTACGATCTCGCAGGAAGACCGCGAGAGGTCAGGGTCTCGCATCAGGACGGCGTACTCGCTGGCGGTACCCAGCGGCCACATCCGATGAATCCGATAGACGGGCCAGCCCCGCACCTGGAGCGCACCCATCGAGCTATCCCTGGCCGGAGATTCGCCCGAGTTTTCCCAGGCTACACCGCCCTGCGAGTGACGCTGCGAGATATTCACGGCCGTGGGGCAGCACATCACGCGAGGCACGGCCATGGCTGGCGGCGCGATCCGGGGTTGAGATTCGCCCCCCCAAACAGTTGCAGGCTCTTGCCAGACAGCAGGCATGGAGAATCCCGCCAAGTGGGCCTCGTAATCGCTCATGCCGCGGTACGCCGAGCGGAGATTCTCCCGGCATTGCGCGGTCTGACTGCGGACTCGCCAATCCACCAAGGCCGGGAACAAAAGCCCCAAGAAACCGATAAGCACACAGGCCGCCACGGCCAGGTCTAACCAGGACCAGGCCGGGCCACCGGATCGCCAATAATCGTGGATCGGCGTGAAGCAAAACCGCCCCTGGGGAGAATGAGGGCGGCGGTGAGCCGCTCCCCGTCCCACTGCCGGGAGGACGCCATCGCGCACGGCGTCGAAAATGAACTTGCAGGTCCGTGCGGCCAGACCCGGCGGAGGATCGATGTCCGGCCTTGCCCATTCCAGGCGGGCAAGCCGGTGCCGGATCGCCGCCAGTTCGCGGCACACCTCTGGCCGCTCGCAAAACAACTGCTCTAACTTCGCCCGCTCTTCATCCTCCAGAGCGTTCAGGAGATAGCCGATCAGTAGCGTTGGCGAAGGCTTATCCATAATGAGGGAGCGATTGCGTCGCGTCCAGGTAAAACTCCAGCTTGCGAACGGCGGTGTGCAGCCGGCTCTTCACGGTTCCAACCGGGATGTCGAGGATGTCCGCCGCCTCGCGATACTTCAGACCTTGATAGTAAACCAACATCAGTACTTGCCGCAGATTGTCGGGCAGCGATTCAACGGCTCGGCGCATCTTCTCGCGGCGTTCTGCGGCTTGCATGGCATCATCGGGGTCGGGATTTTCGCCGGCCACGATCTCTGCCAAACTCCCCGCGCGATCCCCATCCCCGTCCGTGGCGAATTGACGGTCTAAGCTGATGTTACGGTGCCTCCGGTTCCGCCGCTGCGAGTCGATCGCCTGGTTGGTAGCCACGGCATACAGCCAGGGCCGGAAACGCCGCTCGGGATCGAACTGATCACACTTCAAGTGCACCTGCAAAAAGGTGCTCTGAAAGGCATCCTCGGCCATCTGGAGGTCGCCCAGGTACTGACATAAATAACCGAACAGCTCCCGTTCGTAGCGACGCACCAACTCTTCAAAGGCCTTGGGTTCCCCCTTCTCCTGATACTCCCGTATCAGGTCTTCGTCGGACCATTCGGCCCGCGGCGGCATTCCAGGGACATCGGGGATACGGGAATCCATCGTTGATACGGCGAATAGCCGCCAATAGTTCGAAAGGCCCCTTCGTGTGTGACGACGACCACGAGCCTTCCAATGTCGTTTCTTTTTGGCACAGCGAATACAGATCATTGTAATCGGTCCAGTCAAAAAAGGGAGGGAATTTGTGCCCTTTTTTACCGGCGGGCAGGGTGAACCATCTCGATTCCCTTCTCGTAAGCAAGGACCATGCCAATTGATGCTGACAAAAACCATTTTCTTCTGAGAATAACCTCATGGTCGCCGTAACCAACGAATGAATATAGGCTTGCGGAAGATAAAAAATTGACAAGCCGGCATTGGATATACTTCACAAGAGTTATCGCATATAACTATTTAGATGGGATAAATTCGCGGTTTCGCGCGGATTTCCGCGAGCATTTCCGTGGAACGAACGCCGCCAAGACCCCAGCGCAGGATCGTTTGCTGGACTCAACGTCGTGTGGTGCGGGGACATACCGCGTCGCAAGATAGGCTGGACACATCATGCAATCCAATGGGTTTTGCGATGTAGGACCAGTCCGGTTGCGGGCGGCCTCGAACAATCTAGGGACGGATTGCCGGCTGGGCTGCCGCTCGGATCGTATGCCGGCCACGCAGATCGGGCGGCGGGTTGCGCTGCGCTCGGCTGGAAGGGCAGCGGATTCACCGCCGGGTTAAGGGATGCGTGCAGCGCCGGGGGTCAATCCGTAGCGGTGGACTCGAATACCGCGGCGCATCGGGGTTTACCGATCCGGAAGTGTGGGCCGTGCAGCTCGTGTCGCCCATGCGCCGCGACCTGCCGCGAGGCATTCCTGGCCCCGGATATCCTGCCGGACAACTCCGCCCAAAACTCGCCGCGGGTCAAGGCAGCCGCAGCGCTACCCAGCACTTCGCGCATGTGCCGAGCGGCGACGGGGAGCGGCGGGGCGCCGCCCCACCACCTCCAGAAGAAGACCTCCGCGTCATGGGCATCGTGATAAGGGTCGGTGGGCTGCGGCCACTCCCGGGCACGGATTCGCGACGTGGGTTCTAGGACAGTCAGGTACCCCGCCGCGTGCAGACCTCGCGCCACCGCTGCCAGGACCCAGCCATCGCCCAGCCCCTCGTCCAGCGGGAGACTGCGGAGGCAGTCGGTGCGGAAAAAGGCCCCGGCTGGATGGGGGAGAACCTGCGTCCGCCGGGATAAGGCAGTCCGATTGTACCCCACCCCTGCCTGAAGCGGCACCAGTCGCCCCAGATCTTGCCGGTAGCCCAACCCGGCCGCCACGATCACGTCCGGTGCGTTGTGGCGAACGACCACGGGCACGACTGCTGCTATCCGATCGTCATCGAAGAGACGCAAAGGCGCCTCGGCCCAACCCGGCTCCAATTCGTGCCCGCTCGGCAGGATGAATGTCACCGGCGTCTCCACTTCCAGCAGGGCCAATTGAATGGCCTGGGTCAGGTTCGCTTCGCGGCCCGCCTCGATAAACCGCAGCTCCTGTTTCAAGCCGTAGGGGTCGGCGTAGGGTTCATCGAGGACGACCATCACGCGGCAATCCTCCGGCTGGGTTTCCAGCACGGAGAGGAGCGTGTCCTCGAAATATTCGAGCCGACCAGCGACAGGGATCAATACCGTAAGTTGCGGCACAAACAGACCTCGTTCCAAAATGAACCGGCCGGTGGGAAGTCACTCCGGAAGGAACCATCCGTTCGACCCAACCGTCCCGTGTCGGGGGACGATTTTGCGGGGCGCTGCCAATCTTTGTCGGCCAGGTTGGAAGCGAAGTTTACCGCAATCGCTACCATCGGTACGCTTTCACGCACCGTTGCGGGAGGAAGGTAAAGTGGTGTGTATGGGTAAGATATGAAGGCTGCGACAATCGGGCGTGTCCCATGCCCGCGAATTCGTGGCAGATTTCACAAGCCACGCCGCCCGTGGATAGACGCCACGTACGCGAAACGCCGCTCATGGAAACGCTCATGCAAAACTGTCGGCTGCCAACGCCATCGCACCGTGGACCATCACCTCTTCCCCCAAAGCTGCCGGAACGATCTGGTAGGTACCTTTTAGGGGGGGGAAAACGTATTGATCGACCTCCTGGCGGAGTGGTGTGAAAAACAGCTCTTCGCCCATCAACGAGACGCCCCCACCAACCACCACGCAAGAGGGGGCCAAGAGGGTGATTGCCTGTGCCACTCCCCAGCCGAGGGCTCGTAGCGCCCTGCGCAAGACACAGAGGGCCACAAGGTTGCCGTGCCGTGCGGCATCGCCCACCAATCTCGTCGTGAGCTTTGCCGGATCGTTTTCCGCGGCCGACAGCAATTCCTGGGCGGCCTTGCGCAGGACGTTTGGGCGAGTCCCCTCCGGAGGCAACAACCAATCTTCCCAACGCAGGCGGCTGCGCCAACGCAGTACGGCCTGGGCGTCGTCGTCTGAAACGGCATCTTGCTGGAGGATGGTCTGCACGCAGGCCTGGGCATTTTTGGCAATCCCCCAGCCGGCCGAGTACGACTCGAGATCCACGGCAGGGTCCCGGGCGGCGGGGCTGGGGCGGAGATGACCCAGCTCGGTCGCGATCCCTCGACTCCCCCCGTAGATTCTACCCCGATCAATGAGTGCCCCACCAATGCCCGTGCCCACCGTGAAAAAAAGCACGGTCGGGTGACCTTGTCCCGCTCCAAAGCGAGCCTCGGCCAAGCCTGCCAGATCGGCATCATTGCCCAAAACACCGGGAAGACCTAGCGCCTCGCGGCACCAATCCGCCAGTGGAAAGCCTTCCCAGCCGGCGATGTGATGGCTCAGCAGCGTGCGGCCCGATTCGGTATCGAGCGGTCCGCCGAAGGCGATTCCCGCGGCAACGGGCCGGTATTCGGCCATCAGGGGAGCCGCCATCTCCGCGATCCGCGCGCGGATGCCTTCCGCCCCCTTCCGCGGTTCTACCTCGGCGCGGCGGAGGGCTGCTAGCGGGGGACCATTTCCGTCCCCTACTCCCACCTGAAGCTTGGTCCCTCCGATTTCGATTCCTAGAAATAGCCGTGCCACCGTAGCAATCTCCCTGACATGGTAGCCCACCCGCCTCGCCACAACCGTCCCGGTTCAAGGGTAGGGCCGTAGCGCCCAGCATCGACTGCACGTCCGCTAGGCAGCCATCATTTCGTCTCGGTCAAGTCTTTGATGCGGATATTGCGGAACTCGACGCGCGACCCATGACCCAGGAAACCGATGTAGCCGCTTTCCCTGGCCAGTCCCGGATGATCTCGATGATCCATCGGCTCGACCTTGTCCAAGTCCGCGTCCACGATCACCGTGCCGTTGAGCGTGACTCGGACATGCCGACCCTGGCAAAAGATCTCTTCGGTGTTCCATTCGCCGACCGGCTTGAGGAAGCCCCGCTTACTGGGTACCACGCCGTAGATGGAGCCGTGATACTGATAGGGATTCAGCTTGTCGCGGTACTGCTCGCCGGAATCATCCAGAACCTGGATTTCCATGCCGCAGTAGGCCGCGTCGCACCCCATCGGCGTTCGGATGCCAACCCCGTTGTTAGCGTTGGGGGTGAGCTTGAACTCGAAGCGGAAGATGAAGTCGCCGTACTCTTTCTTGGTGTAGAGATTGCCTCCTGGCTTGCACACCAAAACGCCGTCCTCGATCACGTAGCCTTTGGTATCGCCCTGCCATGAATCGAGCGAGGAGCCGTCGAACAAGCAGACGAAATCTTGTGCCTTCTCCTCTTGCGACAAACAGCCTTCGGCGGCGGAGCCGGGCTGTGCGGATAGCGCCGCCAGGGCCAACATCGGAGGGGCTAGAAACAGAGGTGCCAAGCTCCCAAGCGTCCGGGTCATCTGAGATCCTCCTCGGGAAAAAACGTCGAACAACGCAATACCCTGACCACGACTTTGCGGTGGGCGACGAACGTTCAAGGAACACCGGCCTGCACCAGACCCACGAAATCCGCCACGCTGCCACTCCGAGGGCTGACGAGATGGGAGAGGGCTGGCGAGATTGGGGGGGACTGACGCAAATCGAGCCGAAGCCGTAAGTATACCCTCACGTAGCCGGTCTTACCAAGCGTTGGCGGTGGAGGCGAACCTGGCAGGGCTGGCGGCGGAAACGAACCTGGCGGGGCTGGCGGCGGCCGAGGCTCCGCGTGCAGGCAGAGCCAGGGGGCCGCGGGGCGATGCCGCCATATCATCAGCCCAGCGCCCATGCCGCAGTCATGCCACGGTGCTGGGGGCGAAGGTCCCGCTCCTGTCCCGGCCAGCCCTGCCCTGGTTATGGTGCGATTGGTGCGAGCATATCGAGCCGGCGTCCCGGGTCCATAGCGTGACGTATCGCCCCAATGGCGAAGTTAAAGCTAGCTTTTCGGATCCCCGGGCGTCGGCCCGAAAGAATGCCGCGAGGCATCGCCCCGATGGCAGGCGGCTTGGGGATCGAGCCGGTCACCCCTGGAGCCACGCCTGGACGTTTTTCATGGTCCAGGGTTCGCGTTGGGGGCGGGTCAGGCGGGCGTCGGCCTCGGCATCGTCCACGAACCGTTCGGCCCGCGGATTCCAGCGCAGTTTTCGGCCGAGCATCATGGCGATGTTTCCGATATGGGCCACGGTGATCGTGCGGTGCCCGACCTCGGCCGGAGCATAGCAGGGCTGCCGCGACTTGACGCAATCGAGAAAATTGCGGTGCTCGCCCCCCAGGCCGCCATCCTCCCGCCGCACGACCTCGCTGGGCACGAAGACCCCGACCGCGGCGGAGTCCACGGGGACGTCCAGCATGTCGCGGCGTGAGGCTTTCAGCGATCCTCGCCAACCGTGCGATTCGATCCATCCGTCCGTGCCCTCAAAGCGGATGCCAGGCGAAGCGGTTCGGCCGACAATGGGGATGTCGTAGCTCTTTCCGGTCTCGAGATCGCCCGGCCCGGCCGATACCCGCATCGTCACCCCGTCCGCGTATTCATAGTGCAGATCGAACGTGGGGGCGGCATTGTACACGGCCTCGGGAGGTGGAAAATCGCCCTTGCCCTCCACGCTGATGGGACCGCTCCGTTCGGTGTTGTGTCCCCATTGGGCCAGGTCGATCATGTGGGCCCCCCAATCCGTGAGCACCCCGCCCGAAAAGGCCAGATTCCAGCGGAAATTGCCGTGCAGACGAGCTGGCATGTACGGCATCCAGGGGGCCTGTCCCATCCACATGTCGTAATTCAGATGCGGCGGGGGATCCTCGACGGTGTCCTTGCCGAACATATCTTTCGCGTCTCCCGTCACTCGCTGATTCGTGTTGCCCATCGGCAAGCGGACCTCGATGTGTCGCAATCGGCCGATCACCCCCTTGCGGACCAAGGGAATCAGGCGGAGATAGACATCGATCGAACGGTTCTCGGACGCTGTTTGGAAGACGGCGCGGTGGCGTTCCACGCTGTCGGCGAGGGCGCGGCCTTCCTCCACGAAGAGGGTCAAGGGTTTTTCGCAGATCACGTCCTTGCCCGCCTCGAGCGCCATCAACGCGGGTAAAACGTGCCAGTGGTCCGGCGTGCAATTCATGAGGGCGTCGAGGTCTTTGCGAAGGATCAATTCGCGGAAATCGCCGTAGGCCGTGCAACCGCGGTAGGCGTCGCCCAACTTGGGACCATAGTGGCCATCGACGCGGTCCTTGGCGGCCGCCAGTCGTTGGTTATCGACGTCGCAGACGGCGATGACCTGGGCATCCGGATGCCGAAAGACCTGCGGCAGGTTCCAGCCCGTCCCATGCCCACCGCAGCCCACCAGCCCAATCGTGACCCGCTCGTTGGGCGCCGACAGCCCGGCAAGCCCCAGCGCGGAGCCGGGGATCAGGGATGGCAAGGCAACCGCGGCAGAAAGTTTCAAAAAGTGGCGGCGGTGAAAAAAGTGGCGCGTCATGTCCTTCCCCTTTGTGTCGCGAAAGCCGGAACCTGAACAGCCTCCCTTCAGCGATGTAACGTCCTTGCTATTTCCCATCCGGACCGTCAGAATAACCAGCGCCCTATCGCGGGGCAAGGGCGGTGTTGGTTGCTTCTTCATTT
>DYLS01000304.1 GCA_020721965.1 Blastopirellula marina | reverse complement strand
CCCAAAACCGAAGAGTTTATTCTCGCGGGTCATTTTGACAAAATACCCCAGGCGCTTCTGGAATTCTTCCGGCCGTTTGCGGGGTGAGAGACGCTGGGCGGTGCGTTCCTCGTCCAGGCGTTTGGCGGTGCCGTCAATCCAGCCGAAGCAGAGCGCCTCTTCGACCGCGTCGTTGTACTCAATGCAAGGCTTGCCACTCGCCTTCTTGTAATAGACCGGCCAGATTTCCTTTTCGGTCTTGCAGAGCGCTTCCGGCGAGGGCCGCCATTCTTCGGGAGTGCACCGTTTACAGCCCTTTTTCGCCAAGCCAGGCCAGGATGCGGCTTGCGACCCGCTCCCAGCCTTTTTCGAGCATCACGTTATGGGCCATATCGGGGAAGATTTCGGCGCTCGTGCCGTAGGCCCTGGCGGTGGACCACACCATCCTGGTCGAGATGACCGCGTCGTCCTCCGCCCCGATGACCAGCAGCGGCGTCCTGACCCGCTTCGGTCGCGCCAGGTTCAGCCCCAGTTCGTCGAGGTAGCTGCGGAAGGATTCGTCGGTCATCCGGCGGCGGTAGGCTTCCACGGTTTCGTTCGGCATGTCCTTCGAGAACAAGGCCCAGCGGGCCAGTTCGATGGTCTCGATCACGGGATACAGCTGCAACGTCCCCAGCACTTTCAGCACCAGCAGCGGTTTCCGGCGCAGCAGCATGAAGGTGGTCGGCCACAACCCGGTTGGCGGGATGGAGGTCAACAGGACTGCGGCGGGGGTTTCGGGATGCCGTTCGAGATATTTCTGGGTGATGAAGCCGCCCATCGAATGGCCGACCAGGACCGGCGGCCGGTCGAACTGACCCGCAGCCTGTTCCACGTCCGAGACGTAATCGGCGACCGAATACCAGCGCAGGCCTTCCCGTCCCTCGCTCCCGGCGTGGCCGCGCAGGCTGAGGGCGGCGCAGTCGTAGCCGTGACCGGCGAAATATGGCATGAAATGTTCCTGCCAGCACCAGGCCCCGTGCCATTTGCCGTGGACGAAGAGCAGCGGCGCGGGACGCGGCTGTCCCTGGGCTTTTTGGGTCAATATTTCGAGTTTCATTTCGACCTCCATTTTACGCATGATCGGTTTTTCACCGCGAAGACGCGCAGATTCTGTAACGCGACATTTATGTCGCCGTTTGGTTGCGGCATGCTTGCCCTGAGCAAAGCCGAAGGGAATGCCGCGTTACGGCACAGGTGTGCCAATCTTGATCGGGGTGGGCAGGACCAGCAGGAACAGTTAAAGGCTTTATAACTCTCAATTGAATATAAGGCATATCTTCAGCTCCAATAGCCATTCCGCGCTCTGAAATGGATGTGCCAGGTTCGCCAGCATAACGACCCGGAATTTTCCCATCTGCTAATAATTTTCCGTACCGATCAATTATTGTACCCTTGGTTAGGGTGATCTCTACTGGGTCTCTAGCAAAGCCTCTATTGCCTGGCCATGGAAGATCGTCAGGAGAAACGAATCTTCCAGTTGACAAATCTCTATATTGCCCCGTTCTTGCATCATAGACATACCGAATTGCATTAATCGCGTCGGGGGTTTTGTCCAGCAACGCATCCATCATCGCTGGATCAGAGCCATACCTGGCTACATAAT
>DYLS01000303.1 GCA_020721965.1 Blastopirellula marina | reverse complement strand
GTATCTTCTCAATAACTGGTGGGTAGGTCAAGCAGCAGACCACGAAGCGCCAAGCGCAAGTTCTTCCGCGCGTGCTTCGATCAGGTTAGCCAAGGGTGGAATCTGGCGCGCCTGGGAAATGCGATCGTGAACGTACTGATGGAAACTGATGCCCAACTTTCTGGTCGTAGCGGCCAGACTCATAAACGTGTCCCAGGCCTTGACGCCATCTTGGGTGCGCGGGCCGAAACTCACGTCGCGCTTGCGCACCCGCTGACGTGCTTCCAACTCGGCCGGGTTATTGTGCAGCGGAATCTCGGGATGCTTCAGCACCATCAACAGGGCGGCTTTCTTCTCCCTCGTTTTGACGATCCGCGCATCCAGCGCGTCGTATCCGCTGCAGGTTGCAAACAGGCGGTCGAACTCTTTTTCCAGCCGCGCGCTGTCCTCTGGTGTCGGATGTTGACGGTAGGTCAACAACTGGTCGTAGAAATCCCAGAATTGCTTGAGGAAGTCGGTCACCAATTGGCGATGGTAGGCAACGACTGGCGTCAGTTTCTTGTAATGCCGACCTTCGTGCACCCAGCACAAGCTCATCTCTTCCGTCAGCCAGTTGTATTGGGGTGCATCATCGCAGAGCAACAAGCGCACAATCGGCACGCCCTCCTCCGCGTGGTACGCCGCTACCGCCGCCGCTCCCAGAATCGCTTGCCGCTGCTGCACACCCAGCCTGGGCAATTGCTCGTCCAACCGTTCCAGAAACGTCTGCTCGTCCACATCCTCGTCGCTTCGCCAGCTATGCACGACGTTGCGTGTCGCTTTGGCCATCGGCGCGCCGTGCAGATAGCCCAGCGCTTCGTCGTTCAGCCGGAACACGCGCGCTCGCCCCTGCCGCAAGACATCCAACACACTCAAACGATCCTTGCGCGGGGTGGTCTGGTAGGTCGTGTGGAGCGGATTGCACACGATGTGACAGTTCTGATTCTCCCCGTTCACTCGCGTGCTGGTGCTGTCGCTGTGTTGCCAGGGACTGCTGCGCAGCCCTGCTGCGCAGACTGCTTCCTTCTCGGTGTGGAATTCGTCCTGCCGCTTGATCAGCAGGTTGGACAACTCCCCCGACGAAATCTGCACGCCGATATTCTCGTACAACTCCAGAATCTTGGGCTCGCTCATCCCGCCGCCAAAGTACAACGTCACAGTCAACGTCTTGATGCCCGGCCCAAATTGCCCCTCGTACCCGCGCGGCATCTCGGCCGTGTAGGTCGCGTTCATCGAACGAGACCAGTACTTTTCGCGGTGAAAACAGACGTTGTCTGCGTGAAAGATGACGTCCTGCACCACGACGTCGACGTGACCTTTGAACTCGGCGTCCGCTGGCAAGGTCGTCTTGTCCACTTCCAACGTCTCTTCCCGATGAATCGCCAGCGCGACTTGCTTTGGCCGCTTTTCGCGTGGTTGGGGCTTGCGCCGTTCCTTCTCCGACGAATGGTTAGCGCGTGGCGGCTTGGGCTTGCCACTCTTGACGTTGGGCTTGATCGTCGGCTTGCCTTGCTCGCCTTTCAGCCGGTTGACCTCATCTCGCAGACGCTGAATCTCTGCCCGCGCGTCGCGCAAATCGGCGCTCAGGTCTTCGATCAGATTCAACAAGTGACCAATCAGTTGACGAGCGTTCTCG
>DYLS01000022.1 GCA_020721965.1 Blastopirellula marina | reverse complement strand
AGAATTGCAGAGTATTCCCCTGCTTGCTTGCCGTCTTCTCGCCCCACTCCGATCTCTTGGAAATACGGCAGGGCCTCCCGGATGGCGTCGATCTGAAACCGGAGAGCCTCTTGAAGCCCGACGAAGTCGTATCCCCCGCGCTGGATGAGGTCGATGACCATATCCTTTCGGTGGGTCCAGTGATTCGGTCCGTCCGAAGCCGTGCCGTAGCGGATGTTGAAGGTCAGCACCTTGGCGCGGAGCGGCGGCTCTTCGCCCCGAACCTGGTAATTGCCCGACATCAACAAGAACACGACTGTGGCTAATCCCAGCCAGGGATGGCGTGTCGATGCGAATGTCATGGGGTCAACGCCTTTCTCGTGCGTCGAATGGAATGTCATGAGATTCTTGCATGTCGAAACCAGTTCTCATAATATGTTGGCCGTGTGCGGGCGACAACGACCCACGTCCGTTTGGCGGAGTTCGTATCAGTCTTGGCCGATTGGGGAGGTGTTGAACATGCGAAAAGTGTGGAGGTTGCGAATGAAATGGCGGGCGATGGCTTTGGCTTGTCTGATAGGCCTGGCTTGGTCGGCCGCATCGTTGATCGGCCTTGCCGAACCCCCGGCGGAGGCAACACCGTCGGCGGGACGCTACAACGTCTTGTTCATCATCGCGGACGACTTGAACAACGCGCTCGCATGTTACGGCCACCCCGTGGTGCGAACGCCCAATATCGATCGTCTGGCCGCCAAGGGGAGACGGTTCGATCGCGCTTACAATCAGTTTCCCTTATGCAACCCCAGCCGCGCCTCATTCTTGACGGGGTTACGGCCGGATCATACCAGAGTCTACGATAACGCCGTCCATTTTCGCGAAAACGTACCTGACGTCGTGACGCTTCCCGAGTGTTTCTGTAAACACGGTTATTTCACGGCTCGGGTGGGAAAGCTGTTCCATTACGGCGTCCCGACGCAGATCGGCACGAGTGGCCTGGACGACCCGCAGTCATGGGACTTGGTCGTCAATCCGCGGGGACGTGACAAAGACGAAGAGGATAAGATTTTTTCACTCGTCCAAGGGAAATTCGGGGGGGCTTTGAGCTGGCTCTCGGCCGACGGAGCGGACGAAGAGCAGACGGATGGAATCGGAGCGGCGGAGGCGGTACGCCTGCTGGAACAGCACCAGAAAGATCGCTTCTTTTTAGCGGTCGGTTTTTATCGGCCGCATACGCCCTATGTCTTACCGCACCGTTATTTTCAAATGTATCCTCCAGATCGTGTGCCCCTGCCTCAGATTCCGCAAGGCTACTTCGACACCATACCCCCACCCGCGATCGCAACGCTTTCGCGGGAGGAACGGGAAATAGACGAAGGTTTGAAGCGGCAAGCGATTCAGGCCTATCTGGCAAGCATCACGTTCATGGACGCACAATGTGGAAAGGTCTTGGATGCCCTGGAGCGTTTGGGGTTGGCCGACAACACCGTCGTCGTAATGACCAGCGATCACGGCTATCACATGCACGAACATGGCCTGTGGCAAAAAAGATCGCTCTTTGAGGAGGCTACACGCGTTCCGCTGATCATTGCCGTACCCGGCATGAAAGATGCAGGAAAGCCGACGCAGGGCATCGTGGAAATGGTCGATCTGTATCCCACGTTGGTCGAGTTGTGCGGACTGCCAAAACCGGCACACCTGGATGGTCAAAGCATGGTTCCGCTTTTGGATGATCCGGCCTTGCCCGGAAAACCGTACGCGGTAACCCAAGTGCTGCGACAGAGCCGCAAGGACGTTTTCCAAGGGTACAGCGTTCGTACCCCCAGGTGGCGATACACCGAGTGGGATGGCGGCAAGCGTGGCGTTGAGCTGTACGACTACGAGACGGATCCGGCCGAAATGCGTAATTTGGGCGACGATCCCCAATTCGCCGACGTCCGGGCGGAGCTGAAGAAACTAATCCCCAATCCCATCGCAAAGTAGCCCGGCTATTCAACTCGCTGGCGACGGGTGCTAAACCGTAATCCAGGGGTAGCCCTGCGAGAACTTCAGCAAGGCGCGTCCGAGATGCACCGTTGCTATGGCAGCGGGCGACGGGTACTGTTGCAAGTATGGACGCCCGCCTATCCTCGACAGCCAAGACAGCCTGGTCTATGATCATCGGTTCAGGGATAGATTCAGGAGGATTCGGCGTGGCCAAAAAAGCTTCAGCGGGGGGGCAACCGCGATCTCGGTATCAGGAGGGTGTCATTCGACGGTATTATGAGCACCGCGACACCCTGATGCTGCAAAAGCTGGGCGATCTGGTTGGCGACTTGTATCTCGCTCAAGGGAAGGCCAGGAGCTGTCTGTGGGATCGTGTTGCGGCAGCCCTGAGAAACTTATCGGTGTCGCCGGAGCGAATTCAACATCTCATCGAGAGTGATGATCCGGCTTATCTGGCAAATCTTCTTCAGGAATTGCAGGGCCGCAAGACGGGATAGGCGAAGAAAGCTGCGTGAATTGCCAAGTCGGGTGGCTGGTCGGTATCGGAAGTTTCGTGACGGATTGTGGAAGCGATCTCTGATTCATGTTGCAATCGCCAATGACAACTTTTTCGGAACTCGTGGAATCGCTGCGTTGGCGGAAGTTTCCCGTCCTGGATGACGGGTTTGTGTGTTTGGTGGATGTGATGGGCAGCGACGAGGCCGTCGTTCAGGCGGCGAGGGTCAGCTACGGCGAGGGCACCAAGCGCGTTTCGGATGACCGCGCGCTGATTCGGTACTTGATGCGGCACCGCCATACGACACCCTTTGAAATGGTGGAGTTGAAGTTCCTGGTCCGGGTCCCGATGGACATCTGGCGTCAGTGGATTCGGCACCGCACGGCTTCGGTGAACGAATACAGCACCCGCTATTCTGTAGCCATCGACGCGGCACATCGCACTCCGCCAGAGCAGTGGCGTGTGCAATCAGCGACCAATCGGCAGGGAAGCCAGGGGCTTTTGCCCGCCGATCAGGGGGCACAACTTTCCGAGGAGGAACGCCGACTCCAAGAGCAATCGCGGGACGTGTATCAACGTCGTTTGTCCCTAGGCGTTGCCCGGGAGCAAGCCCGCAAGGATTTGCCATTGTCCACCTATACCGAAGCCTATTGGAAAATCGACTTGCATAACCTATTGCATTTCCTGGAATTGCGGTTGGATTCCCACTCGCAACTGGAAATTCGGGAATATGCCCGGGCTTTGAGCGAGAATATCCTTGCCCCTCTCTTTCCGATCACCTGGGAGGCGTTTCAGGACTACCGGTTGCAGGCCCTAGTACTCACGCGGCCGGACATCGAGGTGATTCGACGGTTGGTACTTCGGGGGCCGTTGCCCGCGGATCAGGCGTCTTTCCTAGAGTCCCAGGATCCGAGTTGGAGCAACCTGGCCCGTTGTCGCGAACGTGATGAGTGCCTGGCGAAACTGCGCCGATTGGGATTGGTGCAAGAGGGAGCTGAGCCAGCGACGAGCCTAGATACGGAATGATTTTTGCTGTTGACATTGATTTTCTCCCGGACGTGGTCTATACTGCCGATAGTGGAAAAGCGATCCCGTGAAGCGATCCAGTGATCGGATCGATGGTCACGGGTGCTGGAAAAGGCAATTTTGTATGGTACGACTTTGGGCCGCCTATTTCGGGTTTTATTGCCCCCGCGATTGCGGGGCCGGAGGCGGTCTGTAGAGCACACATCACGCAGATCGAAGCCTTGAAGCCCTGGCAATCACAATCGGTTGCCAGGGCTTTTTGCTTGCGTGCGAGTGATTTTCGAGGTCGTGTTAGCCTCGCTTCGGCTTTGCTATTCGGGGTGAAATCAGGTTCAAATGGAGGATTTCAATCATGATTGTGGTGATGAAGAACGGCGCTTCGGATGAACAGATTCGGGGGGTAGTCGATCGAGTCCGGGAGCTTGGGTTGAAGCCCCACGTCATCATGGGGACCGAGAGGACGGTTGTCGCGGCGATTGGTAATAAGCGTGATGAGCACCGGCAATCGTTGGAATCATGTCCGGGTGTGGCGGAGATCATTCCCATCCTGGCCCCCTACAAGGTTGCCAGTCTGGAAGTGCGGCCCGAACGGACCGTGGTACGAGTCGGGCCTCTCGTCTTGGGGAATTCGCATGTCGGGGTGATCGCCGGCCCTTGCTCTGTCGAGAATGAGGAGCAGACCTTGGCCACTGCCCGAGCTGTCAAGGTTTCTGGGGCGGCGGCGCTGCGGGGCGGAGCCTTCAAACCCCGAACCAGCCCCTACTCCTTCCAAGGCCTGAAAGAGGACGGACTCAAGATACTTGCCGCCGCAAGGGATGAGACGGACCTGCCGGTCGTCACGGAGGTGATCACGCCGTCGGATGTGGAAATCGTGGCGAAATACGCAGACGTCTTGCAAATCGGCGCGCGGAACATGCAAAACTACCGGTTATTGGAGGAAGCGGGCCAGGCTGGTAAGCCCGTCCTGCTCAAACGAGGCCCCGCCGCCTCTGCGGAGGAGCTGCTCTTGGCCGCGGAGTATGTACTGAATGCCGGTAACCATGAGGTCATCTTGTGTGAACGCGGCATACGCACGTTTGAAACACACACTCGGTTCACGCTCTCCCTCGCGACCGTGGTTTGGTTGCACGAGCGGACGCATCTGCCGGTGATTGTCGATCCGAGCCACGGGACGGGGCACAGCGTTCTGGTCGGCCGCATGGCCGCCGCGGCGGTAGCCGCCGGCGCCGATGGGCTGATCATTGAGGTGCATCCCACCCCGGAACGGGCGATGAGCGACGGCTATCAATCGCTGACCTTCCAACAATTCGGCGAAATGATGGCACTTTGCCGAAGAATCGCCGACGCCGTCGGACGGACGATCGAGCCAGCCTGGCAATCGCGTAGCAATCCAGCGGCGGCCGTGTGATCCCTGCCAGAAGTGAAGCCCGGGAATGAGCGACGCAACCGGCTAGATCGCCTCGCCGCCGCGCTCGCCCGTGCGGATGCGCACACAGTCCTCGAGCGGCAGGATAAAAATCTTGCCATCTCCAATCTGCCCTTCGGGACCGGATCTCGCGCCCCGAATAATGGCTTGCACGGTTCGCTCGACGAACGCGTCGTTGACGCCGATCATGATTTGGACCTTGCGGGCCAAATTGATCGTGAACTCCTGTGCGCGGTATGTCTCGGACTGGACGCGCTCCCTGCCGAAACCTTGTACGTCCATCACGGTCAAGCGAAAGACCTCCACCTCTGCCAAGGCCTGCTTGACTTGCTCCAAACGGTGCGGCTGAATGATGGCGATGATGAGTTTCATGGATTCCTCGTGCGAGCATTGTCCCCCTTGAATGTAGCGCCTGCGGTGCCCCATCACAAGAGGGTAGATTCCACTGTCGGCCCCTCGGCCGGACAACAAAAGCCCCTCGGCCGAACCACAAAATACCCCCGGTCGGACTACTAAAGCCCCCCCCGTCCGGTTTGCGAAAAAAGAAAGCGAGGGCTGCCGCATGGGCAAACCCTCGCATGGAAAATCTCCTCGCTAAATCTCAGCCGTTGCTAAACTCAGGCGTGTTCAACCCGGTTCGTAAGAATTAGAACTTGAGGATAAAATCGCATCCAAAAAGGAACTGGTCATCACGATCACCGGAGTCGTATGGGAGTGTGGCGACACTGCCGTCAGAGTCGTACCAATCCCAGCGGAGTTCGGGTCGGACGAGGATGTTGGCGTTGGGGGACCAGTTGAGTCCGACGGAGATTTCATAGAAATCGCCGGGGAAAGAGGCGCCGGCGACCTGATTGCCAACGCCGATGCCGGTCACGCGGGTGCCGTCGGAGTCGCGGAACCATTCCAGTCGGGTGCCGAACTTCCAGCAGGGGTTGATGGTGTAGAAGAAGTATTGGTTAATGCCGTACCACTGGCTGTCGATGCCGTTTGCGTCTTCGGCATTTCCCCAATCCCATTGGAAGACGTATTGGCTGCGGGAGCTAATGTTCCAGGTGGCGACGGTGGAGAAGATGACGCGTTGGGTTTGAGGACCGAATTCGTCGGCGGAGAGTGCGAAGGCGAGGCCCAGGCGTTCGTTGCGGCTGGTCCAGTTGGCACCGCCGAGGAAGCCGATGGCGTCTTGGCCGTCGGTATCATCGAATTGGTCGTTTCCGCGATGGAGTCCGACGGAGAAGGCCCACTGGTCATTGAGCTTTCGGGAGAGGAGCATCCCGGTATGGGTGAAGGGTTCGCCGTACTGCATGGTGTAGGCGTGGGTGTAGAAGAAGTTTTCGGGAGCTTGGACGACTTCGTAACCGAGGATGGTGTAAAAGTGCCCCATGCGGAGGAGCCAATCGTTGTAGGCGATGTCGAGGTAGAACTGAGGCATGGCCACCTGATAGAAGGGGTGAGTTTGGTTCCAGTCGGATTCAAGCCCGTCGATGGCTTCGGTGAAGCGGGCGTCGGTGCCGAAGAGGAAATCGACATGTCCACCCCAGGCCCAGCCGCAGCCATTGTTTTCGGTGGGTTTATCGAGGAAGAACCAGAGTTGATTGAGTTGGGGTTCGGCATTGCGATCGGCGAAGGTGACAACGCCGTTGTAACGGTCGACGGGTCGGTTGGCGACGACGGCGGCACCGGCCTCGATCCACCCACCGAAATCGACACCGCGGCTGGCGAGAAAGCCGGGGGTCGGCAGTTCATACGGGGTATCCGCGCGGCACGGATCGCACGGCAGCCATTCCGAGAATAGACCTCGCCCGCAGGAATCGCATCCGCTGTACGTCCCGTCCGTACCGCAACCGCATGCCGCCGGGGCTGAGTCCTCTAAATAACTGGTGCTGAGCGCGGGGGGATACGTTCGACCCGATTGACCGAAGGTTTGCGTTGTCAACGCGAGTACGAAGACGCCTGCCAGGGCGTGCTTCCATGCTTTGTTACGCATCAACATCTTGAGACTCCCTTCTGAAAGGAACCTTTCTACTCCGTTGATGAAGACCAGCGCGGGCCTCACTTCACGGTGCTCGACAAGTCACAAAATCAAAGCCCGGTAGAAGCCCATCCTTTGGTTTTTATCGGTCATCCGAGACTACGCGGTTTATCGCAAAAAGAGTTTTCCAAGGGTCTTGATGTTAATATAGGAGAGATGGGGTGTGCTTTCCGCGCGGCTGCACGGAAGAATTCCTTTTTTGTTTCCAAGGTCGGAAGAAGGGACTGTGGTTTTACCCCCTCGCGCAGGGAATGAGTTCGAGGATGAAATCGCAGTCGAGGAGGCACGGATCGTCGCGTTTTTTGGCGTCGCAAGGGAGTATGGCGGCGAGGCCGTCGGCTTCATGGCGGCCCGGCAGAGTTCCGGTCCGACCCGGATGTTAGCAGTGGAGGAGACTAATTGAATGAGGCCAGAGACTACGCAGGTCAACTTTTGCGTGCCTGGCGGCTGGAGGGCGTAACGGATGAACTGATTCTTGTAACGGTGCCACCCATACAAGGGATGCGCAATACCACGGATGCGGCGCGTGCCGGGTTCGCCAGGAGCCACGATCGTATTCGATGCTTGGCGTAGTGCGGTGGTATCGGTGGTGGTATCGGTCCTACCGCATTTACGAGGTGGATTCCGTGCATTTCCGGCACTGGCGCGGACAGTCGCACCGACGAACAGAAAAAACGACAAGGCTCACACCTCTGCGATCAACGTGCGAGCCTTGTCGTCGTTAAGATGGGCGAAATATGTCGGGGAAGTTCTCGCCTTCAGAGAACAGGCTAACTTCGGATGCTTCCGGACGCCAAAACTCGACACACGCAGACCGAATGGAGCACTCGATCCTCGCTTGCCGCCCCGCCACAATCCCTGCCAGAACGCTTTGGTAGCTGGGTCGCAGTGAGAACGAAACCCAGCCTCCGGTTCACCAAGCGAATCACGTCACGGCCGGCAACTCGTAGCCTTTGCGCCGGGGACGCGTGACATAGGAGGATTGATTGGCACCCTCGTGATTGGTGAACTTTTCGGTCTGGGGATCCCACTTCAATTTGAAGCCAACCTCACCGATTTCGCGCACGATGTTCACCAGGTAGCAAAGGGTCGTGGATCGCAGGCCATACTCGATATCGGCATTGCATTTGCCACGCGTCTTGATGCAGTCCAGCCAATTCGCGATGTGATACTCGGTCTCCGGCCGGGTGATTGGCCCTGGGTTATCTGGTCGCTGTAACAGCTCCTTGGGATTGGTGGCGATCTTGTCTCGATTGATTTCGATCTTTCCATTTTCGCCGATGAAGATGGCTCCCAGACCGGGCCCCCAATCGCCATTCAGGTGCAAGCGAAGCTCTACCCCGTTGGCATACCACATGCGGACCTTTGCCCGGGGACCACTGACGGGGCGTGCCAAGCGATTCAAATACTCAAGATAAGTGGGATCGTCTTCGGGGACCCGCTCGAACTGTCCGCACGGTCCGTTATAGACCGCTTCTTCTAGCACCATCTCCACAGGGCCGGTCTCGTCTGTTCCCAATGCCCGCTGAATCTGGTCGTACGAGTGCGTGCCCCATCCCGTCACTCCGAAACACAATCCGCCGCCGTCGTAATCCCACCAGCGTTCCCAACCATGGTGAAGTTCAGGGTGGTAGGGACGCAACTCGGCCTGATTTGTCCAGACATCCCACCAGCCCTCGTTGCCGCCCTGCGGGAGGGGCATCGGCTCCTTGCCTGGCCATTTTTCGGGACCGACGAAGTTGGGAGCCAAGACGGTTTTAATCTTTCCGATGGCCCCATTTTTGACCAGATCGCTGGCCCAATTGTTGTACGGCATGGAGCGTTGCTGCGTGCCAACTTGCGTTACCCGATTGTATTTGCGTGCCACATTCACCATGTACCGGCCCTCTTGAATGGTTAGGCACATGGGTTTTTCGATATAGGTGTCCATCCCCATTTGCATGGCGGTGACCGCAATCCAGGCACGGGCATGGGTGGTGGTTTCGACCATCACGCCGTCAGGCTTCTTTTCCTCAATCAGTTTGCGAAAATCTTCATAACCGACCCATTTACGTCCGGCAGCCTTTTCGCCAATGAAGCGGTCCACGGCAGGGCGAAAGCAGTCGCATACATCGACGATCTCCAATTTCTTCAGTTCCTGGGACTCGGCCACGATCCCACGCGACCGCCCCCCTAGGCCAATAATCCCCACTCTCACTCGTTCCGAAGCGGGAGCGGCACCCTCCAAGCCCAACGCTTTGCCGGATACCAAGAATGGGACCGCGATCGCGGCACCCGCCTTGAGGATAGAGCGACGTGAAAACTGCGACGACGACATGGGCCATCTCCTTTCAAAGCACGCTTCACAAAAGATCGTAGCGCGGGGGACGCCGGGCGGTCCCATCCGAGCCGCTACTATATCCCAAAGAAACAGGAACTGCAAGCGGCGGGAAAGTAGGCACTGCCGGCTCTGTTGCGGGTGCGCGATAACTTCAGTCGTCGAACAGGCCGTCCACGTAAACATCCGTGTCGAATGGGAGCAGGTCATCGGCCTTTTCACCGACGCCGACGAACTTGACCGGTAGCCCGACTTGTTGGCGGATCGCCACAGCCACGCCACCCTTGGCCGTGCCATCGAGCTTGGCTAGCACCAAGCCTGTGCAATGCACGGCGTCCGTAAAGTACTTGGCCTGACTGATGCCGTTCTGGCCGGTCGTCGCGTCCAGGACGAGCAAGACTTCATGCGGTGCCCCCTCGACCTGCTTGCCAAGGACGCGGTGGATTTTCGAGAGTTCGCGCATCAAATTTTGATGCGTCTGAAGGCGGCCCGCCGTGTCCACAATACAGACGTCCGCACCATGCTCCAGGGCGGCGGCCACGGCACGATGGCCCACGGAGGCTGGGTCGCTTCCCTCAGTCCCCGTTACGATTTCCACGCCTAGGCGATCGGCCCAGCTACGCAGTTGCGCCACCGCCGCCGCGCGGAATGTGTCGGCCGCACCCAATACGACCTTTTTCCCCTGCCCTTTCAACATTTGAGCCAATTTGGCGATCGTGGTGGTTTTTCCACAGCCATTGACACCGCACACCATCAGCACGGTCAAACCGTCGGGTGCAAAGTTCAGCGGTACGGACGGTTGGCGGAGGAGTTCTTTCAAATGTGATTTTATTTCCGTGACCGCATCTCCCCACTCGATGACGCGACTGTTGTATTTTTGGGCGATGCGGTCCACGATTTGTTGTGAGGCTTGAACACCCATATCGGTGCGGACCAACACCTCGAATATCTCGTCCAGGAAGGCCTGGTCGACGAGCCGTCCTTTGGTCTTGAAAAGATCGCGGATGTCGGTACGGAGAATCTGGGCGGTTTTCTTGAGCCCTTGCTTGATCTTGTCGAACAGTCCCATGGCGTATCGCTTTGTCCTGCGGCCGTTGGATAACTACAGATACTTGACCGGTGGATTTGGTGAGCTTTTTAGGGGCGATCGCAGTCGGTTCAGCCGGGGTATCGCAAAATTGGCAAAATTGTGGCTTTACGGCAAGGACTCTTGGGAACCAGGTTCAGCTCCAGGTTCGCGGTCTGTCCCCATGGTCTCTCCGATCCCGGCGCTCTTCTCATTCGCTGTCTGGACGCTGGCCGCCCCTGCTTGCCGCTCTCGAAGCAGCCGATCCAAAATCCCGTTGACAAATGCCCCTGAGAGTTCGGTGCCAAATGTTTTCGCCAGTTCGATCGCCTCGTCGATAATCACGCTGGAGGGCGTGCTCGTATGGAACAGCTCGTACGCCCCCAGGCGAAGGACATTACGATCCACGGCGGCCATGCGTTCCAAGCTCCAGTTGTCGGCCGCCCGTTGCAAACGTTCATCCAATTCCCGTCGATTCCGTCGAACGCCCGACAACAAATTCTTGGCAAAGCGCACCAATTCTGGCTGACGCAATTGGCTTTGGACCCATTCGTCGCCTTTGGCCGGATTTGTCCGCGGGTTGAAATCGTCTTGAAACAATAGCTGGAGCACCAAGGCCCTGGCGGCGTGCCGATCAGGCGTGGGGTTGGTCATCGACTCTTCTCCCATACGGGACAAAAATTCCGTGGATCGCTCCGAACCGAGATGTGGGAGCGTGTCATTGCTTATTGCGGGAGGTAACCTCGTTGATGCGACGGAGGATGGCTATCATTTCCATCGCTGCCTCCGCGCATTCGGCACCCTTGTTCCCCTTTTCAGGGGCGGCAACGTCTTTGCCACGCACAGCGGGGACAGCGGCGGAGCGGGCCACGGCCTGCTCCAAAGTTTCGCAGGTTAAAACGCCGAACAGGACCGGAACGCCGGTTTCCATGCCCAATTCGGCGAGAGAAAGGCTGACCGCCCGATTGATGTGCGTATCGTGGGAGGTTTCGCCCTTGATGACGGCGCCCAGGCAGAGCACGGCGGAATACAGGCCGGATCGCGCGGCGAGGCCGGCCGCGGTGGGAATCTCAAATGCCCCGGGTACCCAAAACACGTGAATATCATCGGCGGGAACCCCGGCTTGGTGCAGGGTTCGCACCGCACCGACGAGAAGTCCCCGCGTGATCGTCTGGTTGAATTGCGAGACGATCACAGCCATCTTGCCGTAAGGGCCGACGCCTTGGCCGGTCCATTCGCGATACTTGGAAGGGGGAGGGGTTTCTGTTGTCACGACGATTGCCTTTTGTAAGGGGTTGAGCCTTTGGGGAGCCTGCCACGCTCCTGCCGCTTTTGTGAAATCTGGACTTTTGCAATTTTGGGGTTACAAGCTCCCCTCTTCCCAAGGGAGATGGTAACGCGAAGGCTGTGTCCCACAAAAATAGCTCTCGTTGTTTCCCTGAAATTCCCAACGCTCCAGTTGGAATCCCGCTCTCAGAGGGGGATCAAGCACTTTGCAATAGCCCAGTCAAATGATTCGAGTTGCTGTCACCGAGGGCTGCCGCGGGGTCGACCAGCCGGGGTCTAAATCGTGACCTGGACTTAGGACCCAAATCGTGTCTGAACTTATCCGAGGGACGGGCATTTTAGGCGAAAAATGGCGACGGCGTACCCTTTTGGTGTCCCACCGCCATTGCACAGCACTCTATGTTGCGTCGAGAGGTCGCTGCCATCGCTATATGTTGTGCCTCAATGAGTGTGTGCAATGAGAGTAGGCCACCAGGCGTGCCCATGTCTCAGCGAACATTCATACTCATGAGGAATTCGGCATTGGTCTTGGTTTTGGCCAGTCGCCCCACGAGGAACTCCATGGCATCGGGGGCATTCATTTCGTTGAGAACGCGTCGCAACGCGCAGATTCTCCGATACTCCTCACGGTCGAGCAGCATCTCTTCCCGGCGCGTGCCTGATCGATTGATGTCGATGGCCGGCCAAATTCGCTTGTCGACCAGCTTGCGATCGAGGACGATTTCCATATTCCCGGTGCCCTTGAATTCCTCGAAAATCACCTCGTCCATCTTGCTACCGGTGTCGATCAAGGCGGTGGCCACGATGGTCAAGGACCCGCCTTCGTCGATTTTTCGAGCGGATCCAAAGAACCGCTTGGGGCGTTGCAGGGCGTTCGCATCCACGCCGCCGCTGAGGATTTTTCCGGAATGCGGGCACTCCGCGTTCCAAGCCCGCGCCAGCCGGGTAATAGAGTCCAAGAAGATGACCACGTCGCGGCCATACTCGACCATTCGCTTGGCCTTTTCGAGCACCATTTCGGAAACTTGGATGTGTCGTGCGGGGGCCTCGTCAAAAGTCGAACTGATGACCTCGCAGTTGGAACCTTTGACCTGCCGCTCCATGTCGGTCACTTCTTCCGGTCGTTCGTCAATCAATAGCATGAAGACGTAGCTGTCGGGATAATTGTGCAAGACGGCCTTAGCCATTTTTTGCAGTAGGATGGTCTTCCCAGCTCGCGGTGGGCTGACAATCAGGCCCCGCTGGCCAAAGCCGACCGGCGCAATCAGATCGACAACGCGGCGTTCGGTTTCGTCGCTGGTGGTCTCCAGGATGATCCGCTGATCCGGGTGACACGGCGTTAAATCGTCGAAGGCTATCCGTTTAGCCGCCAGGTTGGGGTCCTCGTAATTGACCGCTTCCACCCGCAGCAGGGCGAAGTACCGCTCATTCTCCTTGGGGGGGCGAATCTGGCCCGATATGGTCATGCCCGTCCGCAGCCCAAAGCGGCGAATCTGGCTGGGGGAGACGTAGATGTCGTCAGGACATGCCAGGTAGTGATAATCCGGGCTACGCAGAAAGCCGAAACCGTCGGGGAGAATTTCGAGCGTGCCTTCCCCAAACATGAGGCCGCTCAGTTTGATCCGCTCCTTCAGAATGCGAAAGATCAAATCTTGGCGTTTGATGCCCGCAATGTCCGTGAGGTTGTCCTTTCGGGCTTCCTCGATCAGTTCTGCCATCGACATCCGCTGAAGGAGGCCGATGTTGGTATCCCCGGACTGCTTGATCCTTTGCAGTTCGCGGTCTTCCTCCTCGGTATCGAGTCGTCCCTCGACGAGCTGTTCCGCGATGGAGAGCGGTTCCTTTTCCTTATCGGGACGGCGTCGGGGGCGATGCCCTCCGCGCTGTGCGCCGTCGCCGCTTTCCCTCTGAAATCGGCGGGGGGACGTGGACGAGAAGTCGTGAGAACTGGGATCTTGCGACTGGGACATGAGACCGAAGCTCCTGAGAAGCGAGCGTCTGGCACGCGATCCGTGCCGGGGTGGGAAACGAAAATACGAGTTTTAGAACAAGCCGCGGCTGTATTATTTACGCAACTCCGGACGATCCCGGACGGGTTATTCGGTAAGAAAAACCATTTCGGATTCTAAGTTTACGGGGGCATCCCGATGCAATCGGCCTGTCGTTTTTAGACCAGCCCTGCCTCGCCTTCGCAGACATCTCCTAGCAATCAGTGGACTCAATTTCGCATGTGGAAACAGAAAACCGTGCGTACAACACATGCGGACACATGCGATGCGTGAAACGCGTACCGATTGCAAAGTTGGGGTTCGCTGCGGAGAGTCCAACTCTACGCCCAAAAAGCGGTAAGCCTTGGAGGGACACTAGTCGAAAAGCAGGCGCCAAAACCGTTCCACCTGAGCCTGAACGTGTTCGCGCGACGCGGTGTTTTCAATCATAAAATCGGCACGGAGCCGCTTGAACTCTAGTGACTTTTGTCGCCGTTCTCGGCGAGCTAGGCTCTCCGCGTCGAAACCGCGAAACCGGGCACGCTCGGCACGAACGGCCGAGGACGCCTCCACGTAAACAATCCTATGGCATAGTTTAGCCCATTTCGCTTCCAAGAGCAATGGCGCATCGAGTACCAAGGCCGGGACTCCCTCGCTCGCGGCTTGTCTGGCTTCGGCGTAGAATTCGGCAAGGACCAGAGGATGCAGAACCGATTCGAGCCTCCGCAAGCCGTAGTCCGCCTGAGAACCCTCTTGAAAGACGATCTCCGCCAGCCTCCTCCGATCGATCTGGCCTGTCGGCGAAAGAATCTCTCGGCCGAAGATGCCGCTCAGGTCTTCAACCACGGAGGGTTTCGTCAACAGACGGTGTGCGACCTTGTCGGCGTCGAAATGTCGGGCTCCCAGCATGGTGAATTCGTGAGCGACGACGGTCTTGCCCGCGCAAATGCCACCTACAATGCCGATGATCCACATGGTTCGTTCTCGTACTTTCTTGTTTCCCCGAACGTTGGCTCCAGTTCGCGATCCAGGGGCGTGCTGCGGCGAGGAATCGAGTTGCGATGGGACCTGCACGCCGGCCCGACAAGCCTTGCAAATCGCTTCAGCTCTGCGCCAGCGGCGTCATCTCTCCCCAATTGGGGCCGGTTTGGATGTCAACTTTGAGAGGCACGCTCAATGCCAAAGCATTTTGCATCTCATCGCGCAATAGTTGCGATACGATGGGGACTTCCATCGTGGGGCATTCCAGCAGCAACTCATCGTGGATTTGCACGAGCATCGCGGCATGGAGCCCCTCATGCCTCAGCCGATGGTGCACGCGAATCATGGCCCGCTTGATCAAATCGGCCGCAGATCCCTGGATTACCGTATTGATGGTGGTCCGCTCTGGCAGCGTCCGCTGTCGCGTGGGTTTGCCGCGAACCCCACTTATTTTACGCTTGCGGCCGAGAATCGTCTGCACGAATCCCACCTTGCGGCATTCCGCGAGCACCTGGTCGAAGAATGTGTGGATGCCCGGGTACCTCGCGAAGTACGAATCGATGAACTGGGCGGCTTCCTCCTGGGGTATCCGCAATTGTTTTGCCAGACCGAACGGTGTCTGCCCGTAGATCACACCGAAATTGACGGCTTTGGCTCGCCGTCGCATCTCGGAGGTGACAGCCTCCGCCGGAATAGCGAAGATTTCCGCCGCCACGGACTGGTGGATATCGCGATCTTCTCGGAAGGCGCGACGCAGGGATTCGTCACCCGACAGATGCGCTAGGATGCGGAGTTCGATCTGCGAATAATCCGCGGAGATCAGGACCCAATCTTCTTCCGTGACGAACGCTGCACGAATCTCACGCCCTGCTTCTGATCGTATGGGGATGTTCTGCAAGTTCGGATCGCTGGAGCTGAGCCGGCCGGTCGCGGTCACAGTTTGATGGAACGACGCGTGGATTCGACCACTACTTGGGCAGACCATTTGCGGAAACGCATCGACATAGGTCCCCTTGAGTTTGGCGTATTGGCGATACTCCAGGATCAGTTGCGGAACAGGATGCAGGGCTGCCAGCTCTTCCAGGACCTCCGAGTCCGTGCTCACACCGGTCTTGGTGCGTTTGATGGCAGGCAGATTCAGATGCCGGAACAGCACCTCTTGCAGTTGTTTGGGCGAACTGATGTTGAAACTCGTCCCAACCGTTTGATGAATCTGTTCTTCCAATTCGGCCATGCGGACCGCAAAGCGGCGGCTTAGACGGTCCAGATAGGCGGTATCCACGCGTATCCCACGGTATTCCATGTCCGCGAGTACCGTGACCAACGGCATTTCGAGGTCGCGGAAAATGTCGGTCAGCCCTTCCATCTCCAATTGCGGTGCCAGCCGGTCGCGAAGATGCCACGGTAACGTCACATCTTGCCCCGCGTAAGCGGCTATGCGAGGGATCTCGACCGAATCCATTTGCCGCTGTTGCTTGCCTTTTCCAATCAACTCGGCAGTTTTCGTCGTGCGGTAGTCGAGGTACCGTGCGGCGAGCTCATCCAGGCTATGAGATCGTGATCCCGCGTCTAGCAAATAGGATGCGATCATCGTGTCGAATGCGGCTCCCCGCAGTGCCACATTCGCGTTGCGCAAGACGATGGCGTCGTATTTCAGATTCTGCCCCAATTTGGGCAGTTCAGGATTTTCTAGAATGGGACGCAATGCAGCGATGGCGTCTTCCTGAGGCAGCGTTTGAGCACCGGCCGGGCCACGAAGCGGAATGTAGCAGGCCCCCTCCGGTCCCGTCGAGATCGCAATCCCTACCAACGAGGCCCAGCGTGGTCGAACATCCGTCGTCTCCGTATCGATGCTGACCCAGGGGGCATTTTGGAGCCGATTCGCAAGGTCGTGCAAAGCTTCGGGAGTGTCAACCACGTGCGCGTCGATTGCGATCTCCGCTGATGTTCGGCGGCCCGGCGAATCGCCCGACGAATCGCCCATTGAATCAACCGGGGAATTGGCGGGCGAATTGGCTGGCAAACGCTCGATTTCGTGGAGCAGGCTTCGGAAACCCAGCTCCTCGCACAATTGCCGGATCGTTTCGTGGTGGATCGGACCAGGACGGGCATCGGTCCAGGCAAAGCTCATGGGGACATCCGTTCGCAGCGTCACCAGCGATCGCATGGTCACGATGCGATCCCGACTGGCGAGCAGGCTTTGGCGTAGCTTTTCGGGCTGAATCTGCTCGGCATGGGACAATATCTCGTCGAGCCGCCCGAACTCTCTTAGCCATTTGGCGGCCGTTTTGGGACCCACGCCGGGAACGCCCGGGACGTTATCCGTTGCGTCGCCGACGAGGATTTGGAAATCGGCGGCTTGGTCGGGCCGGATGCCCCAGTCTGCATGGAGACCGGCCGGATCCAAGTACGCTCGCTTGCGGAGGTTCAACATCCGCACTTTGTCGGAGAGCAACTGACGGCAGTCCTTGTCGTTGGTCACCAGCACGCACTGGCCGCCGGATCGCTCCACCTGTCGAGCGATGGTCGCCAGGATGTCGTCGGCTTCGTAGCCAGGGACGGAAACGGAAAGGATTCCAAGGCCCTCCGTAAAACGCCGAATCAGCTCGAATTGCGTCCGGAGATCGTCGTCCAGCCGCGGCCTGTGGGCCTTGTATTTGGGGAATAGGCCGGTGCGAAAGGTAGGCTCCTCGGACTCGAAGGCGCAGATCAAGTAGTCCGGGCGGTACTGCCGCATCAGGTTCAGCATGTCCCGCGCAAAGCCGAAGACGGCGTTTACGGGGCGCCCATCCGGGGCGGTCAAGGCCGCGATCGCATGGAAAAGCTGGTGGATCAAAGAATGCGCATCGACGACGAAGACCGTTCGGTTTTTTAAGGATTCGCGTTCATCCTTGTCGGCCGCCTCTTGATTTTGCCTTGTCGGCACCTCGCCAGGAGAATCCATTATTTCCGGCTGACTGATGAATAAGGGTGTCTCGGCGGGAGTACGAGTCTTGGATTTCGACATTGCGAACCCCCAGTTCGCAAGTTGGGATAGGGCACCGCTGCTTCCATCCCTGCGGCATCAGCCCGATTCAGCGACAGGGTATCATTCCATCGCCGTGGCACCCAGCGTTCAGAAGGCAATCCACCAAGGACACGAAGGGACACCAAAAAAAACTCTTCGTGAGAGTTGGTGTCCTTCTTGGATGCCTTATCATTGGCAGTGACGGCAAGCTGGAATGAAAGCACTTCGCAGGTTTTGTTCGTGTTCCTAAATCGACGTGACGCTGTTCAACGTGGCGCTACTCAACGTGGCGTGGCAATGAGTAGCCGTTTAGTTCGCGGCGTCCACGGCCGTTACCCTATCTTCCGGCTTAGAGGCCGAGAAAACAAGCGGGCCGATTTTGCCATCGGAGATGGCCCTGGTATGATCGCTGTCGGACCAGATCCCCACTGCTGCCAAGGCTGATGGCCCGCCTGAGAAATACTGAGCGCAGTCCTTCTTCACGTCGCGAATCTCAGCCAACCAACCGTTGATCGGCCCCTGACGCAAGACATGCACGGCGGCATCGATGCTTCCAAAGATGAGAGAGCGGAAGGATTGGCGGGACACGTTGTTCGCCCGCTCCTCGGTAGCGGTGTCCCACACGTAACCCAGGATGTTGTATCCGCCCGAGCGACGAAACGCGAGATAAACCTGGAGCGACTGGTCGTTGCGGCTGCTGCGAAACACACTGCCCCCCGCAGGTAGCTTTTCGGCGGTCCACGTCCACGTGAGCCAAGGCACGCTGTGAAGGTCTATCGGACGACTGCGTAGGTTGCGGTACAGCACCAACGAACCAGAGGCGGTATGAAAATGAGCGACGCGCCCGATCGACGTGGGGCCGTCTTCGATTTGCAATGACGCCTGGCCCCGTAGCCCCGTCCAAATGCTCCACGGTTCCGGCCAAACGATGCGTCCCCCACGCTTGGACATCAACGAACCGCGAAAATCGAATCGCAGTTCGCCCGTTTCGGCCGCCTGGCCGACCATGCCTCTGACGAATGGCTGGGAAGTTGCCGCTAACGACACGAAGAAAAGGAACCGACGCCGATCGAGGGAGACCTCGGCCCCGGAGAATTCTTGGAATGGATGCCACAGCGTTGTGTCCATGCCGATTCCCCTTGAAAAACCGAGCCGGTGGAGCAGCGATGCCGGACCCCAAGAACGTAGGACGCTGACCCAATTCTATGACACCCAAAGGGGGGTAGCAACATGCTGGCTGGAATGGATGTAGCAACATGTTGGCTGGACGCAAGTAACCTGTGTGGCCGACGATTGCCTGAACCGGGCACGGAGACATCCACGAAGGACCCGAAGTTTCACGAAGAGTTTTTCCTGGGTTCCCTTAGTCCAAACTTTCTGTATGTATTTTTACGTAAATCGTTACTATGTAAAGACTTCCTGTTGATTTGCACTGCTTACCGTAGTCATGTAATGGTTTTTCGTAAGTTCTTGTCCTGTAAGGAGTTGTGCGATTCGCCTTGTACTCAGAAAACGGTGGGAGAATCAGGGTGCTCAATTGACGTAAGTCATTGTTTCGAAATCACTTGCAATTAGTATTCCCCTGGTTCGCGGGAGGAAGTTTGCTTTAACCCCTGTCGAGAAGCTCTCTCGCTTCGCAAGATTTCTCGCTTCGCTCGAAATGACAGGAGGGCGTGGACAAGAGGACGAGCCGTTTGGCAGTCACGAGAACCCCTGTGAACGACTACGATGAAAAGGCCGTGCCGATCACGCTGGATGAATACCGCGGGGGGCTGATTATCACCCAAGACGTCCGGCTGCGTGCAATAGTTCTTGGGCGGCCGCCACGATCAAGTGCGCGGCGGTCTGAATGTCCGTGTGCGTGTTGAATCGCCCCAACCCGATTCGGATCGAGGCCCGCGCTTGTTGCTCGGTGAGTCCCAAGGCGAGCAAGACGTGGCTCGGCCTGGCCTGGGTTGAACTACAGGCCGAACCGCTGCTCATGGCTAGTTGCGGGAGGTGGAGAAGCAGAGTTTCGCCGTCGATGTGTTGAAATCGAAGATTCAGGTTGCCGGGCAGGCGTAAATCCGGGGGTTCCAGGGCTGGACCATTAAGCGAGATTTCGTCGCCCAGCGATGCTTTCAAAATGGTGTACAATTGATCGCGGAGCGTGCGAACCCTCGTCGATTCCGGCCCCAATTCGTGGCAACACAGTTCGAGGGCTATTGCGAACCCCACGATGCCCGGCACGTTCAGTGTGCCGCTTCGTAGCCCACGTTCGTGACCGCCGCCGAGCATCAATGGTGATAGGCGAAGACGCGGGGAGCGCGGTGCCACGAATAGCGCGCCAATGCCTTTTGGACCGTATATCTTGTGAGCCGAAAAGCTCATCAAGTCGATCCCCAACTCGCGGGCATTGATAGGGATCTTGCCGACCGCTTGCGTGGCGTCGGCATGCAGCACGATTTTCCGATCGCGGCAGATTTGGGCGATCTCTCGAAGCGGTTGAATGATCCCGATCTCGTTGTTTGCCAGGCCGATGGAGGCAAAAACCGTGTCGGGGCGTACGGCTGCCAGAAATGCCTCCGGAGTTACCCGGCCTGAGTCCGATGCACCGTCGGGCACGGGGGAAAGGATCGTGACAGGAAATCCAGCCGACCTCAAGGCCTCGATCGGTTCGAGCACGGAAGTGTGCTCTACGGCCGTGGTAATGACGTGGCCAGAGCGTCCGAGCCGCCGCAAGTAGCCTTGGATTGCCAGATTATTGCTTTCCGTAGCCCCGCTTGTGAAGATGATGGCATCCGCGGTGGTTCCGAGACACGCAGCGATGCGCCTTCTCGCGTCGTCCACTGCTTGGCGCGCCAATCTGCCGAATTCGTGCGTCGTGGAGGCCGCATTGCCGTAGGTCTCGTTGAAATACGGCAGCATGCCCTCTATCACGCGAGGGTCGCATCGCGTGGTAGCGTGATTATCGAGATAGACGGGAGATGGAACGTTCATCGAGGACGGGGATCGCGCTTCGCAATCTGTCGCTGGCCACAGTTGATGGTGTGGCAAAAATGCAGCCTGCCACGGGTTCAGCACGCGGACGGTAGCCTGGTCTGCGAACAGCAAGCCTGAATCAGGTCTGAAACCGCAGCCTACCGCCGTCTAGAACAAGTGCTCCAGTGCCAACTGCGACCAGGTCTCGAACTCATCCCAATTGTTTCGCAATTCTTGCGGCGAGGCAAATCCCCAGTTCAGGATGTCTTTCTCGCGTGCTCGGACTTTAGGCTCCTCGAGCCGACCCAAACAGACGATCCCGAGATGCACCCGACCCACCTCGGTTTCGTCGTCGTTGATCAGCCCGACGGGGGTCAGAGTGAATTGGGTATCGATGGTCACTTCCTCGGAAAGTTCACGCTTCATGCCCTCTTCGAAGGCGGCTTCCAGGGCAGTCGTGACGTCAATCTGAGAAATATGGCCGCCGATGCCGATGCTGCGTTTGGAGTGCAGTCGAGATTCCCCCTGCCCTTCGCCTCGCGTGTAATGAAAGACCCGACTTGAATCTCTTTCACCGTGGATCAGTACCACGTACGGGATGAGCTGCTTGAACCCTGGATCGCGTTCCACATCGCGCCGGGGCAGAAACGCAAGATTTCGGGGCTGAAAGAGAACTGGGACGTACCGATCCACCTCGCGAGAGAATCCCTGGAAATGCCCGATACCGTGGAAAATCGCCGTGGGGACGACCAAGACTTTTTCATCAGAAATCGTGCTCACTCGTGGCCTCCTGAGTAGGGGAGAAACTAGGATCGGGGTACGGGAATCGCGGCAACAAGCAGCCTGGCGTGGGTCTTCACTACTCATACAAGATACGAGGGACTATAGGATGAGCATCGCATCACCATAACTATAAAAGCGATATTGCTCGCGAATGGCCTCCTCGTAAGCCTTGCGAATCAGCTCATCCCCGCCAAAGGTCCTTGCCAGCACCAGCAGGGTCGTCTTGGGCAAATGAAAATTCGTCATCATCGCGGATATGAAGCGGAATTGATAGGGCGGACGAATGAATAAATCCGTCTCGCCGGAAAACGGTTGCAGTTCGCCTTCGCGCGCGGCCGTCTCCAGCAGACGCACCACCGTGGTCCCGACCGCAACAATGCGTCGCCCTTGCGCATGGGCAGCGCGAAGCCGTTCCGCCGTATCGGGTGGCACGGTTCCCCATTCGCTGTGCATCTTGTGCTGCTCGATCTGGGGGTGCTTGATGGGTTGAAACGTGCCCAGCCCCACGTGGAGTGTGACGTACTCGATCACGATACCATTGCCGCGAATTTGGCTCAGCAGTTTGTCCGTAAAATGTAAGCCTGCCGTGGGAGCGGCGACAGCGCCGGGGACGCGAGCGTAAACGGTCTGGTAGTGCTGCCGGTCGATCTCCATCATCTCTCCGCCGCGGATGTACGGCGGAATAGGCACTCGTCCCACACGTCCCAGCAAGGTCAGGGCATCCTCGTCCGAGTCAGGAACGGCCAGCCATTCGCCAGGATTTTGCGGAAGCCTTGCCACGAGTCGCAGATTTACGTCTTCCGCGCCGTGGGCATTGATCAAACGGATCGATTCCCCAGATGCGGGTTTACCCCGCGTGTGAGCCAACAGTCGCCAAATCCCTGTGCTGTCTGCCTCCAGAAAGAGCCCTTCCCAGCGTCCTCCCGTTTCGATACGGCGGCCGATCAATCGGGCAGGGATCACCCGAGTGTCGTTCAGCACCAGAACGTCGCCCGGTCGCAGAAGTTGGGGCAGATCTCGGACGTGGTAGTGTTCGATCTCGCCCGATCCGCGATGAACCACCATTAACCGGGCATCGGCACGGTTTGGGAGGGACGTTTGCGCAATCAGGTGTTTGGGTAATGTGTAGTCGTATTCCGAGAGGTTTGTCATGCGGATCCGGCCGATGGAGTGCGGATTCGGAAAATCGGATTGAAGTAAAATGTGTTCACGACAGGGTGCATAGCACTGCGAATCGACCTGATGGCCCGCACGCTGGTGAACCGCACGCGCTGATGCCAGCGGATACTCTCGCCGCCAATTCCTGGGAGCCGCGGTCAGGATTTTCTTAATCGCCTGAGGGTCTGCGAATCAGGTCAAAACCCCGATTCTACGTTTCGTTGGCCTTTCCGTCTATGCGAGGATCGTGCGGTCGGCGGCATCATTGCGGCGTATGGAGCTGCTATGCCCGGTGGCCGGAAGGAAGGGGCAAAGTCGTAACCGGGGGGGCCTCGGAAGCACGCCTGCGGTCTGGATATGCCACAAGTCCCGTGATGGCCTCGCGAAGGCAACCGGCCACGGCGTGACGTGCAATCTGAGTCAAACGGGGTCTGCTAAAATCAGAAGCAGGGGAAGCGGGGGAATGGGGCCGTCTGTCGCGACTTGCCTGGAACCGATGTGCGGCGGCGATGAGAGTTCGACGCGAGTCATGCGAAATCAGGAAAAGGTTGAAAGCATGGAACGTGATCCAATCCGGGTCATGCTGGGCATCACGGACCTGGAGGTCGGGGGGGCGGAGAAATGCCTCACGGAACTGGCCTGCCGCGTCGACTCCCAACGGTTTCGGCTATCGGTCGTTTCATTAGCACCATACCCACGGAAGGATGATCGTTTGGTCAAGCGAATTCGGGAGCACGGTATTCCCGTCCGTTTTTTGGATGGTTGCAAGGTGTGGGATTCTCCCAAAGCCCTGATGAAATGGCTTCGCTGCATCCTGCGAGACCGTCCGCATGTTGTGCAAACCTTTTTGTTCCACGCGAATTTGCTGGGAAGAATGGTAGCACGAATCGCCGGAGTGCCTGCCGTGATATCGGGAATTCGGGTGGCGGAACGCCAAGCGAACTGGCACCTTTTGTTGGATGCCGCTACATCGGGTTGGGTGGATCGTTACGTTTGCGTGAGCCGGGCTGTGGCCGATTTCTCCGTAAGCCGCGGCCTGCTGCCCGCCGACAAAATCGTTGTGATTCCCAATGGGGTGGACGTGGGCGTCCCAGCGGTGACTGGCTGTGCCGGGGTGCAAGGTGGGAATCGGTCGGAAACCTCGGAAAACGACGAGAAGCTTGCACCTCGGTCGAGACGGCGAGTGACTTTTGTCGGCAGATTGGCACGGCAGAAAGGGGTGGACCTGCTGCTGCACAGCGCGGCCCAATGGCTGCGAAGTTTCCCGGATGTAGTGCTGTACCTCGTTGGTGATGGGCCGCAACGAGAATGGCTCATGGATCTGAGCATAAGGCTGGGGATAAGCGATCGTATTGTCTGGGCTGGCTATTGCGAAAATGTCGGCGAGATCTTGCGGGAGACCGACGTCTTCGTGTTGCCATCGCGCTGGGAAGGGATGCCCAACGCATTGCTCGAGGCGATGGCCATGGGGTGCCCCGTTGTGGTAACCGCGGTGGAAGGGGTTTCCGAGGTCCTGGGCGATGAAGAGCCGCTGCAAATCGTGAGACCGGGCGATAGCGCGGCGCTAAGCCGAGCGATTGTGCGGCTCCTTTCCAATCCGACTCTCACGCGGGAATTGGGGGAGCGCAATCGAACACGCGTCCAAAGGTGCTTCGGATGGGATTGCACGGTCAAGGAATACGAGCAGCTTTGGGCGGAACAGGCAGCAGCCAGGGCTGGCTGCTAAAGATTACAGGGACTCCCAAAGGCCGGGATTGGCTAAAAAATTGAGATAATTTTGCCCATCTTGTGTACTAGTCTCCGAAATCTTCCTGTATTACCCCGCTTAGCGTTGCTGAGCGTTCGTTAAAATCCAGCTGCGGCTGCCCCAGGCGAGCAATAGTTTCCCACTTAAGGTTTTCCTTATTTCCCGTTCTTCAATACTAAGAGCTACTTCCGTGTAGCACTATGGCCGGAAGTGTCGCGAGACGCAAATGCAGTCTTGACGGAATGTCGAAAGGGGATATCTTGAAATGCCGGTGGGGATTTGTGGTGAAAAGTGGGTGAGCTATGGCGGTCCTGACAGGCCGGTTTTGTCGATCTCTGGATTCCAAATCGCGGCTCGCTCTCCCTAAACCGCACCGTGAGGCCCTGGGCTGTCAACCGGGGGTCAAGGTATTCGTGACCTTAGGGCTGGATGGATGCTTGGCAGTTTACACCGAACAGGAGTTTCAGAGCTTTGCAGGCCGCGTGAGGCTAGCTTCCCCAACACAGGCGGAAGTGCGGACTTTTACGCGGCTTTTTTTCTCGCTAAGCGAGGAGTGCGAAATTGACCACCAAGGCCGCATTCGGTTACCAGCATCGCTCTTGCAAGAAGCTGGAATCGAATCGGAAACCATGGTGGTCGGCGCAATGGATCACATCGAGATCTGGGGTAAGCAACGTTGGGAGAAGTTTTGGCAAGATAATCGGGCTGCCTACGAGCGCGTGGCTGAATTGGCACTGCGGTCAGGCCACACAGATTAACGTTATATCACATTAACTTTACAGCACTTTCTAGCACAGGGCTGCTTGCGTGCCCCAACACGCTGTGCTGATTGGACGTAGTGCCCCGCAACGTATGAGGGGCACATCATGCAATCAGGTGGACTTTGCGCTGTAGTATTGAGGAACTTCGGAAGTATTGAGGAGCTTCGGAGCGGCTAAGCATTGGTGCTGCTTGGAACAGGCTTTTCCGCGAACTGGCAAGAATCGAGGACTCCATGCCGGGGTAGGTAATGATACCTATTGTTAGGGGTAGCTATATGCCATATAAGTGTTGTCTCCCTTTGCGGAACTGTTTGACTGTGCGATTGCAAGTTGCAAAGATGGTAAATGGACCGGCCGTGACAACGGCTGAGCTTCCGTACGGGTTATGGCCGTATGACCGGTTCGTGACGACGGGCCAGCCCAGGTTTCGAATCTGCGATGACCCCGCGGTCTGACGGTGATTGAATACGATGTGACGTCCGTCCGTGCATGTCGCCTTGTGTGTGGATGCGAACGTCGATAAGCGGCCACCGATCGACGTTCCATGCCGGTTGCCACGTACCGGTGCAATCCTCACCAATCGACCACAGGGAAGTGGTCATGGGCGGCACGTGAACCCCAGGAACGCATGGGAGCGTGGGGTTCAGAGGCCCACCCTCGCATGAACAGCAGGATGTGTTCGAGGGTGGGTCTTTTTTTTGAACGGCCGCCGGTTGTCCGGTTGCCGATGTGCTGCGTTCCGGCATGCGACGTGCTGGTCCTGTGGGAAGCTCACGTGTGAAATGGACCGCGCCCCAATGCGCGCCAACTTTTCATGGAAAACGACTTGCACGCACCGAAACCGCAAGCCACGTGCCACGTCCCGGTGATGTTCCAGGAAGTCCTGGCGTGGCTGTCGCCGCGTCCGGGGCAGATCATCGTGGATGGCACATTGGGCGGGGGGGGGCACGCCGATGCCCTTCTTCATCGGGTGTTGCCCGGTGGAAAAATCCTGGCCTTGGATCGAGACCCCGACGCGATATCCCGGGCCAGACTTCGTTTCGCCAGTTTTGCGGTTCATTTGATACAAGGCAATTTTCGGGACTTGCCGGAGATTCTCGACCAATTGGGCTGGGAGTGCGTGGATGGCATCCTATTGGACCTTGGCATGTCCAGCGATCAGCTATCGGACTCCAGTCGTGGATTCAGTTTCTTTTCGGACGGTCTCCTGGACATGCGGTTCAATCCGCAAGAGGGAGAACCGGCGTGGCGATTGGTGAATCGTCTGAACGAGAGGGCCTTGGCAGATGTGATTCACGAGCTTGGTGAAGAACGTTTTGCCCGGCGTATTGCCCGCGCCATCGTGGAATCGCGTCGATTTCAAGAGATCAAAAGTGCTCGGGAGTTGGCGCGCATCATCCATCGAGTGGTCCCCCGACCGCGTTTCAAAGGCATCGACTCGGCCACGCGAACATTTCAGGCCCTGCGCATCGCGGTCAACGATGAGCTGGCGGCCCTGCAATCTGGCTTGCAACGTTTCCCCGAAATCGTGCGTCCCGGCGGACGAGTTGTGGTAATCAGTTTTCATTCCCTTGAGGACCGGATCGTCAAGGAGGCGTTCCGCACCGATCCTCGCTACTCTCCCCTTACGAAAAAACCGGTGACGCCGAGTGAACAAGAGGTCGCTTCGAATCCGCGGAGCCGCAGCGCCAAACTCCGCGCGGCGATGCGGACCTGAGGCGAAGGCTGTCTTCGTAAGCCGTGCCATTCTCTCCCGCTGGGACCTCCCGGGAGACGAAATTGCTTCCGGCCCCTCTGTGATGTTGATGTTCGTATTGACGAAATGGAGACAGATCGCAACACTAATCCCAGTCGGGCACGTCGTTATGCCGCAATTTTAGTCCTGTAGTGATTAGTCCTGTAGTGAAATGTCCGCCTGATTGCCGGATGTGCCGGGCACACGATGCGGCGGGATGTGTTCCATCACCAAAAGGTGTTGAACCGAAGAAATAACCCTGTGCTGTTAGTACGGCAGCGCTAGTTTCAAGAAAAACCCCAGCATATAGTGGCAACAGCCTTGTCTGGGGCACAATAGGTTGGGCCAAATCCGCAATGTAGCGCTAGTATTAGTATCAGGAAATGGCGACGAGCAGCGGCAGGCCGAATTCAAGCCGCACGAAAGCCGCTCCGGCAAGACGTGAGAGTCATGGAGGATTTGATGAAGAACTGGAGATCGGCGGTTAAGACGGGGTGTGTCATTTTGACGGCAGCTTGCCTGGTGGTATTGTCAGGTTGCGGGGTATCGCAAGACCCCGGAACGGCGGATCGTGGGACGGAACGGCAGGCGGCATCGAAGCAAGATGATGGCGTCGCGACCCAAGCTGGCGCCCGGGGCATCGATGGCACGCAGGACCCGGTCTCGGCAGCGAAGGTCTTTTTGGAGGCCGTCCGCACGGGCGACGACGAGAAGGTTGTGGCCATGTTTACGGAATTGGCACGGCAGCAGGCCGGAGAATTGAACCGGCAATTCGCGCCCGTGGGCAGTGATACCGCTCGGTACACGGTATCGGATAAGGTGGACTATCTGGGGGACGAGGGTGCGCGGATAATGAGCACTTGGACCGACTTGGGGGCCGATGGCAAGCCCCGATCAGACGAAATCATGTGGATGCTCCGCAAGGAGCCAGGCGGTTGGCGTATCGCCGGGATGGCGGCCGTGATCTTTCCTGGTGAACCACCGCTGCTTCTCGACTTTGAAAACATGAAGGAAACGTTACGGAAAGTGGAGATGCTGGCCGAGGAGATGGAACGCCGACAATCTGCCCAGCAAACGGCTGCTACTTCGGGTGCTGAAACGGAGGGGCAACTACCAGCCCAGAGGGAGATGGAGTCTGCCGGAGCGGATGTGGTGCCTTCCCAAGACGTTCAATATACACCCTCTGCCGCACTGCCCGACCGCACGCCGGCCGATCCGACGATGCGGAAATAGCTCGACCCGCTGTCGCTGCAAGATTCTTGGCGGCCCAGGGTCGAGGTGTCGAAACCGGCTGGTGGTCTGCAAAGTGCTGTTGCGATAGCCATCCGCTGGAGTGTTGACTCGCGGCGAGGGCCATCGCTTTGGGGTGACAACTGGACGATTGCAACTTGTGTTCACAATGGCCCCTCTCTCCTCGGGCGACGGCAAAAAGAAGGCAGTTTCGCATGGAAACGGCTTTCGCTGTTTGTCTGGATTGCCCAAACGCCGCATTCGCCGCCCTCACTCAGAGGGCGAGCGAGCAGCTTGTAAAAGTCCAATAAACGCCAACGGATCGGTAACAGTCGGCTTCAAAGAAGCCTCGCTATTTTCCCGATCTCCAGGGCCGAGATGGGGATATGCTTTGGCGAAAGATTGACTGTGCCATCGTGCTCAATGCTCCATAGTGTTCACTGGCCCCCCGTGCTCAACTGGTCACCGTGCTCAATGCGTCACCAAGCCTTGATTCGTCATCTCCTGGTATTCCTCGACCAATAGGACCAGTTCGCCCAGAATGACGCAGGTGGCGCCCCAGATTTGATGTTCCGCGATTTGAAAATGAGGCGACTCGTAGATTTCTCCGAGATGGGATCGCTGCTGATGGCCGAAATTGCGGCAATCCAGCAGGTCCGCCAGGGGAACTTCGAGCAAACGTGCGACTTCGCGGGTATTGATGTTGAAAATCGGAGAGTGCGAGGTGAACCCTACCCAGGGACGGATGCAGTATCCGCTTGAATGTACGTAGATGGGGGTCAGTGAGCCTAACAACTCTACTTCGGCGGGGTCGGCCCCCAATTCCTCCTGATACTCTCGAAGCGCGGCGACTTGTGATGGTTCATTTGGGCGGATCGTCCCCCCCGGCAAACCCACTTGACCGGCATGCGTCGGCATGGTCCACGGCCGCACGACACACGGAAGGTGCCACGCTCCATTCTTGAGGTGGAGCAAGACCAACACGGCCGCAGGCTTGGCGTTCGGGATCGGCTCGGCATAATTCCTCCCCTTTACGGGACGAGGGCTGAACCGCCCTTCCGGGCTGAAACCGGGAAGTGGATGTTTGAGCCGCAGGCGGAGCCAACGGAGGAACTCCCCGCCCTCCGTCGGATACGAAGATGATCGATCTGCCATTCCGACACGACTGTGAATGAGTCCCACAACGCGAAGTCCGCTTGATTGCATGATGTGCCCAGCATATCTTGCGAGGCGATAGGTTCCATCACCACAAGATGTTGGGCCAAGCGGGCAGTCCTGCGCTGTTGTATTAGGCTAGCGTTACTCCTGATCCACTTCTTTTGTCCCACCCAATTGGGATCGTCAGGGTTGGAACAACCCTGCTCCACTGGGCACGGCTCCCCGCGCGGATGCTTCCGGGGGTTGCCCTCGTCTGGCTCGATATACCAGGTAGGGGTTGCCACATTCCCCGAAGGCAAGCTCCAAATCCAGGGTTGGCGACCATGTGGTGACAATGTAATCGACGTTGTACTTTGCCGCCAGCTCCAAGAGCCGCTTTTCCCGCAGCTCGGCGAGAGTTCCTATCCAGCGTTTGCCGAGAATTGGGTCATCCACCACGTAAATGTCCAGGAGGCGGTGCCACCACTGCACGATCGATTCTGCGTCTTGAGGGATTTCTTTCCAGGTCACAACCTCGCTGCGGCCGGTGTACCACTTGAAGCTGCCGTTCCATCGCGGAGTGAGAAACCGGGCGTCGGGGGGCGTGTTCTCTGCAATCCATTTACAGACGCGTCTCCAACCATAGTAGTTCCGCAGAAGCGAGGGATCGGCCACAGAGGCTCGCCACGTACCGGCGACCCATTCCGTGCGTGGCACGACAGGTACAGCGCGGATTAGAGCATAACCCATGAGATGCCCCGCGGCGCCCAGAATCCCCACACCCAGCAGGCCGCGACGGAGGTAGCGGCACGCGAATCCCCTTTCCAAACCAAAGGACGGCGGGGATTGCACGAGGAGTGCCATGCCTAAGGCCGTGCCCATCGGTACTGCCGCGTCTGCCAATCGGAACCAATAGTATCGCAATACGGAAGCGGCAAACACCGGCCAGATTTGAACCGTCATGCTTAGCAGAATGCCGACGCACGCTAGCAATAGGGCACCGAGGACGAAGTTGCGAACTCTTAGCCAACGGGCGTGGGACGAAATCTGCCGGCAGAGAATGATGAATACTGCGGTCAAAGCGGCAAATCGGGCGACATTCCACGCGGCGAAGCAGCCGACGACCATGTGATGGCAAAGACGGTGAAAGACATAAATCCGATGGGCTTGAGCCTCGATTTGCGGTGAGACCCCGGCTGTGAGCATCAGCGAGGGGACGAGACCGGGCAATGCAATCACCACCGCCGCGAAAATGTAGGGGATCATCCTCCGTAGGGGCAATCGCTCCTGCCCGGAAAGCAGCCAGACAAACCCCGTGGCAATCATGCTCCAGCCGCCGACCAAGACGTGGAAAGCCGTTGCAATTCCAAGCAGAAGCCAAGTCCTCGGATAATCTCCCCTGGCGAGTGCCGCCAACGCGAAGAACAACGCGGCGTAGGCCAAGCCCTTGGCCTCAGCCCCACCGATCACCCATTCGCCCGCCAGATGAAAGTGGTCATTGGCTGCGACGAACATGGTCGCCGTCCAAATGGTGCAAAGGCCCCCGGTCCCCACGACAGCACGATGCAAGCGACGCCATCCCTCCGTCAGAGCGGTCCAGGTTACCAAGCGTATGATCCAGGCCGTGACCGCTGGTGGAAGGAACAATGATAGCCAGCCCGCCGTAAAATAAAACACCCAATGTGCATCACGACTGGCGAAAAAATCGTCACGCGGTCCGAAGCTGGGGTTCCAAAAGTGAATGGCCTTGCCTACGTAGTACGGTTCGTTGACATCAGGAACGGGCCAGGCACCTTGGAGGAAAAAGACAAAGAAGACGAACAACCATTCCAACCCGGGGCGGGTCAGTTGTCTTTGCAAACTGCTGAAAAAAGCGAGGATTTCTCGAAAGGACGAGCCGTAAAGCCCATCGGCCGCGGCAAGGCAACCTTCCGCGCCGTTTGCGTTGGCCGAGGATTCCGCGTCATCTCGAACCGCGATAGTGCCACTCATGGTTGCCGCGTGAAAGCTCGGGCGGATTGTTAGGGGGCCTGAACCAAATCTCAATCAGAACTTTTGGCGATTGCACGTGCCGTGAAACTCCATTATATCGCCCCCGTTTTTGAGTTGAGGATGAGCGGTCGTCCCGCTCACCCGTCAGATGATCCCGGTAATGCCTTGTGCGTTGAGCCTTGTGCCTAGATAATCCGAATAGCGCAGGTTCTTGTTTGCGAAGGCTTTGTTGCATCGGAGGAAATATCCGTGCAAGGGAATCCCGAATTGGTAAAAAAACTGGATGAATTGCTGGCTAAGGAGTTGACGGCCATCATGCAGTATATGGTCCACTCCGAGATGTGTGCGAATTGGGGGTATGGCCATCTCCACAAGCTGGTGGAACGCCGGGCGATTCAAGAGATGAAGCGCGCCGAGAGCTTGATCAGCCGCATCATCTTTCTTGAAGGCACGCCAACGGTGTCCACATTGAGCGCTGTGAACGTCGGCCCGGATATCAAACAGCAGTTTCAGAATGATCTGAACGCCGAACTACTAGCCGTCAAGATGTATAACGGGGCGATTCAGCTAGCTGATCAAGTTGGTGATGCCGTGACCCGACAGCTCTTGGAATCCATCCTTAAGGATGAGGATGCCCATGTCGATTGGTTGGAGGAACAATTGGACCAAATCGAGCAAATGGGTATCGCTATTTACCTGGGCGCGCAGACTCGGGAGTGAGCAGGCGGTCGCGATGCTCCCCCAAGAGGGACGGTGCGCCGCGGGATTGGATCGCTTTTGCACGATTCCAAGGAAATGGACAAGCAGAGAAGTAATCAGGAACGCGGGGAGTAACGGGCGGTTCCGTTGCTTCGCTCAGGCCAGTAGTGGTTGCGTGGGGCCAAGCAAGGTGGTGACATGGGGTCGGGTACGCCATTGGGATGCACCCTCTGGAAGGAAGCGGGAGAGGTACGCCGGGTACGGAAGTGCTTTCCGCGTTCAACAGCATTCTCCGATGGTGGAGTTCTTCGTTCTTGTTAATTCTCCAAGTCATTCCATCAGCTTGGTATTACTTTGGCATCTCGTCGGTCGAGGCGGGGGGTACTTGATCCCTCTGCCCTGCCGTGGCTTGCAGTGATTCGATCGTCAGTGCGGCGTCGTACGACTGGCGTGATTCGTTTGTTCAATGCCAGTTGGCTGCCATTTTACGAAGGTGGTGAACCGAGGTCTAAAGGAGCGAGTTGTGTTGCGACATCACACGTCCTCTGGTCTGATCGGCAAAGCCCTCATCGCGGTATACTTGACGGCACTCTCCTTCGCGTTCGATGGCGGTATAGCGTTCGCAGAGTCCGAATCTGGCGGAGCCAGGGACGGCGTGTTCCGGTCCCTCACGCTCTTTAATCGCGGGTGTGCGCTTCTGGAAAAGTACGAGTATTCCGCCGCGGCAGAGGCCTTTCGGCAGGTCCTTCAACACGAACCCGAGTGGTTCGCGGCGAAGTACAACCTGGCACTTGCGTATCTGAATATGCAGGAGGAGCCTGGTGGCTCGGATGCGGTGAAAAAGGCGGGCGAACTCTTGCAGCAGCTTGTCGCAGATAGGCCGGATTCGCTGCACGCCTGGTATGCCTTGGGATTGTATTACGAGCATATCGGGAACCACGAAAAGGCCTTGGAGTGCTTTGCCCGCGTTCACCGCGAAGATCCGCTCGATCCGCACGCGGCCTTCAAGACTGCCGAAGCCTTGATTGTGCTGGGGCGAAATGATGAGGCGATACGTTTGCTGGAGGAGGCAACAACGCGGGATCCGGGGTTCGTGTCCGCCGTTTATCGTCTGGCGATGCTCTACCAACGGAGCGGGAAACGCGATAAGGCCGCCCCGCTTTTCGAACGGTTTCGAGCCTTGAACAACGCGGAACTCGCAGGAGGAAGTTTCACCGTTCGCAAAATCTACGGTTCTGCCGGAAAGTATTATTTGGCACTGGGGCCTGATGCACTCCCGCTGGCGAAAATGGCGGAGTCTGCCGTGCGAAGCTTTGTTTTCTCGCCAGACGTGCTGGATTTGCCGGTCACAATCCAGCCATGGGAGTGGGAGAATGTCCGCGTTCGCACGGGGGGGCTGGCCGTGGGCGACGTAGATGCCGACGGAGACCTCGATGTGATCGTTCATGGTGTGGGCGAGGCGGCCGCAGCCAATATCCTTAGCAATGACGGCGCGCGGGCATTCCAGGCCGGGACGACTCTCTCGGATCATGTGGTCTCCGTCGCTTTGGGAGACGTGGACAACGACGGCGACCTCGATCTGTGGCTAGGCCGCGCGGGAAAGGACGAGCTGTGGCAGAATGACGGGAAAGGACAGTTCCAGCGTGTGGAAGCTTTGGATGCCATTGTACCGGACGGGACATTTACTGCGGCGGCCCGGCTGCTCGATATCGACAGCGACGGAGACCTCGATCTGGTCTCTTGCCTTCTGCCGACGGCCACCCATCGCGGCGGGGTCAAGCTCTGGATTAACAACCGCGATGGTACGTTTCGGGATGCCAGTGACGAGTTCGGGTGGAATACGGTCGGCAAACCTGTCGTCGATATCCTTTGGGGCGATCTGGATAATGATCGCGACCCCGATGCCGTATTGCTTCACACCGACGCCGCGCCCACGCTGTGGGTAAACGACCGTGTTGGGAAATATCGTCTTCGGGATGCCCAGGTGACTGGGTTGGGAACCGGCGGCTGTGTAGCCGGTACGGCTGGAGATTTCGACAACGATGGCCGGATCGACCTTTTGCTCATGACCGGCACCAAGAATCATCTCTTTCGAAACTTGGGAGATCTCCGATTCGAGGAAGTCGTTGCTTTTGCCACTGTGCCCGGATCGCAGGGGGGAACGGCAGCCCAATTCGCGGATTTCGACAACGACGGCGATTTGGACCTGGTGATTGGTGACGCGCTGCGCCCCGACGGACGTCGGGGACCGGTGGCGTTGATCAACGACTTGCCACAAAGTCGCTGGATTAACTGCGAAAAAATCGACGGCGGGTTTTTGTTTGGGGCGCTGCATTTTCCCGGCAATGCGCCCTCCGCCGCGGCTGATTTTGATGCCAATGGCACGATGGATGCGATTCTCTTGCCGTCAGGCGGCTCGCCGAAGTTGGCCAAGAACGTTACCCGAGGCGGACATTGGGTCCAGCTCGACCTGGCCGGGACCCGCTATCGCGATCAGAAATCGCGCTCCAACGAGTCGGCAATCGGGGCTCGCGTGGAAATCAAGTCGGATGCCATCACTGCGCAGCAGATTGTGGGTACCGTCAATGGTCCTACTTCCTCGGGGCCGTTGCGTTTGCATTTTGGCTTGGGTGAAAGCACGGAAATCCAGTGGCTCCGTGTAACTTGGCCTGACGGCGTGCTCCAGGCGGAAGTCGGCTTGCCGGCGGATCAAATCCACAAAGTGGCCGAAATCCCGCGGAAAACTTCCTCTTGCCCGCACCTGTTCGCGTGGGACGGTGAGAAGTTTGCCTTCATCAGCGATTTCGCGGGAATGGGCGGTTTGGGATATCTTGCCGCCCCGGGTGTGTACGCCGCTCCCGATCCCACAGAGATCGTCCCTATTCCTGGGCTTCGCGAGAAGGACGGTCGTTATCAACTAAGGGTCGTGGAACCTTTGGAGGAGATCGTCTATCTGGATGAAGTCAAGCTGCTGGCGGTCGATCACCCGCCCGACGCGATGATTTTGCCGCACGAAATGATGGCCGTAAACCTCCCACTCCCCCCGTTCGAAATCTTCGTGATTCGCGAGGGGGACCGGGTGAAGCCCGTTGCGGCCCGGGATCATGAAGGTAAAGACGTATTGACCGCATTGACAAAGGTGGATCGTGTGTATGCGGGGGCGACTGTTCTGGACCCGCGGTTCTGCGGCGTTGCCTTGCCGCATGGGATCGAACTCGATTTCGGTCCCAAACTGCGTGATCTGATGGCGGGACAGCGGCGCCTGGTCCTGGCCGCAAACGGCTGGGTCGAGTACGGATACTCGCAGACGAATTTCGGCGCGTTTCAGGCGGGGGTGCGGCTGGAGGCCCCCAGCATCGACGTGTTTCGCGACGGGCGGTGGGTGGAATTGCTGCGAGAGGCGGCCTACCCCGCCGGTATCAATCACTGGATGACCGTCGATCTGACGCACCTCTTGCAGCCCGGCGATTCCCGTCTCCGCATCCGCTCGAATTTGGAACTGTACTGGGATTGCATCTTCCTGGCAGCGGTCGAGACGATTCCGGCGGATCGCATTCACGAGATATCGGCTGCTCGATCAGAGTTGCGGTACCTCGGATATCCTCGGGAGTATTCTCCCGATGGCAAGTGGCCGAATTTGCTGGATTACATGAACATCGACTACACACTGTCGTGGAAGATGATGCCGGGACGATATACTCGGTTTGGCGATGTTTCGGAGTTGATCAACAAGGCGGACGACGCGTTCGTAATCATGGGGCCTGGAGAGGAAGTGGCCTTGGAGTTCGCGGCCGACGCCTGCCCCAACCCAGCCCCCGATTTGCGTCGCTCCTGGTTACTCAAAACGGACAGCTATTGCAAGGACATGGACCTTTACACCGCGGCAGGTGAGAGCGTATTTCCCCTGCCCTTCCACGGCATGTCTCAATATCCCTACCCGTCGGGGGAAAAATATCCATTGACGCCAGCCACTCGCCGCGCGCGAGACATGTATAACACCAGGCAAATAGGAACGCCGACCCTGTCCGCCGATCCATGAGTCGGGCAGTACGGCTAGCTCTCTACCCGTCGTCCGAAGCCCGAAAGGCACCGCGGCTCGCGATCCGCTATCGCGAAGGTCACGATCCATTGGAGGCAGCCAGATCGGTCGCACCGTCAATTGGCGGCGGCCGGGTCGGTCGGTCGCACGGTTCCACCGCGGATGACACCCAAATGGGCTGGCCGAAGATTGGCGCCGAGGTCGTCCCACTCGATGCGGCCCGTGACGCCGTCATAAGGGGAGAGACCGCGGAGGGCCTGCACAACGCTGGCACGATCGGCGACCATTTGTTGCGGCGAAGAAGCACGGACCGTGGCACGGAACAGAAGGCAGGTTGCATCGTAGGTCGCGGCGGCGGCGTAGTCACCTTTTCGCTGGAATCGGCTCTCGAAACGTGCGAACCAGTCTTCAAGCTTGTTGGAGGGTTCCACGACGAGTGGGCAGAAAATCCCTTCAGCGGAATCGCCAGCCGTTTCGAGGAAGGCGCGGCGCCCTCCCCTCGCGTCGGTGGCAAGCCCGCCGGAATAGCCGACCCCGCGAAGCACAAGTACCGCGCGTGCCGCCGTCACCGCATTCGCGGTGATCAAGACGCAATCGGGAGCTGCCTTCATGACTTTTTCCGCGATGATGGACAGCGATTGCGACTCTTCCCTACCTGCTCCCTGAATCGTCCACAAGCCCAGTAGCGTGATACGCTCTGCCGGAAGGTTCGCTCGCAATTCCTGCCAGAAGGCTCGCGAATCGTGGTCTGAACCGCTGATCACCGCCAGAGAACAAGCCGTATCGGCCAAGTGCTTGGCCAACGTCGGCGCCACCAGATGATCGCCCGGCAAGATACTGAAGGTCCACGGCACATTGGCGAGATTGACGCTCTTGGTCACGGACACCGGAGAGAGAAGGGGCACATGCGTCTTGGCGACGACTGTCTCCGCCAGGTGGGTCGCCTCGCCATCGATGCTCCCAATGATGCCGACCACTTGCTGCTCGAAAATAAGATCGGTCAACAAGGCCGCCCCCCCGGTCCAAGGTGAGTCGGACCAGGCCGGTACGAGCTTCAAAGGGCGACCGTCGAGGCACTCCCCGGACAGGTCCTCCAGTGCCATTTTCGCCGCAAGCCATTCTAATACGTCGGGATCTGGATCGGTCGCGAACGGCCCGAAATACCCGATACGGATCGCTTCGCTAGTGGTAGCGAACGAGGATCGCAGTTCGGGGTTGCCGGCGTTGTCGGGGGCACGAAAGTTTCGGCTTGCCCGAGTGTTGGGCGTGTCGGGCTGCTCCTGCGGCAATGGACCAGGGGCCGCACCCATGACGCATACCCCGCCAATAGCAAGTGCCACTGCGGCTTGGCGAAACAGCGGCACCCGGCGGTTCGCGTGGCAGTCACTCGTCATGCACGCCCCCGACGCGTCAAGGTTGCTGGATCTGTGTCAAATTGCCAGGAATCTGTTTCAGGTGGTCGCTGTATTTCTCAATTGGGCCGGACGGTATGTTCAGATCCTTGCGGGTGTAGTATTGCCACCGGCCACCTTCGCGGATGGCTAGGAAGACTTCTTCCCTCCCATCCAAGGCGGCGGTAAGCCGAATCGTGCCTACCACACCCTGCCAAGGCTCGGTTCGGTAGGCCAGCACGTCACGGATCTTCGCGCGATTCAGCCCCGCTACCTGGATGGCCCAAAGCAGCATTTGCACACCGTCATAGGCATGGGCGGCGTATGTGTCTGGCTCTACCTCGAATCGCTTCATAAATCGCTCGCGAAATTCTTTCATGCACGGATCGTCCCGCTGGGGATTCCACGGCGAGGCACAGACTACACCCTCGGCATTGCTGCCGGCGATTTCGGTGAACTCCGGTCCCAGACAGCGATCACAGGCGAAAAAGGGTTGCGCCATTCCCATCGCCCGCATCTGGTTCAAAATGCGAGCACCATCCGCCGCATCACCCCAATGCATGATCGCTTCCACGCCAGCGTCTTTCAGACGCTGTAGCTCGAGCGAGAAGTCCGCCTGTCCCACGAAATAGGCCATTTCCAGGGGAACGGGTTTACCCAACCGGCGGCTCCCGTCACGCAGTTCACGCACGCCGAAGCGGCCGTAGCGGTTACTTGCTCGGATGATACCTAGCTTATGGATTCCCACCTTGCGGTAGATGTAATCAACGAGCAAATAACATTGCCTGCGATCATCGGTGATCATACGGAAAACCCAGGGGATATTGGTTTCGATGAAGGTGGGATCGGTGTCGCCGGTATTGATCATGGGAATCTCGGCCTTGAGCGCAACGCGAATGGCAATATGGCTGTTGGCCCCGTCGATTGTACCCAGAATCGCCCACACCTGGTCCTTGTACGCCAAATTGATGATTTCGTTTCCCGAAGATCCCCAAAGCCCGTTATCATTGTGAACAACCAATTCGAACGGAATGCCCCGAGGCCGGTATCCCCCTTGCTCGTTAGCCACTTCCACGGCCAGTTGGGCGCCTCTCAGCATCATCTGGCCGAGGTTTTCCTCATGGCTTCTACCACCCGTCGCAACGGAAACGGTCGGCTCGATGGGACCGAGGAAGCCGATTTTCACCGAATCGACGTGTTCCGGCTCGGGGATGGCGCGGCCCGGTCCCGTATATTCCATTTGAATCATAAAGTGGCGCTTGAAAGGGGGCACGTAACCGAACGGTTCCAGGTCTCGGGGCGTGTGGCCGTAGTTCTGATCGATTCGGAGTGGCAACTTCGGGACGTGATAGGGATCGTTAATAGCCCGGATGGCATCAACGACAGACTTCATGCTAGGTTCGACGGGCACGGCGAAGTCCGACGTCCCGGACTGTGGCGCCGGAGCGGGTTCGTCACCCTGGACCAGCTTCTCAAAAGCGATCAACCCGACCGAAACTGCAAACGTCCAAAAGGCAACCTTAATGAATCGCATGAGTCACCTCCCTTGAAAAGCCATTCTCTTATCTCGAACCTCATCTTTGATGAACAACTATTTGGAATCGGCGGATGTCGAGGAAGCTGCCGCGACGGTTTGCGGCTGCTGAGGAGCCCTTTTGACACCGGGGTAGTACCCTTTGCCAATACCGTGGGACAGCCCATGGGCAGTGGCTAGCCAGACGTCATCGCCGTCGAAATCGACGCCAATCATAAAATTGTGCGCGATTGAAACCTCCAGAGGAACTTCGCGAAGCAAACGTCCCTGACGATAGATCTTCGCGACCCCGCCGGAGTTGTCCGAATTGCGGTAATAGGCGACATAGGTGTCCGTTGCGTAATCAGCCACCACGCCCGCACCCTTGTCCGTGCAGAACCATGCCTCGTTGGCCGAGCGAGCCTTGAGGAAATTGGTGAAGTCGCTGGGCAGGCCGGTCTCGTGGGCGTAAAAGCCCCGCCAGTGCCGGCCGTCGTAACGGCAACAGCCAAAGTAGGCCGAAACCCAAAGAGCGCCGTCGGCAAAGCTCGCCGCAGTCGTGATGACATGGATGATTCCGTCATCTCGATAGAGGTCGATTTCCATTTCCTTGTCGGGATCGATATAATCCTTCCATTTTTCCGTGGCGACGTCGAACTCCAGGCAACCGCTTCCCCATACGGCGAGAAAGACTTTATTGACACTGGGAGCATAAGTAACGTTATAATTCCAAATCTCTTCCATGGGCGCGTTCTTTTCGGTATAAATATCCCACTTTCCCGTGATGACATCGTAGCGGCTGGCGCCGGCCGTAGTGGCGCACCAAATATGATTGTTCTCGACGGCCACGCCGTAGACGACGTCGTTCACCAGGCCGCTGTTGAGCTGGTGGAAGTGTTCGAATCGCCCGCCGGAAAATCGGGCCAATCCGCCGCCGAAAAGCCCCAGCCAAACATCGCCCGTCTTGGGATCGACATCGATGGAGGTGATGGCCCGCCAAGGCAAGCCGTCTTCTTCGTTCCAAGATTGAATCTTGCCGGACTTCTTATCCAATCGGGCCAGGCCGTTTTCCGAGCCGATCCAGATGACATCGGGAGTGGCCTTGACACAAAAAAGATGGTCGTTGGGCAGGCCGTCCTCAACGGTATAGTTCTCCCATTGAGTATAGACGTAAGGTAAATCCTCGTCGGAGATGCCGTCCACGCTTTGACCAAAGGCCAAGGCGGGAAGTGACGAATTCTTGCCACCCGCCCCAGAATCGTCAGCGATGGCGTACTCCGGGCAGCCTTGGACAGCTACCCACATTAACATGATAAAGCTCGCAAAGTACCCTGCTGTGTTAGAGGTCACGGCCACGTCTCCTCTCGAAAACCGGAACGATACCATCTGATAAAGGTTAGAACGTGCGAAGGTACTCAATAAGATCATTTAATTGATCTTTCGTCATGTCATTAGTCACACCATGTTGGTCGTACGGATTGAATCGAGTCCAAATCTCCTCCAATGTCTCGGCGATGCCGTTGTGGAGATAGGGTGCCGAGTTGTAGACATTGAATAACTGGGGCGTATCAAACAGCCCATGTTCGTCGAGGGGCAGCTTGGTCCCTACGTCGTGAATGCGACGGTCCGTGTAGAGCGGCGGATAATGGCAAGTACTGCACCGATTCTCCATGGGAATAAGACGTCCGTCGTTGGTCGTGGTGCGATAAAAAATCTCCTTTCCCCGCCGCTGGGCCGGTGTTAGTTCTGCCCCTAACGGGCGATGACGATTGGGAGGGGAGGGAATGGTGCAGATGTAATAATCTAGTGCCGATAACTGCTCCTGGGTGAAAGGGTGAATGCGAGTAAAGAACACGGCAAGTCGAGGACCGCACTGGCGGGACAAGGATGGGTTCAATCCCTCCCACTTGAAGGGCGCGGTGTCCAGGATACCACGGAGTGTACGGTTGTCCACGGGGTTGACGCCGATCCCGTCCGGTTCGATGTCGTAGGTCAAGCCCTCGACGTGCCCGTCCGGATGGCAGCTCGAACACGCGAACTGGCGATGAAAGGTATTCATGGCGGAGTGGAAGACACGCTCGCCAAGACGCTCCTTGGTGACCACCTGAGGTCCGCCCAGGTCGATGACCGCCACGCTCTGGAAGCTGTTCAGGTCGATGACGGCGATGCGATCGTCCAGCGAGGCCGCCACGAATGCCCGATCCGTGCCGGGGGCGACGGTGATTCCCCGAGGGCAGACGGGAGTCTCGATCCACTGGAGTACGAATTCCGCAGCCTTGCCCAGATGGTTGGGGAGGACGTTGGCACGCTCCGCCTCATCCGCGGATTGCAGTAGGTTCAAAAGCCTGTCCACGGCCACGACGGCCACTCGATTGGAGGCGGCACTGGTCACCAATGCATATTTCCCATCGTTTGTGACAACAACGTCCGTGGGATCGGGAAAGGCGATGCCAGGTTCATCCAGGAGCACCTGATCCACATGGCCATCGCGCCACAAGACTCCCAAGCCGTTGGTGATCGTCCAGCCTTGGACCACGCGTGTCATGGGGACGAGATTTTTGTGGCGATTCAAGGTGAACAGCGCGAAGTCGCCGCTAGGGTGCCAGGCGATGCCGCGGAGGCCGTTGGCTCCGGGGACCATGGCACGCAATGTCACCATACCGCGAGTCGCGTCGATCAGGGTGACTTCCGATCGCGAGGGTGTGCGGAAGGGTACGAAATGAGATAGGACGTTCGTGCAGGCGATCCACTGACCGTCGCGGGAAATGGCGGCCGACCAGGGACCTCGCCCCGCCGAGAGTCGCTTGACTTCCGTCCGTTTGCCCACGTCGATGACGGATATGTCCTCGGATAGCGTATTGAGAACGTAAAGGAACGCCCCCTGCTTGTCCACGACCAGCCCGTGCGGTTCGTCTCCAACCGGTATGGTTGCCGTTACTGTTCGCGACTGAGTATCGATGATGGAAACAGTGTCATCCAAGCGATTGCTGACGAAGGCGGTTTTCCCGTCCGGGGAGAAGGCTACATCGTGCGGCTGTCCGCCGACGCCGATTTCCGCAACCTTACGTAAGGCTGCGATATCCACGACGACGACGCTTTTCGACGCTTCGCAGGCCGCGTAAAGCTCTTTCCCGTCGGGGCTGACGGCCAGGTTGATGGGAGTCTTGTACTGCGGCCCTGCCTCCTCATGCTCGCGTGCTTGGATGGGATGCGACGCTTCGGCCAAGTTTGCGGGGAGCTGGAAGGGCTTGCCGTGGGCGTTCTCGTGGCAGCTTGAGCAGGCGGGCGCGTCTACTTTGAGCAAGCCGTTCTTTTCGGTAGATCGAGGACGTGAGCAGGTTTCGGCGTGTTGGCTGCCCGGCCCGTGACAGGCCTCGCAAGAAACTCCTTCGTACACGCTGGCGGTTCCGAGTACGTGGGATGCCGGTCGATGATAGACCGAGGTATGGCACTTCAGGCATTCCAACTTTGTCCGCGGATCGCCGGAAACCCCCATCTTGGCCGCAATTTCGCGTGCTCGGGCGGTAGCCAAAACGGCAAAGGCATCGGCATGCGCAGTGCGCCGCCACGCGCCGAAATGGTCCCCCTTGGTTGGATCCGCGTGACACTCCGCACACGAGCCTGCGCCCACGAACGCCGGCTCCTTGGCCGAGGAAGGCAGTGGAGGGAATGAGAGCTTGACAAGCTCCGCGTTTTCGGGCGTGGGATGTTGGATCTGCTCCCAGGCGGCAGCCATATCCAGCCGGTCGCCCTTCAACACTGCGTCGTGCGAGCCTTTTGGGGCGTGGCAGGCCTGGCACTCCTCCATAGCTGGCATCCGCAATCCGCGCTTCATCGCCAGCTCACGGTTCATCATCACCGCGGCGTCGGCATATTCGCTGCCCGGGCCGTGGCAGTGCTCGCACTGTACGCCGTCCTGGATGGCGAAGGACGGATCGCGTTCCCAGGGTTCGGCCTCGGCAGCCGTGGCGTGACATCCTAAGCACAGCGGAGACTGCTGCGGCAGAACGGGCACGCCACTGAGCTTCGCGATCAACCGGGCTTCGGGCTTGGAGAGCGCGGCATACGCATCCGCATGACGCGAACGTGCCCAGATCGAGCATTGGTTTCCCATGGCGTCGCCGTCGTGGCATTGGGCACAAACCTTGACGCCCACGTACACGGGGTGGACCGAATCGCCGTCCAAGGCCAAGCTGGTTCTGCCGAGGCCACAGATCAGCAAAAGAAACAACAACCGTGGGTTGACCCGTTTGCGTCGCCTGCGAATCATCGTCATTCCCATCCCCTTTTGATCGGCGTCGCTCCGCTCGTCATCGTAAAGGGCCGTTTATGGTACAACCAGATAAAATTTCAATTCGCGAACTGGTCACAAGGGCGCAAGTCGTGAACTTGTTGCATTTCCATTCACTCAGGCTGGCTGACCTCCAACACCTGGTTGACAGGCACATCGTGGAGGGTGGTCTTCCGACCATCTGGCCAACGTATCTCGACCTGATCCACGACCGAGGCTTGCCCCAGGCCGAAATGGACGCGGGGATCCATTTGCGATAGGTAGCCGCGGACTGGTACAGCATCCCGGAATTGGGTGCCACCCCCGGCAATCACGGTAACCCTCGCCCCGACGGCGTCGCGGTTCAGTTTTGGGAGCCGCGGTCGGACCATGAGCCAAGAATTCCGGTTTCCCCCGTCGTTTCGGAGGAGCTTGGCTTCGTTGTTTAGGTTCACCACAGTCAAATCGAGGTCACCATCATTGTCGAGGTCGCCGTAAGCCACACCGCGCCCGACCCATTTTTCGCTGAAATAGTCGCCTGATAAGTTGGCTACGTCGCGAAACGTGCCATCGCCGTTGTTGCGGAGCAAGACATCCTCTTCGGAAAACTCGTGATGGGCATTGCCATTGGCAACGAAGATATCGACTAGCCCATCGTTGTCGTAGTCGAAGAGCAGGCTCCCCCAGCCCGTGTATTGGCCACAAATCTGTGCCACGTTTGCCTTGGCAGTGACGTCCTCGAAATAATCCCGCCGATTGAACATGAGACATCCGTAGTCCATGTCGGCGATAAACACATCGAGGAGGGAATCGCGGTTAAGATCCGCGAAATCGGGTCCCATGGACGAAACACCTTGCCCCCCCTCTCCAAAAGCTAAGCCCAGCGGCAATGCTTCATTTACAAAACTTCCGTTGCCCTGGTTGCGGAAGTAGTCGTTGGCCATTGCGTCATTGGTAACGAAGATGTCCAAGAGGCCATCGTTGTCCAAATCCACCACCGTGGCGCTCATGCCGCGTCCCTCGGGATTCCATAGACCGACCTCCTGGGTCACGTCTGTAAAAGTGCCGTCGCCGTTATTGCGGTAGAGGAAATCGGGCTGGCCCTTGTAGCTCAAGGGGCCGGGAAAGTTCTCTGCACGATAATACGCGGAAAAGGCTCCCAGATCGTACTCGAGATAATTGCACACATATACGTCGAGATATCCGTCACCGTTGTAGTCGAACCAGGGCGCGGAGAGCGACCAATGCGGGTCATCCAATCCAGATTGGCGTGAGACATCGGTGAAGGTGCCATCGCCGTTATTGCGGTACAGGACATTCGGACCGTAGTTGAGGACATAAAGGTCCAAGTCGCCATCGTTGTCGATGTCCGCGGCGGAGGCACCGAAACTGAAAGAGGTATCTCCCACACCGGCTTCGTCGGTTACGTCCGTAAAAGTGCCGTCACCATTGTTGCGGTACAGTACGTTGTGAAGCTTTCCGCGGAGGTGTCGCCCGCGGTTGTCGCTCACCCCCGGTGTCCACGCCCCGCTGGGAAAATAAATATCCAGCCAGCCATCGTTGTTGTAGTCGAAGACACAAGCCCCTGCCCCCGCACCTTCCACGATATTGCTCAGTTCCAGGTCTCCGATGGAATGCCGAAAGGTAATGCCCGACTGCGCGGTAATATCGGTGAAAATGGGCAGCTCCTGTTGGGCCGTCAACGGCATCGTGCGGCTGAAGACCAGGACTGCTAAAGTAAGAGTCCAGTAACAGCCAATGCGAGCAGTCACGCTGGGACAAACAGGAATCTTCATCTTGCAAACCTTGGTTCTTGTGATTTCCGTGCTCGATGGAGCATCGTCAGTGAAATCCCCCGTCAGTTATCTCCACCTGCCTTTAGCTATCTCCACGTGGCGTACGAGAGACAATCATCGATTTTCTCTTCTAGTTGCGATCCAGGTCGCGCCAAAATCGATCCACTCGATCCAGACTTTAAGAGACTCCGACGGGTAACGCCCTTCTGGTCGCTTCATGGGGACCGCCGGCTGATCGGCGAGCGGACCATCCCACGTGTTGGCTGTATTCTCTTCAGCCAGATGCCAAATCACCCGACTGAGTCGCGCATGGCCGGGTACCACGTATCGCCCTCGGCCATCCTGCCAGCCTTGTTCACCGGGATCCATCAGCGCCGTGAATGCCTCGAGCGCGGCGGTCTCGCTTGCGGTCGGATCGTTACTCGATGTCTGCCACAACCGTGGGGCGTGGGGACCTTTTGGCCCATGACATTCCCCGCAATCTCGAACTACGAGCGGCCAAACATCATGTAGGAAGTCCCGCGTGGGCCTTTGATCCTCCGGCGGCATGAGCGTTGGGGCGGGCTTCCAAAGGGCGTCCGCCATGCGATTGTCGGGCACCAAGTCCCGGTCTTCATGGCAACCGATGCATCCTTGGTAAAAGCGGTTTTGTGCCCAGATCCAACCGCAACTCCGCAAGTTCATGCCGTCCTTGTCGACCAGTTGAATTTCGAGCGGGACTCCCCCAGGCACTCTCACCTGAAAGGAGCCATCCGGAAAGATGGGAACCTCACCGAGCAATCGCCGGGTAGCAGAGACGGGAGCAGCAAGGTCGGCGGTGCTCCCTGCCGACCCCCCCTGCTCCGCCCCGAACGGAAGCCCCTCGAGAATTCGCACTCCCCGGACAACACCGGGTGGGATTTTTTCCTGGTCTGGGCGGTCACTGATGTTTACGTTCAAGCAATATAGAGTCCCTAAAGGTTCGCGGTCGTCCACGACGGATGACCGACCGTCCGGTTCCGTCCGCGGATCCACAATTTTGGCATGAAAGTCGTGATAACGTGGATCGTCAAAGAGCGGATCCCACGTGCCGCCTGCGATATCCAGAATGCCGACTGCGTGGGAAGCGGAACCGTCCCGGGGACGCCGGGAGACCAAAATCTTGTCAGGCGAAAAGTAGCCGGGGGAATGATAAACGTACGCATCATCTCGTTTCAGCAGGGCGTACGTTACCAGCGGTCGGCGGAGGTCCACCGCGGCTAAATCACCAGCACCGTCCCATGATCCGACGTCGGATTCCACAAAGACCAGCTTGCCGAGAAGGCCGTTTGCGGCGGCGACCGGCATCCGTTTGAAACCTCCGCCCACATTCGGGCAGATCGGCATGACATCCGTTCCGTCTGTATTGACGGTGTGAAGACTGAACCACCCTAGCGGGCCTCTTTCCAGGCTATTTCTTCTCCATGCACAGTAGGCGAAACGCCCGTCAGGTAATACGATTGGGTCTAAGTCTTGGGAGAGATTGGCCGTGACTTGTCGTACCTCTGAACCATCCGGGCGGCACGAGTAGAGTCGGGAGATCGGTAGCGAGGCCCCCTCGCAACGTGTGCCAGACAACTCCCGAACAAATCCGATCCGCATCGATGCCTCGTCGATCATCCGCAGCGTGTATTTTCCTTCGACCTCCGTTTGGCCAGAGGGTGTCGATGCCCCAGCACTCGGCGCCGCCGACGACACGGCGACCATCATGAATTGACGGGGTAAATAGTTGGGTTGGCGACAATCGCCCAGATCCCGCGTGATTTGGCGGACTTCCCGGTTAGCGATGTCCAGTTCGTAGATGTTCCATGCGCTCGATTCATGCGGCTTTCCCGAGAACAAGACGTGTTGCCCATCATGAGAGATCTCGGGATCCGCGGCACTGTGGAAATTGGGGACCAAGACCTCAGGCTCTTTACCCGGAGCGAGGAGTACGAGCCGTGCCCCATCGAGATAGTCTCTGTGAGACGGACCGGTGCCCGCCGACCGGTTTTCCTTTTGTTCCTGAGTGCAAGGGAACGGCACTTGCGCAATAATGACAGGGCATGGTAGGTGGTCCAGGCCACCGTGTTCGTTTGAAACCGCGACATGTGGTGTGACGCTTAGCCCGAGGATCGTTATGCAGCCGAGACCTGCCAACCCGATTGTGTGTTGCATTCTCATCGATACGTCATTCCCGTTATTCGCATGGCATGGCGCCCAAGCGGTTTCTCGCCAGCGTGAAACTGGTTGCCCGATCCCGCCGGGATGTCGCCAACCCTCGTCTTGGGTGCGACGTCAAGAGCAGCTCCGGTCCCAAATGAGCACCGAACATGCGGAACCCGATATCATGTTAATATACACTTTCCGAAAAAAGGTTCATGTATTTTGCATCTGAGATACCGCAATTTTGTCCCAACGCGTTTCTGGCAAATTGCGTTTGTTCGTGGTCTCATGGGCTAGTCCATCGGCGGGGTCAGGGTAACCCTTTGGTTGAATCTGATTTGCCACCGTGACCATCGCGCCGATCGATTTTCGGCCGTCTGAAGACTATGAAAAAACGGTCTGAACGATCTGATCGGAATATCCGGAAACGAATCGCTCAAGAGGCAGCGAGGTTGCTCTTGCGGCAGGAGGAGGCGGATGTGGCGAAGGCCCGTGCCCGAGCGGCACTGCGAATAGCGTCCGGTGCCAAACAGGCGTGCGAGCTTCCCGGTATAGATGAGATTGAGGCGCAATTGCAATGCCTCAGCCGCTCGGGTGAGCCGTTACGACGTCGTTCTGGTATTCGCGATATCCAGGTGGCGGCTCTTCGCGTGATGCGGTTGCTGGCGGAGTTTTCACCCCGGCTAGTTGGGGATCCTGCATTCGGTTTCATTTATCGCGGTCGCGAAGCGAGAATCGAACTTGTTGCCCAGGCTTGGGAGCAGGTTCAGTATGTCTTGGCGGCGGCCAGAATCGGTTACCTCCAGCAAAAGTCACGGCCGGGAGAGGCGGCATTCGGGGAATACGCCACGGTGAACGTGTCGTTGGTCGGCCCCGTCTCTATCTGCTTGAGAGTGCGAATTCGACAATCGCCGGATGAGGATGGTTGCAGCCAAGCATCACCGATTGGTCTGGGGCTGGATGAACTCGAAAGCCTGCTGGAAAATGAGGGTGAGTTAGAGGAGAACTCCAGCCGGCTATGTCCACGGGCGGAGGTGCCACGGTCGCGTAGTGCCAGGTTGCGCCAACTGTTGGATCCCCTCGAGACGATTTTTCAGGATAGTCGTACCCATCCTGAAGGGGACGTTTTGTACCATAGTCTTCAGGTCTTCGAGCTGGCCTGCGGGGGCTACCCGTACGACGAGGACTTTCTTTTGGCTGCTTTAGTCCACGATGTTGGTAAAGCGATTGATCCCCGGGACGCGGTTCAAGCCGGGCTCCAGGCGATCAGGGATTGCACGAGCGAGCGGACGCAATGGTTCGTGGAGAACCTCCCTTTGGCCAAAAAGTGCCTGAATGGTACCGCAGGGAGGCGATTACGGGCCAGGTTACAAGCCCATCCCGACTACGAGCAGCTCATTGAGCTAGCGCGCATCGATCGCGAGGGACGTCAGATAGGCATGTCTGTTCGTGATCTGGATGCGGTTCTCGCATCGCTGGAGCGATTGGCTGAAGAAAATGGTTAGCTTGTCCCACGAGTCGAACGCTCGAAGCTCCGCTTCTTGAGCCAGCGTTGTTTTGCGATCATTGGGCCTGATCCTGGATGTCGCTGCTCCAGGCCGAACGTGCTGATCGCAGATGTGATTGCGCTGTGGGACGCGAAAAGGGGGATCTCCACGCCGGCGAGGAAGGTGTGGAATGAGACGCTTGAACGACTGAGGGCTCCGTGTCCGACCGGGAATCTTCCGGATCGGCATGGCTTTGCTTGCTGTCGTAAGGCTCCCAGCGGCGTGCACCTTGCGAAAGAAGCGTTTCGTCGCTTTGCTCGGGTGTCGCGTAAAGCGATTCTAACGCCCGACGTGCGGCTTTGTGCTGTGGATCCTGAGCGAGGGCATTCCGCAAGTACTGTTCGGCCAAGGCCACTTCGCCGCGTTGTGCTAGGATAAAAGCCATGTTGCAGCAGGCATCCGCTTCATTACCACCCTTCCTGAATTGGTCCATAGCCTCGTCGTAACGCCCTTGAAATCCGCAGGCCAATCCCAAATTATTGCGATACCGCTCGTTGGCAGGCGCGATCGCCACAGCTTTGAGAATGGCCACCTCGGCCTTTCCGAATTCGTTTTGAAGCAAGAAGGAATAACCCAAATCGTTGAACAGCTCGGGGTTCCCCGGGCTCAAGCGAATGGCTTGGGAATACAGGGCTTCCGCCTCGGAATATCGCTGTTGCCGGTCGGCGACGACGGCCAGACGATGGTAGGCTTCATAGCGGTCGGGGCGAGCGGCGATCAATGGCTGATAGACTGCCCGGGCCTCATCCCACTTCTTAACCCGTTCCAAGTTCTTGCCTTGCAGCATTTGGGCGTCGTACTCGGCGTCGGATAGCGGCTTCGCGCCGGAGGCCTTGGTAGCCGGGCGGAAGATATTGAACTGGCCGACCTCGTTGGGAGCTGGGTTTTCGGCTGGCAAGGCGGCATTTTTCGGTTTGATGGCGTCGGAAAGAGTGCTACAGCCAGCCGTTACGCAACCGCCAACGAATATCACCGCAAAGAGTGTTCGGAACCGCAAGTGCATGATTGATGGAGCTCCTGCCGAAGTGTCCCAACCCGAACTATCCCAACCCATTTCCGCTACACAGTTGGTGAGAAACCGCTTCCAAGGAATCGCATGCCAGAGATCGATTGTCAGACACTACTTGCCAGATACCGCTTGTCAGAAACCTCCAGAAACTCGTACGCCTCAGGTGCAAGAGACTGGCAGTCGTTTTCGGAGGCGAGACGGTCTTCTTCGCGTTCTGGACCGATTGATCGAGCATTTACCTCCTTAGGCTGCCGAAGGAGCGGCCGAAGCCGCCGCCGGAGCCGGCACCC
>DYLS01000302.1 GCA_020721965.1 Blastopirellula marina | reverse complement strand
ATTCAAGGTATGCGCCGGGGCCGTGGGACGGCACGGCCCGAATCTGGGAGGCGGGCAGCGGCCGGGGGACCGCCTCCGCTTCGGGTTGCAACTCGCGTTTGTCGTGCGAGAGGCAGGCCTACAGCCGGAGTTGCAGTCGCACGCTGGCTTGGAGATTCGGGGTGTCGGCTTTGCGCGGCAGGGAGGTCCCTGGTCCAAGGATTGTCCGCCACATTCGAGTCGGGAACGTTGGTGGGGCTTGGGTAAAACGCTCTTGCTGCGGGCGTTGGCTGGGTATTATCGGCCGGAATCGGGAAGCGTCCTCTGGGGTGGCCGCGACGTTTGGGCGTATCGGGAGGAATACCTCGGGCAAGTGGGATTCATTCCCCAGACCGATATCCTTTACGACACGCTCACCGTTCGCGAGAACCTCGAGTATGCTGCCCGATTACGACTCCCTCAGCTCGCGGTTCCTGACCGCGAGGCGTTGATCAAGGATTTGCTTGGCCTGTTGCAACTGAGCGCGCACGCCGAGAAGCGGGCGGTCATCCTAAGTGGCGGGCAGCGAAAACGGGTAAGCGTGGCTATCGAGTTGTTGCGCAAACCACCTATTTTGCTGTTGGACGAGCCGACCACGGGTTTGGACCCGGGCAACGAGGCGCGGCTCATCGAGAATCTGCGGCAAGTGGCCCGACGCGACACCGTGGTCATCCTCTCCACGCACTCGCTGACGCCGCTCCACCTCTTCGACGAAGTGCTGGTCTTGGCCCGATTGGGCGGCGCGGGGAGACAGGTGTACTGCGGATCGCCCGAGGGGCTGGAGAAACGCATGGCAGGCATGCATCCCGCCGACTGGTACGACGCGCTCGAACAGGGGCGTGCCGTACCGCAGTTGACGGCTCAGCCGCCGGCCCTGCCTGGCGGGGTCGCGCCGAGTACGCCTGCCTGCCCGGCCCCAGCAGCCGCTTCGGATAGCGGTTCCCCGGCTCCCAGCTCGAAATACGAGCTGCCCCTGCGGCGAATGGCTCAACGGAAGGACACCGCAACCGGGTGGCAGCAATTACTGCATGTCGCTGCTCGCGGTGCCAAGCAAATCGTCCGCGATCGGGCACTGGTGACGATGATCGTGCTACAGCCGATCGTGCTCGCCCTGCTGGTGATTCTCTCGCAGTTCCATGCAGACAAGATAAACCCGATACTTTTTTTCACGGTGGTCGTGGCGGTATGGCTGGGCATGAATAACACGGTGCGCGATCTGGTCCGCGAGCGGCGGAATTACATCCGCGATCGAATGGCAGGTTTGAAGGCCGAGGCCTATTTGGCGTCCAAGATCGGACTGTACTTGCTCATCGGAATCGTGCAATTGACCCTCTTTCTCCTCTTGACACGCTGGGGCTGCATGAAGGTGCTGGGCCAGGACGTGGCGAAGGACGTAGGCAATGAGGCGGTATTCGCTTGGTTGGCGATCCTGCTGCTGGTTTACGCGTGCGGTATGGGGTTGGGTATGATCGTAACACTGTCGCGGACCGAGGAGACCGCCGTCGCCGCCTTGCCGGTGCTTATCCTGCCGCAAATCTTGCTCAGCGCGGTGGCCACCAACGAAGACACGACGTCTTATTCGGATGCGCGGATTTTTCGCCCCATCGTGGTCACGCTACAGGCGGGCTACGGTAAACTCGAAGA
>DYLS01000301.1 GCA_020721965.1 Blastopirellula marina | reverse complement strand
CTACGCCGTCATGGGACTCGGCACGGTCATCAGCGGCTTCCAGACGGGATACCCTCTCGCCGCGTGGACGGGGCTTATCGTCATGGGGATATTGGCGGCGTGGGGTTGGCGCGCCCATTCGACAAAAGTCGTTGAACGCGGCTGAACAATCGCTTACAATGTAGATATCGTCAACCGATGGAGGAATCGAACGATGGCCATCCTTCAACATAAGACCCCCCCGAAGATTTCCCTGCGCCTGGCGCTCATTGTTCCCTTTGTCCTGATCATATCCTTGACCGCCGCCGCTGCTGCCTATATCACCTTCACGAATGGACAAAAGGCGGTTAATGACGTGGCTGGACAACTGCGCCGTGAAATATCCGCCCGCATTGAAAGTCACCTGCTCGGTTTTCTGGAAGTTCCCCCCCAAGTCAATCAAATGATCGTGGCAGCCATGCAGCAGGGCTGGCTGGACCTGCAAGACCCACCGGCGTTGCAGGATTATTTTTTGGATAAAGTGAAAAGACGCGAGACAGTCACAAGTATTTACTTTGGAAACGCAGCGGGCGGAATTGTGGGAAGCGGACGGGAGGGACCCGGGGAATCATTTTATGTGTACGCCACGGAAGACCTGCAAGCGGGAACCTTCAATAAATACGCCGTCAGCGGGGCGGGCGAGCGGGGAGAACTGCTGACCAGCCTGCCCAACTTCGACGCGCGTACCCGTCCCTGGTATATCGGCGCGGCGCAAAGGGAAGCCGCCGCCTGGAACGATATTTACATCCTGTTCACCGGGCAGGATCTGGCGCTTTCATTCAGTTCCCCTGTCTATGATGACCGCCGCAACCTGCTCGGCGTCGTATCGGTGGATGTGTTCCTCTCCCAGATCGAAAATTTCCTGGCGGGACTGGAGATCAGCGCATCCGGGCAAAGTTTCATCATAGAACGCTCCGGGCTGCTGGTAGCCTCCTCCACCGGGGAGAAGCCGTTCCGGGCGAACGGCGGCGGCAAAATGGAGCGCCTGAACGCGCGCGACAGCCAATCGCCCGTGGTGAAGGCGGCGGCGGAATTCTTGCGCGGGCGCTTCGGGGAAAACTATGCCGTGACGGGCGCGGAACAGTTCGATTTTGAAATGGACGGGGAACGCTGCTTCCTGAACGTAACGCCCCTCCGGGACGCATACGGCATTGACTGGCTGATTGTGGTGGTGATTCCCGAATCCGATTTCATGGCGGAGATTACAGCCGCCAATCGCTCGGCGTTCCTCGTCACCCTGCTGGCGCTGGGAATTTCCATTCTCGCGGGTATTTTTATCGCTCAAAGATTAGCCAACCGCATTTCGCGCCTGAACGAATCCATCCGCGCCTTTGCAAAAGGTGAGGGAGCGGGACCCGCATTGGAGAACAGCCGCCTCCGTGAAATTGACGAATTGACTGCTTCCTTCGCCGCCATGCAAGGGCAGCTGCGCCAGAGGCTGGATGATTTGCGTGAGAGCGAAGAAAAATTCCGCGCCACGTTCGATCAAGCGGCAGTGGGTATTGCTCATGTCGCGCCCGATGGACGCTGGCTCAGAGTCAACCAGAAACTGTGCGACATCGTGGGCTACAGCCGCGAAGAATTATTCAGCAAAACATTTCAAGACATCACGCATCCCGATGACCTGGACGCCGATCTTGCGTA
>DYLS01000300.1 GCA_020721965.1 Blastopirellula marina | reverse complement strand
AGCAGCCGGGGCACTTCGTTGCTGCGCACAAAAGCCGGGTTCACGCGAATGTCCATGGCGTGGCCGCTGAGGCGCTCCGCCATGCCAACAACTTCCCGCAGGCTATACGCGCGACCGGAACACACATTGAAAGTTTGTCCTTCCACGCCCTGCGCATCGAGCAACAAAGCCACATAGGCGGCCGCCACATCGCGCACGTCTGAAAAATCGCGGCTCACGTCCAGGTTGCCCAGTTCGATGAAAGGCGCGCGGCGTTTGAAGTGGCTGACGATTTTGGGGATGAGAAACTTCTCGTCCTGCCCCACGCCGGTGTAGTTGAACGGGCGGGTGATGACGATGGGCAGCCGCTCCTGCCAGCTGCGGGCCATATGCTCCATTGCCAGCTTGCTGCTTGCGTAATGATTGACCGGCGCCGGGCAAACCGATTCATCGATGACCTCCACCCCTGGCGTGCCGTACACATTCGCCGAGCTGGCCAAAAGCACCCGGCGCGGCGGCGCATCGAGCGTGGCCAGTGCCTCCAACAAATTCAGCGTGCCGAACAGATTGACCTCGTAAAACGCCTGCGAATTGCCATGCCCCACAAAGGCCAGCGCCGCAAGGTGCGCCACATGGGTGGGCCGAATGCTGGCAACGGCCTCGCGCACGGCAGCGGCATCGGTCAGGTCGCAGGCAACCTCATCGGCGCTTTGCGCCTCCCCCTGAACCAGCCCGACCACCCGCGCGCCACGCGCACGCAACGCCGCAGCCAAATAACGCCCAGTGAAGCCCCGCAGCCCGGTGATGAGAACGACCGAATTCAAGCCTGTCTCCCAGTGCACCGGTAGATCGAGCGCGCGCGGCCAGCACGAGCGAACCGATTCAAAGCGACACCCCGGCTGCATTACGCCGCAAATCCGCCTCCACCATCATGGCGCAGAGCTGCTCCAGGGTGGTTGTGGGCGCCCAGCCGAGTTGCTCCCGCGCTTTGGCCGGATTGCCAATGAGCAAATCCACCTCGGCGGGGCGATAGAACTTGGGGTTCACCCGCACAATCACCTTCCCTGTGGCCGCATCGACGCCGCACTCTTGCTCGGCCTGCCCTTGCCATTCCACGGAAATTCCCGCCGCCTTGGCCGCCATGGTGACAAAGTCGCGCACGGACTCTGTGCGGCCAGTCGCCAAAACGAAAGTATCTGGCGTATCCGCCTGAAGCATGCGCCACATGCCTTCGACATAATCCTTGGCATAGCCCCAGTCGCGTTTGGCATCGAGATTGCCCAACTGGAGCTGATCAAGTTTGCCAAGTTTGATTTTCGCCATGCCGTCCGTGATTTTACGGGTGACAAACTCCAGACCACGCAGAGGACTCTCATGGTTGAACAGAATGCCGCTGCTGCCAAAAATGCCGTAGCTTTCACGGTAGTTGATGGTCATCCAGTGCGCATACAACTTGGCCACCCCGTAAGGGCTGCGGGGATAGAAATTGGTGCGTTCATCCTGGGGTATGGCCTGGACCTTGCCGAACATTTCCGAGGTGGAGGCCTGATAAAAGCGGATTTTCGGGTTGACGATGCGAATGGCTTCGAGCAGATTCAGGGCGCCCAAGCCGGTAATCTGTCCGGTGGTGTAGGGCTGGTCGAAACTGACACCGACGAAGCTTTGCGCGGCGAGATTATAAATTTCCGTT
>DYLS01000299.1 GCA_020721965.1 Blastopirellula marina | reverse complement strand
TCAAAGTCGCGCTGCCGGACGGCACGCTGCCGGAAAACGCCCTGACCCAACCACTGGTGCGTCTGTTCTACTACCAAACGGCCAGTGAGACGTGGCAAAAACTGCCGACACAGCGTACCTTTGCAGATAACGTCTGGTATTTGCAAGCCCCGGTCACGGAGCCGGGCATCTTTGCCGCCGCTCTGGCGACCACGCCTGACTACGGCGACTACCAACAGCCCTGGCAACCGACGGTCACCCACGCGCAGATAGACCTGTTTACCGGCGCGGTGCAATGGTCGTATCCACTGGATATCCCCGGCGGACAGAACCACCTGGCGCCACAACTGGCGCTCACCTACAACAGTGGCGGGGTGGACAATCTGCGTAGCACGCAAAACCCGCAGGCCACTTGGGTCGGGATGGGCTGGAATATGGATGTAGGTTACATCGTCCGCGAGATCGATCTGGATGAAAATTACGTACCCCGCTGTGTGGAGGAGTACACGCTGGTCTTGAATAGTGTCAGTAGCAAGTTAGTGCCCATCGGCGGCAACCACTACCGGCTGGAAGACGAGCGCTTCTGGCGCATCGAGCGCCGGGATGCGGCCAATCGCGGCGGCGATGATTGGCTGGTGACCACGCCGGACGGTACGCAATACCGCTTCGGCGCTCAAGACGAGACGGCGGGCGGCGACAGCCGGGAATCCGCGTGGTGGATGGTGACCAGCGGGTGCGATGGCAGCGAGACTTTCCGCTACACCAATTGGCGTTGGAATCTCGATCAAATCGCTGATCCGCACGGCAATGTGGTGCGCCTGGACTACCACCGCGAAACCAACGACTTTGTCTTCCTGTGGCCGGGGCACGCGCACATTTACGCCGCCGCGCCGCAGACGTGGTGTGACGGGGCCTATGAGTGTCAATGTGTCCTGGCCGGACAAGTCCGTACCTGTCACAACTACATGGCCGGGGATGACCATCCAAGTGGTTACACGCGCGGCGGCAACCTGGAGCACATTACCTATAGCTGGCCCGGCGCGACGTACAAAGTGGCTTTTGGCTTGACAACCCGGGATGACTACGTACCGGAGTTTGATAGCCAGGTCGCCCTCCAAACCGTGCAGACTTTTTGGAGTAAACAACAGTTGCACACTATCGAAGTGCGCAGTGTCGATCAGGGGCAAGCGGTGCGGAGCTATGAACTGGTCACTTCTCAAATCGGGGACGCGCTGGTCCTGGATGCGATTCAGGAAGTCGCCTCGGATGGCCACGTGTTACCGGCTACGACCTTCGGCTACCTGTCCCAAGCCGGCTATACCCGCGCTTGTGTTGCCGGGCAGGATGAAGGCGGCTGGAAACCGTGGCTGAACAGCATTGCTAACGGCTATGGGGGCGGAACGAGCTTCAATTACACCGGGCCGTTAGGTTTGCCCTGGTTTCAGAACGGGCAAACGCTGGCGCCGCGCACCGGGGAGCAGTGTTGGTATCGCTATCGGGTGCGCGAGGTCAAGACCACGGATGGGCTGGCAAATGTCACGCGCACCGTGTACGAGTACCACACCCTGGACGGCACGCCCGCGCCCGGCGACTGGAAACTGACGGATGACCAAGGGGACGGCGATTCAGCTAACGACCTCTACGAGTTTCGTGGCCATCCCCGCGTACGGGTCAAACAACGGGACGCCAGCGGCGCGGTCGTGGCCTACAGC
>DYLS01000298.1 GCA_020721965.1 Blastopirellula marina | reverse complement strand
GCTCATGCGTATTCAAACCTCGGTTTTTTTTGCTCAAGCGCGTGTTGCGGTGGAACCCAGTCTTTTGCAAGTGACCGGAAACGGTTGAATTGGCCTTGGAATGCCAGCATCACGCGCCCGGTTTCTCCGCTGCGGTGCTTGAGAATTTCAACCTCGGCAATACCCTTAAACGCGCTGTCGTCGTTGTAAGCCTCGTCACGGTACACCGCGAGAATCTTGTCCGCGTCCTGCTCGATGGCTCCAGAATCACGCAAGTCAGCCATAACTGGGCGCTTGTTGACGCGCTGCTCCACCCCGCGATTGAGCTGCGCAAGCACAATCACCGGAACATCCAGCTCTTTCGCCATCGCCTTCACCTGCCCGCTGATATGAGTCGTCTGGCTGTAAAGGTCTTTGCCATCGCCTCGCATCAAGCCTAGGTAGTCGATCACGATCATCCCAATGCCGTGCTTTTGGTGCGCAATACGCGCCCGTGCTCGCACCTGGTTGATGTGCAGACTGCCCGTATCATCAATCAACAGCGGCTTATTCTCCGCCCTCAGAATGGCGCTCGTGATGCGCCTGAAATCGTCATCATCAAGCTGCTTGGGGCTGGCCAGCCTGCTCATGCTCACCTCGCCCATGCTGGCCGCCAAACGGTTCATGATCTGCGCTGCGGGCATTTCCAGCGAGAAAACAAGGGTCGGCGTGCCGCTTCGTGTGGCAGCGTGCTCGGCAATGTTCATCGCCAGCGTGGTCTTTCCCATGCCAGGCCTGCCCGCAATCACCACCATGTCACCGCCCTGCAATCCGCACAGCTTCGCGTCAAGATCATCAAACCCCGTGGAGACCCCGTACACATCGCCGTCATGCTCGTAACGCTGCGCCAATTCAGCGATCCAGTCGCGGGCAATGTCCGTGACCAAACGCGGCTCACCGGACGACTTGCCTTGGTTGCTCATGCCAAAGATGGCGCTCTGTGCCTGCCCAAGAACCACGTCCAAGGCCTCGCTGGACGCAGCCATTTGCGCAATCTCCCCCGCCTTGGCAATCAGCACTCGACGCGCTGCTTTGTCGGCCACAATCGCCGCATAGGCCACGATATTCGCCGCCGTGGGCGTATCCGCGACCACGTTTCCTAGGTACTGCAAACCGCCCACGTCGTCGAGCTGCTTGCGGTTGTACAGCCAATCGGCCACCGTCACCAAATCACGCGGCTGGTCGCTATCTGCCAGCGCCTTGATCGCCGTGAAGATTTTTTGATGGTCAGCTCGGAAAAAGTCTTGCGCCCCGAGGATTCCGGCGACCTTCAACCAAGCGCCGGGGTCGATCATCAAGCCACCAAGCACGCTGGCCTCGGCCTCGAAGCAGTGCAGCGGAACGGGCATATTGCGGCCTTCGTCGTCGTGAAAATCGTGCATCATGCAGCCCTCGCAATGTTGTTTTCGATACCGCGCTCAATGACCCGAGCGAAGTTCGACGGCGACAAAAACCACTCCAAGTCCGGCCTCCATCCCCGGTCGTTTTGCCCGAGCCAATGCGGGTTTGAGCGTGCCGATTCAAAAAACCAGCGCCAGAAGTCCAGCGACTGATGCCGCTTGTCGCTGCGCCAGCGTGCTGCCAGCTTGCGCTCTCGCTCCTTGCCCCAGACGGCAACCCGTGGAAGTTCGGGCAAGATGGCGTGGTACGCGGCGATAACGCCGTCGTGGTCACACGGCGGAGGCG
>DYLS01000297.1 GCA_020721965.1 Blastopirellula marina | reverse complement strand
CACATCCACAAGCACATAAGCAAGCACATACAGCACGCGGCAACCTCAACGCCCGGCGTTTTTGCCCCTGATGTCCCCCGCCAGATCCAGCAGGCGCAGGCGCTGCTGCTCCTGCTCCAGCGCCTTGCGGTAACCTTCCACCGCCTGGGCCGCGGCATCGCGCTTGTCAGCGGCCTGGCGCAGACGATCGTTCAAACTGCCCGCGTCGGGTGCCATGCGCGTGGTGCCTCGCGCCTCGCCCTTCTTTTCCGCCTCCATTTGGTCGAACTTGCCGGCAAAGTCACGCCCGACTTCAGCCGCTACGAGGGTCTTTTCGCGCTCGGCTGCAACGAGGCTTTCCTCGGCCTTGCGCAGCGTATCGGCATAATGCGCTACCACGCGTGAGGCTTCGGCCTTCTGCTCCTTCCATTCTTTATCGGGGGCGGTGGCCATCTGCCTGAGCTGCGCCACGGCCTCGGGACTTGAGCAGTAGCTTATCCAGGCCCTGGCCCCGGCCTGCCGGCGCGCAAGCCCGGCAAGCTTTGCCCGCAGCTCCGCAACCTGCTTTTGCCTGCGGGCGGCATCAAGCTCCGCCGGGATATTGCGCGCGGACGACAGCTCCACCTCGCCATCGCCTCCGGAACCGTTTTTAACCGCCGGCGGGATGGATGGTTGCATTTTCTCCCCTTCCAGCTTGCGGATCTGCTCTTGGATCCGGAGCTGCTCCTGCTCCATCAGCCGCAACTCATCGCTCATGACCCCGAGACGGGCCTTGAAGGCGGAATCGAAGGAATCGGAAGCCCCGTCGAGCCGGGCCATCAGGTCACGGGCATGGTCCGCTAGCTTTATTTTCTTTTTAGGATCCTCGGCCGTAAGCTCGATAACATAACTGCCATGCACGGCCAGGATGGTGGAATAATCAGGGTTGCACCGGCTGATGCCGCACGAAGCCAGCGCGGTCAGATCCGAGGGCTTCATGTCGCTGTCGCGTTTCTCAGCGGCGAGGATGTGGTTGTAGTAATCAACTGCTGGCATGCCGAAGCGCTCGGGCGCAAAAACTACGACCTGCATTCCGCCCTGATATTCGTTCTTAGGCCCGGGTGGCATGCTGGCATAATAACTTGCCAGCAAGTCGAGCTTGGCGGCATCGACCTTCATTTCGGCCAGGTGGTCTACAACTTTACCGCCCAGGCTGATTATCAGGTCCGGCCGGCTTGAAGCCGCGGAAGAAAACGCCGCCGGCAGGATGCACAAGGCTGCCACTAATATTTGCGATAGCTTTTTCATGATGCTCTCCGGGAAATGATACGCCAGTTGAAGTTGTTCTTGCGCTGAAAGTGGCATTAAATACCTTTGCGGAGCGCAATACAATCCAAAGTAGTATCGGTGCCAGTATAAATTATTCATTGTATGAGCCGATTGCAAAACTCCGTTTGAATCTGGGTTAAGCGAGCGGCTACTCCTTGTTTTTGTTGTTTAAAATCCTTTAAATGTGCTTTTGGCACGGCTTGACACTAAAAAATGCCGTTTTTGACCATACACCCCCCTTCCGCTTATTGTTTCAAGCGGTTTGTGTTGTTCCAATTCTGCTTTACAAATACCTTCACAGCAACATGTTGTATAACTGGTTCGCAGTGTCTCCATATATGGTCTCCATATATGGTCGTTGCTCTCCATATATGGTCGTTGCAGCTTATCATATTAACAACAAGCATATTATGATATT
>DYLS01000128.1:1669-11385 GCA_020721965.1 Blastopirellula marina | reverse complement strand
CTTTTAACATACCACGATTTGCCCGCGTGACAAGACAGACTCCTAAAAAATATAATACCAGAGAGGTATCCAATACCCCACCAATCCAACCATGAAGTGGCGGGCGAAGGTCGCGAATGGGGTAAACCAAATCTTTGCAATATGTGCAGAACGGAACCGCGAGGGTTGCAGCATATCGGCAGTGTCATTTGGAAGGGCTGCGCTGTTTGAATCCCTAACGAACGGAATATCTCAGCGGATTGTGGCGCCGGTGCTTGGGATTTGACCACGTGGAATGGGGCGATACAAAGGCAAATGTCGGTAATAGACTTGAAGCGTTAGGAGGGCCAAGGACGTGGCATAGATGCGGCCCCCGCGTTTGCCCCAATCCACACCTTCGGGACTCCAGCTCCCCTCGCGGTGACCGCTCTTCTCTTGCGTCCGGATGAGCAGTTCCCGGACGCGGTGATTCCACAGGTCCCACTCTTCGCCTTCCATGTGGCGCAGCACTTCGGTAGCGTAATAATAGAAATAAAGGGGTCCGACCTGCGAGCCTTCCGCGGGTGGCACGGCCTGAGCGATCTTTTTGCATCCGGCCAGAAGATGGGGATTGTCCTTGGGCCAGCCGAGGTATTGCCGCGTCAGTAACCCGGCCGCGGTCAACGGGTTGGTGGGTTCTTTACCTGGTTGATAGCAATATTGTGAGAGTCGGACGGGTTCCGGCCCGACCGCGCACGAATCGATGAAACGCGTCGCGCGGGTCAGAGGACTGTTGTCGATTCGCAGGCCCGCCAGTTGTCCACTGCGGATGGCCAGAAAGACCCAGGCCACCACGGACATGTCGCCCGCCTCACGAAAACCGTAGCGCCACCCCCCGGCCGTATGCTGAGCGTTCATCAGGTACTTGATGGCGCGCTGGGACGCCAACTGCACACGCTCGTCACCGGTTAAAGCGTAGGCTTCGCAAAGTGCGATGGTCCCCACAGCGTGACAATAGGTGTTGCCGCCGAGATCGCCGTCTTTGTCCGATTTGAGATCATTTACCTGGTTCTTCATCAGCCAACCCAGTCCGCGGCGGACCAGGTTGCGATAGCGAGCCAGCTCGGCCGGTTCGTCCGGAGCGGTCGTCGGGCTAATTCCCTCCCCGAGGAACGGGAGCAGGGCCAAGGCCGTCCCTGCCGTATCGTTGTCCAAAATCTCCGCCTCGGCCTCCTCCGAGAGATGGCAATCGCAACCGGATAGGTGCCGCCCATAATACTTAAGGGACCATCGCCCATCTTCTTCTTGATGGTTGGCAAGCCAACGGAGGCCCCGCAGAATCGCCTCTTGGGACTCGGGCGTGCCCCCGTACGCATCGCTAAGCGCGGCCTTGGCGTGGGCCGTCAAGCGTCCGCCAAAGGAACCGCGCCGCAGCAGGGGGGCGATCTCGGGATCAAACGCGATGGCCTTGGGCAAGAAGCCCGACTCTCCTAAAGAGACGCGCACGATAATCGGCTCGCGGCTGCTCAAACTCCCAGCCTGAGATCGAATGTACGCCGAGCGAACCCGTTCCCCGGCATCTTTTTCCGCCGCAAAATGAATCTTCGCCGCGGTTCCGCCGCTGGGTACGTCCACCGCGCCCGCGGTCACTTTATCAGGCAGGTTCTCGAACTCCAGATGGATGGGACCAGAATAACCCCGACGTTCGACGGGCAGGGTCACCTCCTGCGACTCGCCTGGCTTCAGCTTGACCACCCGAAAACAGCCGATGCGGTAAGGTGAACGTTGCACGCTGAGCGCAAAATCGACACCCGAAGACTTCCCCGCGATCACTGCGGCCAAGCGGACAGAGTGCTTTCCCTCCGCAGCGTCGGGGGCTGCACGAACACGCAAGGTCGCCGCGTTCGAACCTTCTGGGATGGTGACCGGATCGGCTGCGACCCCGGCGGGGGCGTTCTCCAAGCGAACCTGCACGGCTCGCTGGCAGGCCCCGCGGTCCAGCCGAACCTCCAATGAGATTTCATCGCCCGGCCGAACCAGTTGCTCTAGCACGGGCTGTAGCTTCGGCAAGACCACGGGCACGACCGCTAAAGAAAGATTCCGGGAGGCGATGGCCTCGCCCGCCTTGGCGCGGATGAATATCACCGAGAGACTCTGCGTGTCCGCGAGCCGGTCTTCCGCGCGAATTTTGAGGGTCACCGATTTCGCGTCGGCCGGGACTTCTTTTGGATCGAGCACGATACCGTCAGGCACGTTTTGAAAGTCGAGTGCCACGGGTCCCTCCACGCCGGAACGTTCGACCCGCAACTCCCGAGTGATCTCTTGGCCTGCTGAAATCTCCACCGGTTCGATCGTGCCCAGCAATAGCGCCGCTGTCGTGGCGGGCTCCGAAGGCGGCGGACTGGCCGCCGGTTCATTGCTGGGCAACGATTCCACCTCTTCCAATGGCGCCGTCGGCGCGGCTGCCGGCGGTTGCGACCTATTACAAGCCGGCAACCACGTCAATAGAAAACCGACGGCGATCCCCGCCATCGAAACACGAACGATCCGATCATGCCCTGCTCGGCTGGCCCTTGCAACCGGCCTTCGCTGGCCATTCCCAAGCGACGAGAAATAGAATCGATGTGTCACGGCAGACCTCCAAGGCTATGCTCGAGCAACATGCCCTTGCGGCAATCCGGCTCGATCTCGCCTTTGGCAAGAGGAAAAGGGATCGTAAGAGCTTCGCTATCGTCGCGGCATTGCGACCTAAGTTATATCCGCTTTTATACCCAATGATCGCAGTCTGTCAAGAAATATGCGGCAGCATTTCAATACCACGGCGTAGGATTGTTTGCACAACTCAACATCTTATGATGATGGGACATACCGGCTCGCAAAATATGCCGGGTACGTCATGTATGCCGGATACATCATGCAATCAGGCGGACGCTGCGCTGGAGTAGTAAAAGCCGTGGTAGTAAAAAGCCCCGGCAGTGAAGGCCCCTGGCAAAGATGAGGATACGAATGAAAACCGCGTACTTCGACTGTTTTAGCGGAATCAGTGGGGACATGATTCTAGGCGCGTTGGTGGACGCCGGGGCCGACTTCGAACGGTTGGCGGCGGTGATTGCGACCTTGGGATTGCCCGGTTGCCGCCTGGTTCGCGAAGAAGCCAAAAAGGGCAGATTTCGGGGAACGCAGATCCGCGTAGAAACGCAACCCGAGCAGGGACACCGCCATTTAAGACACATCCTGGAGCTTTTGGAACGGGCGGACTTGACGCCCAAGCAAAGGGAAGGGGCTGCGGCGGTCTTTCGCCGATTGGCCGAGGCAGAGGCCAGAGTCCATGGCACGACCGTGGAAAAGGTTCACTTTCACGAGGTCGGGGCGGCGGATTCCATCATCGACGTGGTAGGGGCGGTCGTGGGATTGGATTTGCTGGGGATAGAGACGGTCTATGCCTCGCCCATCCCCACCGGACACGGTAGCATTCGCATCCAGCACGGTGAGGTCGCAATCCCGGCCCCAGCGACGGCCGAACTGCTGCGCGGTGTCCCGATTCTGGAGGCAGACGTCCCCTTCGAGTTGACCACCCCCACCGGTGCCGCCGTGATTACCACCTATGCGAGGCGATTCGGTCCCCCTCCCACCATGACCGTGCAGGGCGTGGGCTACGGTGCTGGAAGTCGGGACATCCCGCAGCGTGCCAATCTGCTGCGCGTCCTTGTCGGCACCTCCCAGGAGGCCGCCCCTGCCGAAACGTCAGGATTCCTGGAGCAGATCTGGATGGTCGAGACGCATCTTGACGACACCTCGGGAGAGATCGTGGGCTACACCGCGGAACGCCTTCTGGAGGCCGGTGCCCTCGACGTCTTTACTTCCGCCGGGCAGATGAAGAAGAACAGGCCCGCCGTGCGGCTCACCATCTTGTGCCGAACCGAACACCTGAGAGCCGTGGAAGACATCGTTTTGACCGAGACGACGACTCTAGGCGTGCGGCGCTGGCCCGTGGAACGTCGCGTCTTGCAACGCGAAGCTGCGTCCGTCGCCACGCCCTGGGGCACAATACAAGGTAAAATTGCATACACGCCGGAGGGGAAACCGCGGTTCGCCCCCGAGTTCGAATCGTGTCGCAATGCAGCCCGAAAGCATGGGATTCCGTTGCAAACGGTCTATCGCCAGGCCGCCGAGGCTTATACCGCGGAGACTGCGGCGACGCCGTTGCAAACCACGCCTCGGGCTGGCAATCACAGTTAACGGCCGATGAGAGGAGGCGGCTGCCGCCGCGCAGTAGCATGCAACTTTCTCCACTCCTTTTACTGATGGCGATTGTCGTCGTCCTGTGGATCGTCATGTCGCGAGTGCGGCGACGTCCCGGCAACCGAGACACTTTGGATCCGCGCCGCTGGGGCAGACGCGAGCTGGTGCAGGAAGAATCCGCCCTATCCAATAAAGAGGATGAGCTAGAGATTCGCTTGCACGAGCGGTCGCGCGAAATACTCGCACGTATCGACAGCAAACTCGTGCTACTCCAGGAGTTGATAGGGCGGGCAGAAACAGCCGCGGCGAGGCTGGAGCAGGCGCTGGCCGCGGCCGCCGCGCAACGTCAAACAGCTTCACTCGTAGCGACATCGGCAGAGGGAAACGTGCCTGCCGACGCGTCCATCGCCTTGGAACAACCCGTCTCCGCAGCATCGGGCGGCAACGATGCCCGCACACCCGAGCAGGCTGGGACTCAAGTTGGGGGCACGGCTGTGTCCGAACGCGTCGAGGAGGAGGTCCGCAGTCTAGCAACCTATGGTTTCAGCGCGCTTGAGATCTCGCAACAGATGGGTCTCGCGGAGGCCACCGTCCGCAATATCCTGACGCGGACCAATTAGCGGCCACGCCGGCATGGCATCGCACATCGCGCCCACGCTGCCTGGGGCTGGCGGTGCTTCGAACGGCATTTTCCGGATGTTGCCGGCAGAACAGTTGTCGGGTATCTCGCCGCGAATGGCATGATTTCAACATGATCATACGGTGGGATGGGAACAAGCACCTATCAGAGGGAATTGGAGAACGACCCGCCAGATGGGTCAGGAGAATAGCCTACCAAAGGGGTCGGATCAACAACCTAACATAGGGATCACAGCAAGCACATACCAAACAGGTATGAATAAGCGATTAATAGAGGGGGTGGAATAAGAAGCAGATGTGTGATGCCGCCCCCAGGTATGATAACGCGCGAATTCAGGTGAGATCATGACCTCGGATGCTCCCCGCCGGGAATTCCTCCGCCGATTGGCCAAGCCGCGGGCAACCGATGTCGCGGGGGGCCTCGATAACCAAACTAGTGCTGGAGTGGAGAAGCACCCTACCGACGATCGCCTCAGCCGGGAGCTCTCTTTGACCGCGAAAGCAATGGGCGGTGAGTTTCAAGTGATATTCAATCTGGGGCAGTACGAGCAAGCGATGGACGCCGGACTCTCTGCCATCCAGCTTCTGGAGCCGCTGGAGGAGATGATGTCGTATTTCCGGCCTCGCGGTGAGTTGGGGCGAATCAATGCCCTGGCCGCCTACGCACCTGTGCCGGTGTCCGATGAGCTTTGGAATCTGCTGGTCTTCTGTCGGGAATTATGGGAAGCCACGGACCGGGCCTTCGATATCACGGCGGGGGCGCTCTGGGAGGTCTGGGGCTTTGCCAGACGGCAGGGGATGCTCCCATCGAAAAACGAACTCGACGAGGCAATGGAAAATATCGGCTGGGATTTCGTTGAATTAGATAAAACCAACAAGACGGTTGCTTTTAAAAAACCTGGAGTAAGACTGAATCTCGGAAGTATAGGAAAAGGATATGCGATCGATCGCATGGCCGTCACGATCGAGGGGTTCGGAGTCCACGACTACCTGATTCATGGCGGGAAAAGCAGTATCCTGACGCGGGGAAGTCGAATCGAGCTGGAAACGGGCAAGGCTCGCAACATGCCTGGGTGGCCGGTAGGCATCGCACATCCCCTCCATCGGACGGAGCGACTGGCAGAACTCTCGCTTCACGATAGATCGCTCGCTACCTCAGGCACGACCTTTCAATTCTTTTACCATCAAGGCAAGCGATACGGCCACGTCCTCGATCCCCGTTCGGGACGGCCGGTGGACCACGTCTTGTCGGTTACCGTGCTTGCGGATACGGCTGCTACGGCGGATGCGCTTTCGACGGCATTCTTCGTAACAGGTCCAACTGCCGCCGAAGCGATTCGCGAAAGGCTCGGCAATCTCGGCGCGGTTTTCATCCTGCCAGGAAAATCCGGCGAAAAACCGGAGATGGTTTGCGTTGGTGACGTGCCGAAACTCGACCCAGCCGGGCTTTGAAGGGCATCGGGCCCGCGAACCGGATTAGCCTGAAAACCACTGTTTGACAGTTTGGGCAATTTGGATGGGCTGGTTTCATCAGTCTCTTCTGTCAACGCAAACGATTTTGGCGGCAGCTTTCGAAAATAATGCAGATCCGATGGCCAAATTATGATTGCTTTCTGGCCAACCGAAGCCTATCATGATGAGAATCGGATAACTGATGCCCGAACGGGATGCCGCTTTGTCCTAAAGCCGCTTTGCCGTCAAACGAATCCGGGCTGGGCGGGTGCAATTTTCATCCATTCGTATGGATATTTCGTGGCTTACTGGCGGGATGTCCTTCATCCCCTTACGATGAATCTTTACGTGACTGGATTGGGCATACCAGGTTGACAATATCCGCATCTCGCTGGTCACCCGATACCGGGCGCGAGGCTTTCTCACCATTGCCCGGAGTAATCTTTAACCCTCCATAAGGAGGGGTGTTCTCTTGACCGGCGATTCTGTCGCTTTTGCATTTGGTCGGCTCGGAGTATACAATTCGCCCAACACGCGTGCGAGCTGTCACGCAGCTAGGGAGTGGGGATATCCCAGGATTGGGAGTTTTGCGATGCGGGACCAATAGCCCGCTCGCATTTGGTTTCGAAGCTGAAGACTAGAGAAAGGTCATTGACCGTGGAACTTCCAAAGCGAGAGAAGAACGATCGCTATACCCCCGCGGGGAAATACCGCGAGTTGGAGCGCGACGTGCGCGAACGCGCATTGCAGGAAGATATCCCCGCCCTTTACATTTATGCCTTCGATAAGCGGACCAGTTTGGGTCCGTTCGTGATCATCGAGAAACTGTTGATCCCCGGTTCTCCCCGGGCGGTCGCGTCGGCACTGTACGCGGCAGGATTCAGAAAACTTCGCGTGGTGATGCAGCAATGGAGCCCCAACATTCGGCCCAGTCGTGCCAAGATTGACGGCCGAACGCCGGAATTGCTACTCGTCTCCAGCATGCAGATTCATAGCGCCCGGGCTTACGACCTCATTCGCGATGCCTGGCAATTGGGTGAGGAACGCCCCTTGATCATCGCCGGGGGGGCCAAGGCGATCTATGAACCATGGGACTTTTTCGGCCTCTCGGATGACGGCTCGGTGGGCGCCGACGTGGTTTGCACGGGTGAAGAATACGTCCTCTTGGAACTGCTGAATCGGGTGCTGGAATATAAATTGCCCGGCGAGCACATCCGGCACGCCTTCGAGCGAGCACGAGCCGAAGGTGCGCTGAACGGGATACCGGGGCTGGTATTCCGGCCCGATCCCCCGAACGGAATGCCAGAATATCTCCTCGACACAGGCATTCAACGACTGGTCCAGGATTTGGATGAACTGCCGTTGCCGTTTGACGCATTCTCGTTATTCGAGCCGCCGCATCGGCGAGAAACGCTCTCTCCAGAAGCGATCCCGGCGGAGAAGATGGGCAAATATGTCCGGGTGGTTTCCACCATCACAACGCACGGGTGCAAGTTCCACTGCCCGTACTGCCCCATCCCCGGCTACAATCAGTACACGTTTCGATGGCGCAGTCCGGATCGGCTTGTGGAAGAGCTGCGTGGTATCAGGCAGCAAACCGGAATCCAGAACTTCTTTGGCACGGACGACAACTTTTTCAATAACCGTGAGACCGTGGAGGATATCTTCTCCGCAATGGCACGCGCCACGGTCGGCAGCCGACCGTTCCGGGAGGAAATTCGCTTCGCCACGGAAGCCACGGAATTCGACGTCCACAAGAACCTGGACCTTGTGCCCTTGGCTCGGGATGCCGGTCTCCGCAGTATCTGGTTCGGCATCGAGGACTTGACGGCCGATTTGGTCAAGAAGGGCCAGTCGCCCGAGAAAACGAATGTGGTGTTCAAGCACTTGATTCAGCACGGCATTGCCCCCATGCCGATGATGATGCATCACGACAAACAGCCGCTGTTCTCTTGGAAGACGTTGCAGGGGCTGTTGAATCAGGTCAACTTCTTGTTCAAGACGGGTGCCGTTACCTGCCAGGTCACGTTATTAACGCCGTCCGTCGGCAGCAAGGGCTACGAGCAACCGTATCAAGATGGCATTGTTCTGAAGAGCGTAGCCGGTAGCCCGGTTGAAGACTGCCACTACGACGGCAACCATGCCATCGCCACGAGCCACGCGAGCCCGCTCAAACGGCAGCTCAACATGATCGCTGCGTACTTGGCCTTTTATAACCCCATCAACTTGCTGCGGTCGATCCCAAAGCTGGACCCGCTCTGGAAAGAGCGGATTGTGACCCAGGTGTGGGGGATGTACGGAGTGGCCAAGTCGCTGTGGAATACCGCGGGATGGTTGCGCCAATTGACCACAGGACCGATCGAGTATCACACAGCGCCTCCGCGACCCAAATTCCGCCTGGTGTCCATTGAGCCGACTTTAACGCGGACCGCTCTGAACGTTTTGAGTTGATAGCACGCTTCCACCATCCCTTGGCTCCCGGACCCTCGCGGAGTAAGTTGGTTCTATTAGTGTCAGCCATGGTCCTACCGGCCGTGGCTGCTTACTTTTACTTTGTTGAAGCTCAAACGCTGCCCGTCTGGGGGCAGCGTTTGTCTTACATCTTGGGCAAACTTGTCTTTGTGTTGCCGTTGGTATGCCATTTCATCGTGGAGCGCCGGCACGCCCCCCAATGGCCCCGTACACGCGATGGTCTTGGGATCAGCTTGGCCTTTGGATTGCTCGTGGCGGCGGGGACGATGCTGCTGTATTGGTTCGCGTTGCGGGATGCTCCGCCCTTTCTGGCGGCCATGGATTCGATTCGCGCAAAACTCACAGGGTTTGGCCTGGATTCTCCCGTGTCCTACCTGCTCTTTGCCGGTTTTGTCTCGCTCTTGCACTCCGGATTGGAGGAATACTACTGGCGATGGTTCGTATTCGGGCGGCTCCAAGAGTTTCTGGGCTTCCTGCCCGCTGCGATCATGGCCAGCGTGGCGTTTATGGCGCACCACGTCATCATCCTGGGCCTGTATTTTGGCTGGCTGTCTCTGGCACAGATCGGCTTCTCGCTGGGGGTAGCAGTGGGCGGTTTCGTGTGGTGCTGGATTTACTACCGTTCGCACTCCTTGCTTGGTCCGTGGCTTAGTCATGCCATAATCGACGCGGCCATCTTCATGATCGGATACGATCTGGCCCTGGCGAACTGATACATCCTTTTTAGGGAAAAAGCCGGGATTCTGGGCCGTGCCGTCCAGCTTGCCAAAGTCAGCCCACGGCGATTCAACGGCCTTTGGCTTTGCGGTTATCATGGCGAGCAAGGCCGACACGCCGCCCCATGCCTCCCCAACGCTGGGCGCCACGAATCTGGCCCAGCGTAATCTGGCCCAGGTCAATCCGGCCTAGCTTGATCTGCCCCAGCTTGATCTAGCCCAGCTTGATCTAGCCCA
>DYLS01000128.1:0-1569 GCA_020721965.1 Blastopirellula marina | reverse complement strand
CCCAGCTTGATCTAGCCCAGCTTGATCTAGCCCACCGTAACCTGTGCCAGTTTGATCTGGCCCAGCGTCCACACCCGTCCGCCGTCCTTCCGCGCTATTCACCCGGACCGCTCTGACTCGCAAACCACCTTTCGCACGCCCGGGCAGAGGTTGGACCCACAATGTCTAACCCCGGTCGTAAACTAGGGGGTACCGGGTGGTGATCGATTCCATAAGCAGTCCCATTATCGCGCTGAGCACGATAGGCTAGATCGGTAGCAGCAAGAAGTTGCCGCCGACTTTCGAGGAGGATATCTTCGGAGTTTGGGGCTGGAAACAGATGGGACGTTCTCGACCGAACGTCGCGGAAGTTTTTGAAATCGCAGTCGAAAGAGGGGGCATGGCATGCGTCTCGTCCAATCGCGTTGCTGCACGTTGGTTCTACTCGGGTTCACCTTGGGCTTCTTATCCGTTGCAGCGGGATGTCCGCGACCGCCACGTTTACAGGACTCCGATTCCGCGGCTGGGGAGTCGTCGGAGGTGGAGCGAACCGCGCAGGGGTCTTCATCGGATTCTGCTTCCTCGGCGGAAGGCGAGGCCGGCGAGCATCAGGCATCGCCCGATTCACCGCAATCCGGCTCGCAAGGCGGCTCTCCGGGCGGGAGCAACGAGGAGCCGGGCAGCGGCGGCCCGCCTGCCGGGAGTCGGGGCGAAAAATCCGGAGGCGGCGGAGACGGCTTCCCGCCTCCCTCCGACTCGGACGCTGGGGGCACGAGTGGTCCCGCAGGACATGGGGCCGGGGGCGCGGGTCCCGGAACGGCCGATGGCAAACCCTTGCCGGGCCGCAACGCCGCAATGCAAGAGGCTCGCGAGGCCCTAGCCCGATCCGGAGACGGCGGTGATCCGGAAGGCCAGTATCAAGACCTGCTCAGGGCATGGCAGGGGTTGCAACCATTTGCGGCAAGAGACCCCGAGGCGGCGGGGGTGGCAGCGAAACTCCTCCAGCAGATGGAGCGCTACGGCACTGTCCTGGATCGACGCCAACCGCATCCCACCGACAAACCTTTGATCGCACGTTGAGGACCACGTGGTGAGTCAAGCTTTGCAACAATCTTCTAAACTCCGCGGCACGGTCGTTTGCCCCCACTGTTGGCACCGGTTTGCCGTCTACGACGTACTATACATCGCCAGTCATCCGGAGTTGCTGGGCGATCCTCGGCTGGGACCCGAACAGCCGCCGCGATTCCTCCCCACGCGTTTCACTCCGGATTGCGCCGCCATCGATATCAAGGGCATGCCATGTCGGCGGATTGCGTGCCCGAATTGTCATTTGGAAATATGCAGGGCTGTGCTCGAACTGAAGCCCCGGGTTGTCTCCGTGATCGGCGCCCCGGCCTGCGGCAAATCCTATTTCATCGCCGCGCAGTCGTGGGCCTTGCGCAATGTCTTGGCATCTCAATTTCGGATTGTGTTCGCCGACGCGGACCCCTTGATGAATCAACGACTCAACGATTACGAGGCCCTGCTCTATCTGAACCAGCATGAAGACGCGGTCGTGGCTTTGCCGAAAACGGAGACTTTTGGCGATTT
>DYLS01000021.1 GCA_020721965.1 Blastopirellula marina | reverse complement strand
ATATCCAGGCACATCTGATACCAGAGTCCCGGCGACATCGTGGGACGCAGGATGGCCACGCAGTCGATGTTCGGAGCGTCGAATCCCGTGGTCAGCACGTTGACGTTCACCAGGTAGTTGAGCGGCAGCAGCCTGTGGCCGAACAGGTCGCCTGGGAGCGGTTCGCGGCGGAAACGGGCGATCAACTCCGCCCGCTCGGCAGCCGGCGTCTGGCCATCAAGGAAGCCAACCTCTTTGCCAGAAATGTCAGCCAGCACGCGGGCCACGTGACGCCCGTGTCGTACTCCAGCGGCAAACACCAATACGCTCCGGCGATTGTGCGTGTAGGCGATGATCTCGCTGCATGCCGAGATGACGAGGTTGTCAGCATCCATCAAGTCTTCCGCCTCGTCGGCCACAAACTCGCCACCGCGAACGCGTAGCCGCTCGAAGTCTGCCTTGTTGCTTCCAACTTTCGTTATTAGAGGGCAGAGGTATCCGTTGTGAATTAATTCCTTGACACCGACTTCGTAGCAAATATGGTTAAGCAACCCGTCTGGCGTGCAGATTGGCCCGCTGGCCAGGCGAAATGGCGTGGCTGTAAGGCCAATGACACGCAGGTGTGGGTTGACGACCTTCGCCTCGGCCAGAAAGGTGCGGTACATCCCATCGCCGTCCGGCGGAATCAGGTGACAGTTGTGTGCAAGTACTCCGCCAGCATAGTAAGAAGGGTGTCCTGCGACTTGCAGATTGAACACAGCCACAGGGCTTTGGCATTCGATAGCCGTAATACGCACCACCCGTTGCGAAGCAAGTATGAGACCTTCCGTTTGTCGGCCTCGCGTTTCCTGGGCGACTGATGCGACGGACCGTCCAGTTCGATGGTGATCTTCTTTTGCGGATGGGCAAGGTCGATCTTGACATTCTTCGGCAACCCAAACGGACGAGGCCGCCCCGTGGAGACCACCAACTCCGGGCACCACGGTGGCCCAAGGATTGTGAGCAGTCGAATCTGTGGCATGGTAAGCTTCCCGTTGCCGCCGCGCGCAACCGGCGCATGGCCACGCTGTTTGAGGGTCTGGCTGACTCGCGCTCGAACGCCTGGTATCCACATGGCATTTTCTGCCTTCTTGGCGCAGGAGATCGAGCAAAAACGTTGCTTGCGCCAGAGGTGCTCGTGCAGATAACTGATCATCTTCCCTGTCGCGTCCAGCTTGATCCACGGACGGAATTCGCGCCCGCAACATTCGCGCCATTTTTTGGCGGAATGAATTCTGACCGACCGCCATGACGACGGCTTCGGCGGGCGCGGTTTCCGCCTCGTCTGTGCGCCGCACTTCGCCGAACAATACTCCTGGGCATTCCACTCGCTTTCCGACTGGCACACCCTGGGGCTGCCATCTGGGTTGGTGTAGATTCTCGGACGCATCAAGGCTCCGCAATATTTGCACGTCTTCTCTGCTGAAAAGACGCGATCCCACCTCCAGGGTCTGCGCCTCTCGCCATCCTTGTTCGGTGAAGAGCAAATGGTTGGGGGTGCATCGCAGGATTCCACCATTCTCAAACTCCAGCTCAAGTAGCTTGTGGGCGGGTCTGGCGGAGATCGCTTCGACCTCGCCCACGCCGAGGGCTGTGTGGACAGGCTGCCCGATGGACACATCTTCAATCGCTATATGGCCACGTGGGGTGGAGATCTTCGTGCCGGCAGGGAAGCACTCGTCGACGATGACGAGGTCGAACGGCCCTAATTCCGCTGCCCGCTTGTATGCCGACTGGATGCCGGCGATGATCACCGTGTGGTCCGTGTCCCGGCGGCGCAGCCCAGCCGAGTAGACCCCGAATTGGACGTCGGGACAGATGACTCGCAGCTTGTCGGCCGCCTGCTCGAGCAATTCCTTGACGTGGGCCAGCACGAGCACCCGGCCGTCCCAACGCGTCACGGCGTCGCGGCAGATGGTGGCCATGACCGGGGTCTTGCCTCCGGCCGTGGGGATCACCACGCACGGGCTGTCGTCGCGAGCACGGAGGTGCTCGTAGACGGCGTCAACCGCGGCTTGTTGGTAGGGACGAAGTTGCATGGCCTGCCTTGGTCTCCGAGAGTTCGTCGAGCGGGTCCTCGTGCGCGGGATTGGTGGGGAGGAGCACCGTGGTGCGGATGGCCACCGCGATGAACTTCTTCATGTTTGGATCCCCTGGGGGATAGCAAGTGGGCCAATACGCACGATCGCCAGGCCGCCGGGGCGCGGCTCGCCGCGCTGGGCCAAGAGCTGGGTGATCTGGCTGTCGTCGTCGTACACGCCGGCGTGCTGAAGGGCGTCGAGCAGCGCCTTGAGCGTGTTGTCCAGGTCTCGCCGCCGGCGGTCCGGCGGGTGCAAGACGACTTCTACAGCGAGGTTGCCCTGCATCGGCACCTTTCCGAGGAGTCCCTTGCCCCGCCGGACCGCATCCTCGACATCCTGTCGGAACTTGCGTCCTTGCCGGCTGATGAGCGTGCGCGGCCCCACCCGGCGCCAGTAATGATTGATCGATGGCGGGTAGGGCAGCTCGACCGTGAGCATGATGGTTCTCTCTAGGTGCGGAGGTGGAGGCGTGCGTCCGGCAGGGAGTCGGCAATGGCCGGCGTATGTCCTGCCAGTCGCGGGGACGATCTTGTCGCCTTCGCCTTTCGCTGTCGGCTCCACCGGGGCGCTGACCTGTCGTCGCCGCTCAACCGCGCCGGTTCGCACGCACGCCTGTCACCTCCTCGTTTCCGCTTGGCGTACCCAGCCACAACAAGCCCAGCCTTGCTGCGCCCCGTGTGATCACGGCCTCCGCCAAGGCGGCGTGCTCGACTGGCCCTGTTGAGGCTTCCCATTCGCCGATTCGCGTTTCTCATACCCCTTGATGACGTTGGCAATCTCGTCGGTGTCCTTGCGCTTCTTGCAGGCCACCTTGATCACCAGCGGCAGGTTGTGCAGCTCGGCGCTGTCACGCGGCGTCAGGACGCCGACTGCCCTGCAAATGGCCGAAAGCTCAGCCCGGGCGATCTTGACGGCCAGTTCGTTGGGATTGTCCAAGTTCAGCCGCGCCCAAAGCTGCCGGCCCTTGTACTCGCCCTCGAGAATCGTGAAGACCAGCTCGAGGTAGCTGCCCGTGCCGGCCTTGTTCGGCTTCATCTCCGAGGCCGTGATCATGGCCAAGTACTTGCCGGCGGGGATGGGATCGAACGTGGTGGTGGGCTCCACTTGGGAGGCGTCGAAATTGCCGAGGTGCGCCATGGGTTCAGGCTCCTTGCGGTTGCGGGTTGTGGTTGCTGATTGCCGTGACGAAGGCCGGCCACGACAAAGGCAGGCCCTCGGCGATGCCATAGCGGTTCTTGGCCACTAATTGCGGCGTCTCGTGCAGAACGAGTTCCCGCTCTTGGCCTACTAGCCGGATGGCCCCCACGAAGTCCGACCACTCGATCATCGTGTTGGCCAAGTCGGGGTGGATCTCGGGGGCGGACTTCTCCAGTTCGATGCCATCGATCGTGGTGATCGAGCGGCGGGCGGCATGGGCCAGAAGCAGCACGGCCACGCCCGAGTTGACTAGCCGATCCAAGACGGGCAAGAGGTACTGGTAGACGTAGTTCTTCAGCACTTGCCGGCCATTGCCGTAGCCGCCGTGGCTGCGATTGAGTGTCTGCTTCATGCCGGTGGGCGTGCCATCCACCCCGGCCACGTGCTCCTCGATTCGCCGCAACATCCAATCAATCGAGTCGACGACGACAGTCTGGTACTCGTGGCCCCCGGCGGCCAGGCCATCGAGCCAGGGCTGCATCTCCGGCCAACTGGCCAGATACGGCGTGCGGTGACAATGCACGTGGGCTGCGCCGTTTTCGCAGTCGATGATGAGCGGGCGATCGGCCGAGGCCCCGAACGACGTCTTGCCCACGCCAGGTGGTCCGTACACGATGCCCTTCGGGGCGCGCAGATGGGATTGGGTCAGGATGGTATCGGGTAGGGGCATAGCATCGTTCTCCCAGGCAGTTGGAGTCGGATGGTTCAAAAGGCCGGTCGCCTTCGGGCGGGGCAGCGATCCTCGTCCGTGACATGCCTACCCGGCTTCGAAAGACCCGAGAGGCGACCGGCTCAGACGTAATCGAACACGCGGCATTCCTCGTAGCCGCTCGGCCAGGTGTCGGTGGCCATGCACCGTCGCAACCGCTCGATGGCCGCCTCGTTCTCGCGCCGGGCCTGTGCCAAGACGTCCTCGTGGACTTTCCACACGCCACAGCGATAAGGCTCTTTTTTCTCGATGGCGATGAAGTGTACTGGCATAAGCAAGGCAATCATCTGAGCCAGCACGACTTGATAAAAGGCGACTTGGTAAACATAGCCATAGCGTCGAGTGTCCGCTTCGAACCAATCCAGGTCGTCGCAGGTCTTCAGGTCTATGATCCCCCGGTGCGGGTCGAACCAGTCCATGCGAATCTGGCAGGGCATTTGGCAGTACTCGGCCCGCACGACGCCCTCAGGTGTGCCTTCGCTCAAGAGGTCCCTGGCCAGACCGTGCCCGCGAACCCCTTCGGCCATGCGCTGGACCAGGTCGTGCTGCTGGACGGTGAGCACGGGCTTGCCCTGCTGGGCGGCCCACTCAGTAAACGCCTTGGTGCTAGAGCCATACAGCTCGCCGGTCTTGGGGTTGATTGGCCCGCCGACGGCGTACTGCTGCTCAAAGGCGTCCCTGCCTTCCAACACAAGCGTGTGCAGCGCCCGGCCCACCAGAAACGCCGGCCGGTCCTCGTCCTCGACGAGTCCCAGCCTCTTCTTGCGGTACAAGAGCGGGCAGCGGCGGAAGTCGGCAAGCTGATGGCTGGTGAGGTACTCTCGCGCCTTCTCTCGATAAACTGCGTACGACTCGCGGAGGATCGGATCGACGATGGCGCTCATGCAATGGCCTTTGTTTTCGTCCGAGGGAATGTCGTGGAGCGGAACCGCGCGGCCTGGCTCGCTGGCCGTTGGGGCCGCCCGTGAGGTCCGGCATGGAGACGAACCGGCCAGCCGAAGGTCTCTAACGGTGCGGCCCCTACTAGTAGACCTACCGGCTGGCCGGCCGAACTGTCGCAAATCACGCCAAATAATCTCGCAGGCCCGACCGCTCGAGACGCTTGCGGATGTCCCGAAGCAGTCCGTACAGGGCCGCCCGCGACATACCCAGCTCACGGGCGATCGACGCCTTCGACCGGCCGGCCATCAAGCGCTGGCAGATGTCCCGCAGGTGGTCGGGCAGCGGCTGGAGCACGGTGGCGACATCCTGGACCAGCTCGGAGGTCTCTTGGGCGGACCGCGGCCAGTGGCCGGTCCGCTTGCCCGGCTGGGTGTCGGGAAGGGTGTCGCCGAACTCCGTGCGGCTGCCCTCCCCGTCCTGGATCGGACGGTCGAGCGATCCCTCTTCGCGCTCGGGCGAGCGCATCTCGGCCTGCCGGCGCTCCAGGATCGTAGCCAGGCAGTTCTCGCACACCACGACTACGAAGGCCTCCCAGGTTCCGGAGCGGGGGTCGAAGTGCTTGCGACGCTCGAGCAGGTCGAGGACGAACTCCTGAATCAGGTCCTCGCAGTCCGCCTCGGTCAACCCGGCCCGGCCGATGAGCTGGCGGGCCTTGCTGCGAATGAAACGGATGGTGAATTGGTCGAAGCAATCGAGATTGTGCTTGGTAGCCATTGGCAACTCCTTCTCGGACCGCCGAGGAGGGCGTGCGGGCGGTCGCCAAGCGCCGGCAAGAAGGCAGCACGAGCGGAAACGTGCGTGGATCGCCGCTTGCTGGGCGACTCCCACAACGCCTCCGCTCGTGCGGTCGGCCGATTGTTTGGAATCGAATGGGGTTACGTAGAGAAAGTGGTTACACCTGCTCGCGGATTTCCAAGGCCGCCGGCAGGCCATCGTGGACCTTGATAACCTCGATCACGCCCGTACCGATGGCCGCCAGCGTCTCGACCAGCGCGATTTCGGCGCTCTGCAAAGGGTGCCCGACGGCAGCGGTTGCGGGGCGCGTGGGCCCGAGTTGGGCCAGCCGGATCGCGCGGATGACCCGCGGGGGCGGGTCGAGGACCGGCTCGCCACCGCGGACTGCCAGGGCCTCGATGCGTCCGAAGCCCAACCGTCGGATCAGTTCCAGCAGGCTGCGGCAGGCTGGCGACAGGTCGCATGTGCGGGGCGGGCCGACGGTCTTGCGCGCCCCTTCCAATACAGTGACGGAGGTGGACATAGGGCTTCTCCTTCTGCTCGACAGACGGATCGCCACAAGCAGCGATCCTCATCGAGCGAAGTATCCGCCCAAAGCGGCCGGGAATCGGTGCGCAAACGGTGTCGAAACGGTTACCGAGTTTCGGCAAGCCGCTCAGCGCGTCTGTGGCCCTTGTCCGTCAGCCAGAATCCTCCGCCACGGCCGGTCTTGGACCGGGCCATCCCCTTGCCCCGAAGTTCTGCCAGTACCAGCTTGAGGGCATTCGCGTCCGCCTCTGGGCCCAGGGCCCGCGGGGCGATCTCTTCGACCGGCCGTCGGCGGTCCGAGTCCACGGCATTCAGTTCCAGCATGGCTGCCAGCACGAGCTGGGCCCTTTCCGAAAGCGGCTCGTCCGGACAGGCGGCCGCTGTCTCAAGATGACGCTTGATGGCCACCTGCGCCTCGGCGGCTGCCATCCACCGCCTGTCCCCGTCCGCAAGGATCGCCTCGGCCAGCACCACCAGATGTCCCGACGAGTGCCGAACGAGCCGCTCGACCTCGGGCGTCACACGACGGCGCGTCGGCAGCAGGAGCACGTAAGGCGAGTACCCCGCCGCGTGCCACGCAACGGCCTGTTGAACGTCGTCCTCGTCCACTGGAACCAGTAGGCTGAAGTCGATGGGCGTGCCGACGGCTCCCTTGCCCGTGCCGACGCGCCAGGCGCATCTCGCCGGCGGCGCAAGCGGCGCGAATCGGAACTCCAGGTCGAAGACTTCGGCAAGCCGCCGGCCCAGCTTGGGATGGTCGATGCGATAGATGAGAACGTCTTCGCGGCAAACCGCAAGCGGCGGCCCACCATCTTCCGGCACGCCCACGAAGTCCCCCGGGCCGTGCTCGACGACGCGATACCAGCGGTGCGGGTCCCCGAAGTCGGTCAACGACTCGACGAACCGATCCGCTGGTGAAAGCATGGGCAGCGCGGTCTGGAGGTCATCGCCGATCCGGTATTTCCATTCGGCCCAGGCAGCCGCCCCGGCCATGTCCTCAAGCGCTCGCCAGAACCTCGGAAAAGGTCTCATGCTCGGCAGCCTCCTCCGCAACGATGTATCCCCGCGACTGGAGCCATCGTTCGACCATCGCCGCGTCTGCGTCGCGCGTGTATTGGGCGACATTCGATGGGCGGATCGTCACCGAGCGCGGAGTCCGCCCATCGGCGAACTTGACCCGGAAGACCGCCTTCAGCAGGCGACCGCTCTGGGGGAGCGTGCGACCGCGCTGGGCCAGGTCGGCCAGCACGTCGTCGGCCTTGCGGCATTCCCGGGCGTGGTAGGCCCCGCCGAAGAGCACCTCGACCTCCACGAGCCTGATCCACTGGAGTCCCTCAATGTCGAAGCAGGTCAGGCCCTCTGCCCCCACGTGCCGCAGCGGTTCCAGCGTGTACTTCGACCCTCCGGGGAAACACCCCTCGTCCGCGAACAGGTGCTTGCCGAAAAGCCGCGCGTAGAGTCGCTTCTCGCTGGCCAACCGGGCGTTGATCCTCAGCTCGCCCAGGCGCCGGTCGAAGATCACCACATCGTATCGCACCGGCCGATAGCAGATGCCGCAAACACCTTTCTCCGAGAGACTCTCCTCGCGCCGGAAAGGCTCTCCCCGGCGAACCAGGAACCGTACCTCATGCTCGTCCGGAAAGACGAACACCCGTGAGCCCCTCCCCCGCCGCCTCCGCTCCAGCCAATCGTCCAGGTCGTGTTCGAGACGCTCCTTGGCCGACGCGGACAGGCCGCGGAACACGGGCGGCGTCTCCCGGGCGGTCTGGTAGTACTCGAATGTCCGGGGCCGAAGGGTCATCCGTTCGGCATGTTTCCGCTCGAGCAGCTCGGGACGCCGCAGCCATACCTGAACCGCCACGTCCGCCGGGGTCTGCTCTTGGTCGGCATCCAGCGACAGATTCTCCTCGAATGCCGCTTCCAACAGCGCGTCGGCCCCTTCCGGCGTGGCCATCTCGTCAATCAGATACAGGACATTGAGCAGCTCCGCCGGGAGCGCCTCGCTTGCAGCCGCCAGCAGTTCACCAAGGCGCTGATAGGGCACAAGCTCTTCCCGCGCCACTGTCGGCAAGACGCACCCGGCAGCCGCCAGGACCTCGCGATACGGGGCGAGCAACTCGAGCAGTCGGGACGGGGCGATGCTGCGCAGGGTGTCGGGACGCGAAAAGTACCTCAGACGGAATGTCGCCATCGTCGACCTCCTACCCAAAGCGGGGCAATAATGGCCACCAATCGGCCGGAGGTTCGCCGACACGCAAGTCGTCCTTCGGCCGGCTCCTTGATAGTGACCATCAGTACACTATCACGAGAGTGGCCAAAATGCAAGAGGCCGGAGGTCAAAGTCGCATCTCCTTGTCAGGCAATGCGTTAGCTCGCTGCCAGCACCCGCCACATCCGCCGCTGGCGCCGCCAATCCGGTTCGGCGGCGATCACCAGCAGGTCACGCAGCACGAGCGGGTCGCGGCCGCGCTGCACGGGAGGCAGAAACAGCAACTCCTCCTGGATATCCGGGGCCAGGCTCAAGAGGTTCATGATTTGCGTGACCCTCGCCCGCGTGACGTGCCCCAGCCGGGCCAACTCGGCCTGGTCCGCCACCTCGCCACAGCGGATCAGCCCCTCGAAGCGGATCGCCAGGGCCATCAGCCGCGTAACCCGGGGCACGCGGCCGGACGGGGTGCTGGTGGCCGGGTTCTGGCCACGTCGCAGTTGCTTGCGCCCCCTGGAACCGCGGCGGAAGTGGACTCGGGTGCGGAACGTGATGCCCTCGGTCATGCGACGTCTCCCTCTGCCTGGCGTTCCACCAGCGTTCTGATGCCGGTGGGGTGGAACGTGATCGAGATCAGCCCCTCGCGCCCGTCGTAGTCGATCCGCTCGATCAGCAGACGGAGCAACCGAGCCTGCTCATGCGGACGGAGCGACTCCCAGACCGGATCGAACTCGGCCAGCGCCCGGGCGACCTCGCTCGAGTCGATCGTGCCGCGCCGCAAGCGTTCGGCCTGGTCGCGGACCTCGACCAGCCGCCGCTGGGCCGCCGCGATCCGCTCCTGAAGGTCGGCCAGCCGCGCCGTGGTCCTCTCGATCTCCCCTCCCGTACTGGGCTGCATCACGACCGTGTGCAACTGGAGGTCATAATCTCCCAGCGCGCGCTGGAGCCGTGCTTCCTCGGCCGCCAACTCCTCGGTCCCACGGGCCGATTGGGCTTGGAGCTGGCGGACGGTCGCCGCCACCAGGGCGGGGTCGCGGCCGATGCTCTGGATCTGCTCGACGACGAACCGCTCGATCTGGCCCGCGGGGATCGAACCGGTAGGGCAGGCATCCCGGCCGCGCTTCTGGGCGGCGGTGCAGACATAGTAGCGATACCGCTTGATGCGGTTGCGCGAGGTATGCGTGTGGACCATCGCGCAGCCGCAGGCCGCACAGTGCAAGAGTCCCTTGAGCAGAGCCCCGAACTTGTTCCGGACCCTCGGCCCGCCCATCCGGCCGTTCCTCGCTAAGAGGGCCTGGACGCGTTCCCACACGTCCGCGGCCACGATGGCCTCGTGCTGGCCGTCGTGGATTTCGTCCTTGTACCGGACCTTGCCCAGGTACGTGACGTTGGTGAGCAGGTGCCACAGGCTGTTTTTGTCGAATGCCCTGCCGCCACACTCGAAGCCCTTGCGCGTGATCCATCGCTTGTTCCGCCAGCCGCGGCGACACAGCTCCTCGACGACCGGGATCAGCCCTCCGTAGTCGAGGTACAACTGGAAGATGGCCCGCACCTGGGCCGCCTCTTCCGGGTTGACCAAGAGCCGCGATCCCTGGGGGGCCAAGTCGTAGCCGAGGATCGGCCGGCCGCCGCACCAGCGGCCCTTGCGACGCGTGGCGGCGATCTTATCCCGCGTCCGCTCCGAGATCATCTCCCGCTCGAACTGGGCGAACGACAGGAGCACATTCAGCACCAGCCGGCCCATCGACGTGGCGGTGTTGAACTGCTGCGTTACGGAAACGAACGAGACGTTGTGGCGATCGAACGTCTCCATCATCTGGGCGAAGTCGAGCAGGCTGCGGCTGAGACGGTCGACCTTGTAGACCACCACGCAATCGACTTTTCCCGCCTTGATGTCCGCCAGAAGTCGCTGCAAGGCCGGACGGTCCATGTTGCCGCCGGTGAATCCGCCGTCGTCGTAGCGATCCGGAAGCACGGTCCAGCCTTCGCCGGCTTGGCTGCGGATGAAGGCCTCGGCCGCCTCCCGCTGGGCATCCAGCGAGTTGAACTCCTGGTCCAGACCCTCGTCGGTGGACTTGCGGGTGTAGATCGCGCAGCGGACCACCGGCGGCGTGCGTGTTGGACCGTTGTTGCCATGGCGTCTCATCGGTCATTCCTCTTTCCGCCCAGCCGGAAGAACAGATAGCCGTTGCAGTGGCTGCCGGTGATCGCCTTGGCCACGGCCGAGAGCGACTTGTAGACCTGGCCTTCGTACTCGAATCCCTCGGTGAGCACCTTGACCTGGAGCGTTTCGCCCTTGTAGGGCCGGGTGAGGACGGTCCCGGGCGGCGGGAGACGCGAGTTGCGGTCCGCTAGGGCGTGGATGGCCTGCGTTTGGGGCGGCGCGGCAGGCGCCCGAGGCGGGCGCAGGCGCAGGTCGGCGTCGTTGGCCAACTCCTCGGCCCGGCGCCGGGCACGCTCGCTCAGGTCGCCCTCGGCCAAGGCCTGCATCCGCCAGAGAATGCGCTTGATGAGCCACTGCTTGTGCCGGCTGCGGGTCGCCTCGCCGAACACCTCCGCATAGCGCAAGCGCAACTCGCCCACCGACATCCGCCGCAGCGCGGCCAGTTCCTTCTCGACGTTCAGGTTCATGCGTTCGGCTCCTGTACGGGTCTGGGAAACCGTTAACCACAACGCACACTGAGCCTCGCTGGGTCGGAAAGTTCAAGGCCCTCGGGCGGCCTTTTCGGAGGATTCTCGCCAGAATCCTCGGCGGGCAGGGCAGCCCGCTGGTCGAGGCGCAGGAGCCCGACGGCCAAGATGGCGGCCATCTCTCCCAGGCGCTGGTCGGGCGAGAGGCGCGCACTCTGAGCGCAGTCGAACATGGGAGCACTCCGGAAGAAGACGATGCCCGCGGTGGCCGCTTCCGGCGGGCGACGTTCGTGGAAAGGCCGGTCGCGCGGCCCTATGCTGTTAACCTACCGGACGGCGGCTTGAGGTGTCGGTAGAATGTGCTGAGGAGGACTACTTTCGTACCGGCGCCTCATGGACTTCGTTGCCGTTGAGTGAGCGCGTGTTTGGGTCGGTGAAACATTATCGTTGGCGGGAAGTAGGAGCATCCGCATGGGTGCAGACAGAGACGACGAGATCGTTCGCCGAATTGAGCGAGAGCTTCTCGATCAGCAGCATCGGCAATGCGCGCTCCTTTACCGAAATAAGAATGATGCCATCGAGGCCCTCTTCCGTTGCTATGGCCAGATTCTTCGCGATCTTCGGACGGGCAGGATTCGAGCACCGAGTGACGATGTGAAGCTACAAACGGCAAACGAAGGACTCCGGGGGTTGGCGCACTGTCTGCGCTGGATCAGGGAATGCGGCCCTTCGCGTATTGTCGTTCCTAGGGCTGCCCCGAATGTGCTTGCCCGCGAGGCCCACGAACTCCTGGGGTGGGGGGTGCGGTACGACTCGATTTGGAACCATTACTCCGCCTACTCGCGTGGTCAAGTAAAAGCCGAGGTTGACGAACGGAAGAAGGTGATCACGTTCCTACCCCAGCGGGATGTGAATCCTCGGTTCTTTGTCACACAGATTGAGGCCAAGAAGGCAGACGACGAACGGTGCGCCGCCGCTCGTCCAGACGCGCAGCTCGCTAAGCTTGCGGAAACGTGGTGTGAGTCTGCGAGGTTCTCCGGTCAACGCTTACGCTTCGACGACGCAACCATCCGTGCGAGCGGGGCGATTGACCTAGCCGTATCTTGGATGGAAAACACGTGCCTACCGGAAGTCAATGCTGCAACCAGTCTCAAGGGATGCACGGTAGAAGAGCTGCGCCGCGTGCTGGCCACCCTGTATGTCCACTCGGTTTTTGTGACCAAGCTCGAGGATGCCAGCGACGATGAGCCCGTGTGCGGCTTCGTGTTGGACCCGCATGTTGTGGCTCGACAGCGAAATGAGATGATCCACTGGCTAGCAATTCTGTCGGGAGTTCGCGAGGACAGTGTTGAAGCGATCCTTGCAGTGCTCACGTTCGATCCCACGCATCCTCATGTCACGTTGGCCCAGCAGCCGTTCGTGAGCTCGCCGGATGGACAGCTCTTCTATCTGCCCAGAATGCTTCTCCTTCTCGACCTGCCGCGCATTTACATTGGAGCGCTCAACAAGGACATGCAAGGCAGGGCAGCCTATGCTAAGTTGATCAACGAGGTCGAGGCTGCCGAAGTGAAATCAATCGCCAGGGAAATCCGTGCCGCGGTTTCCAACACCCTCCAGATGGCGACTAAGTCCTCTTTTCGTCTGCCGGACGGTCGGAAGATTACCCCCGATTTGGTCCTGTTCTCCGAAGCCGACCAGACTGTCCTCGTCGTCGATGTCAAGCACGCGACGCCTCCGTTTGGTCCCGCCGATGTTAGCCACGACATGGAGGAGATGGAGAAATGGAAGAAACGAGTCCTTGAATACGTCAGCAGCTTTCGAAGTAATCCGAGCGTGTTGGCTCGGAGGTTTCAATGGCGGTTCCAGAGAAGGCCGGCCGTCTTTGGCCTGATTCTCCTACGATGGCCGCTGCCGATACCCGTCGACTTTCCCGACCCCACATGTGCGCCAGACCCGATCTGCGCGGTGGATTGGCCTTCGCTGAGGGAGTACCTCCAGCAGGGGTGCTTTACATCGATCCGCGACGTGATGGCTTGGGCGTACAACCGTCCAGACGTACCTGACCCAAAAGGGCTCACACCGACGACGAAAGAGCTTCAGGTTGGGGAGTGGACATTCCGGTACGTTGTGCTTACGGCGCTTCCCAAGTAAGAGCTGTTCCATCGCACGCAGAGATTGGCCTATCGGCTCTGGGAGGAGCGGGGAAGACCCCTGTGGGATGATTTGCGGGACTGGTGCCTCGCCGAGGAGCAAATGACGGCCCGCAAGTGGTTATCGCCTGATGCTGACGACTAACGGCCGGCCCCATTGGGCGAGCTGGGCTGTTAACCCGACCAGCCTGTTGACCAGAGAGTCCGAGAGTTCGAGGCCGAAGGTTCGGGCTGCGATGGCAACCCTGTAGGGTTGACATCGACCCCCGAATAGTCTCTCTCGAAACCGAGAGTGGCGGGCCGGACCGGAGATTGACGCAAATCCTTGCAGAAAAGCGGCTTAAAGCGAAACGCCCGCGAACCCTCCATCCGGGGCGCGGGCGTCAACTTGCGGGTCGGGCAGTTTCGCGGAAAATCAAGAGGCTCCCCGGCCAGGGCTCGAACCTGGGACCTAGCGGTTAACAGCCGCTCGCTCTACCTGCTGAGCTACCGGGGAATACGCACATGCCTCGCGGCATCGTGGGATTTCGCGGTCCACCAAGATCGTTACTCGTGCTTCGCACTCTCTAGCTACGGCGTCGTGACCCACCTGATACTACGGCGCAAGGTCCGCCTGATTGCACGCTCTGCCCAGCATATCTTGCGAGGCATTATTTCCCGTCACACGGGATGTTGATCCAAACCAACAACCCTGAGCTGTAGTACTAACCGACAGGTCCGTCCGGGCCGGCAGCCCGCCGATCCCAACGCTCCGCGGACGCAACACTTGCGCCCCATGCACCGATCCGTGGACGAAACGGTTGAAATCCTAATCCTATCTTTCCGTCTAGCATCCTTCAAGGGGCGGCGGATTGCGGAGTCCCCGCAACTGCAACTGGACTTTTGCAAAGTGCTGTCCCCCCCTCTGAGGGAGGATGACGAACTGTGTTGCTGGGCAATTTAGGAAAAAGAAGGAAAGGGGTTTTCATGGGAAACTGGCTTCGCCCTACCATCTGTCGGGGGAAAGGGGGGCTTGTGACCCCAAGTTGCAAAAGTCCAGTTGTAGTTGTAATTGTGTCGAAACGGGTTACTACCAGCGAGTTATAGCAAAGAGATGTCTTCTGAGTATTCCAGCGAATTCCCGCTTGACAAGGCTTCCAGCCGCGCGCGAGATGTGCAGACGCGAAGGAAGGCAGATGATCGCCAGGGCCGCCACTTCGGCCGGTGCCAGGGCTGTGACTTCGACCAGCATCGGGGCTGTCGCTTCGACGACCGCCACGGTTGTCATTTCGACGAGCATCGGCGAGGAGAAATCTTAATCCGTGTCCAGCGGCACGCCCGCCCGCTACCCATCCCGCAAACCCGGGGTTACATGGATACGTCTCGTCCAACAATGCAACAACTCGTCAACGGCAAGTCAGGCGAAGCCTTGCGGGGGCCCGTGTGGACAGCACAGGGAAACTTCCCAGGTCTCACCCGTTTACACACCGCTGGCGCTTCCGTATTCTAAAATCTTTGGCCTGGCTCAACCGGCGATACCACACAAATTGGCCAAGAGGGGCGTTTTGTGGCCCTGTCGGCCCGTAATAACGGAGTAGGCGTTTGGTGATCACCGCATCCGAAGACGGCACGTTCCTACATCGCTATTCCAATGGGCTGATCTTGCTGGCCGAGGCGATGCCTTGGGTGGAATCAACGGCCTTCGCGGTCGCAGTGCCTGCCGGAAGCGGCCGGGACCCCATTGATCGCTCCGGCCTGGCCTCGTTGACCTGTGAGATGTGCCTCCGCGGGGCAGGCGAACGGGATAACCGCCGCTTCATGAGCGATCTGGAGTCACTCGGAGTGAATTGGCACGACTCGGTGGGTAGTGACCACATCCGCCTGTCGGGGGCCTGTGCCGCGGATGCGTTTCCGCAGGCCCTCGGAATATTTGCGGACGTGCTTCGCCGACCGCGACTACCCCGTGACGAGCTGGAGAACGCCCGTCAAGGTTTGTTGCAGGACATTCTCTCCGTGGAGGATGACCCGGCTGACCTCGCCAGCCGGGAGTTGCGTCGGCGTTTCTTTCCCAGTCCGTTCCATCGGCCCCATGAAGGCGAGGCCGATCACGTCCGCGCGATCAATTGGGAAGAGGTACGGGAGCATTACGAGAAGCATTTTCGCCCGAATGGCACCATATTAGGGGTGGCGGGCAAGTTCGATTGGAACGGGCTGCGGGATCAGGTTGGCGAGTTGTTAGGGGACTGGTCCGCGAGCGAGCCATGCCCCATTGCGGAGACGCCCCAACAGCCCATCATCTGGCATGTCGACTATCCCTCGCAGCAGACGCATATTGCGGTGGCATACCCCAGCGTTCCCTATGACCATCCCCGGTATTATGAGGCTGTTGGAACAGTGGGGGTGTTGAGCGGCGGCATGAGTGCGCGACTGTTCACAGAGGTTCGTGAAAAGCGCGGACTGTGTTACAGTGTGCACGCGACGTACAAAACGCGGCCGCGGATGGGGGCCGTCATTTGCTATTCTGGGACGACGGCGGAACGTGCCCAGGAAACGCTGGATGTGCTCCTTCGGGAGCTTATCCGATTGAGAGAGGGCGTACAGGACGCGGAATTGGAACGCCTTCGGTCGCAATATCGGACAGGGTTGGTGATGCATCAGGAGTCCACGTCGGCCCGCAGCGGTGCCCTGGTACACGACTGGCATTTGTTGGGCCGCACCCGCTCCCTAAGGGAGATTGAAGAACGAATCCGTGGCCTGACCACGACGGCGATCAACCAATTTCTCCGGGACCATCCTCCCCGGTCCTTCACCATCGTGATGGTCGGCCCTAAGCCCCTGGAGGTACCGCGTGACGTGCTTGACGCAAACGCTAGCTAACGGTTTGCAGATCATCGCTGAGGTTTACCCGGATGCCTACACGCTGGGTATCGGCTTTTTCGTTCGTGCCGGCTCGCGGGACGAGCCGGACGAGCTTGCGGGCGTGAGCCATTTCTTGGAACACATGGCATTCAAGGGAACGCCCAACATGTCGGCGGCCGAGGTCAATCTGGCCTTCGATCGTATTGGGGCAGCCTACAACGCCGTCACCAGCGAGGACGTAACCGCATATTTCGCGGCGGTCTTGCCCGAGTACCAAGACGCCGCCTGCCGTCTGCTCGCGGAGTTGATGCAGCCGACCTTGCCCCCGGACGAGTTCGCCAGAGAAAAGCAAGTGATCCTGGAAGAGATACGGATGTATCTCGACGAACCGCCTTACGGGGCCGACGATCTGTGCCAGGCGAAGTTCTTCGCCGGGCATCCTTTGGGCCGCAGCGTGCTTGGGTCGCAGGAGAGTGTGGCCGGTATCAGCGCGGATCGCATGCGCGATTACCATCGGCGACGGTACGCCTCGAACAACATGGTGCTGGCGGCTGCCGGCAAGGTCGATTTCGAATCCCTCGTGCGACAGGCGGAGGTGCTTTGCGGAGATTGGGAATCGGAGGATGTGGATCGAGTGCTGCATCCCTTGGAACCAGCGTTTGGGTCGGAAGTGTGCGTAAAACCAGCAAGCTCGAATGAGTACATCGTTCAACTATCGGAAGGGCCATCGGGGCATAACGCGGAACGCTATGCAGCGCGTTTGCTGGCCGACGTGGTAGGAGACGATTCCGGCAGTCGCTTGTTCTGGGAATTTATCGATACAGGACGGGCGGATTCTGCTTCCCTGTCCTACTCCTCGCATGAGGATGCCGGGGTATTCGCCTTGACGTTGAGTTGCGAAGCTGACCGGTGCGCCGCCAACATGAAGCGGCTGCGTGAGATCATTCGCAACCTAGAAGACAATGGTATTACTGAAGACGAACTACAACGGGCCAAACGAAAAGTTTGCACTAGCATCGTTCTCGCCAGCGAGCGGCCCCGCAACCGGTTGTTTAACATTGGTCAGCGATGGCTGCTCTATCATTCTTACCAAAACGTAAAGGAGAGATTGGAGGCATTGGAGGCGGTAACCGTCGCGGATGTCAATCGAGTGATACAACGCTATCCGCTATCGTGCCATGCAACGGTAGCCGCGGGACCTCTCGCAACGCTGGAGTGATTCGGGCGTCGCCGCTCCCCAACACGATATGGTTGTGGTAATCTTTACAGAGCTGGCATCCCGATGGTCTCTGCCTGATCGTTTGCAAGGACAATCCGTTTTGGACGAGTGACGCAGCCAACCGGGGACCTCGCAGTACCGAGGCTCCGACGTTCATGCGGGCCGGTGGCAAGTTTGGCCATAATTTGGGAGGTGTTCATGATGAGAGTCGAATCGATCAAGATCATGTTGTCGGCCCGTGGTGTTGGGCTGCTGTTGACCGCCCTCGCCGGAATCGCGACAGTGCTGCTGCCGGTTGCTGCGACGCCATCGCACGGTGCCGAAGGGGATCGGCCGCCCAATGTGGTCATCATCCTGGCCGATGACATGGGATATTCGGACTTGGGCTGTTACGGCGGTGAAATTCACACCCCGAATCTCGATCGGCTGGCTGCCCACGGCTTGCGATTCACGCAATGCTACAACACAGCACGGTGCTGGCCATCTCGCGCAGCCATTATGACCGGTTATTACCCCCAGCAAGCCCGGCGGGACACGGTCCCGGGCCTCGCCAAGACCGGTGGGCGAGGTCAGCGTCCAGCTTGGGCCCCGCTTTTGCCAGCACTGCTGCGAGCCAAGAATTACCGTAGTTATCATTCCGGCAAGTGGCATATCGATGGCGAGCCGATCCGTTGTGGTTTCGATCATAGCTACAAGTTGGACGATCACGACCGGTGTTTCCGACCGAAGCAGCACGACTGGGACAGCCAACCGCTCCCGCAGCCCGGCGAGGATGAGGGCTATTACACGACCGATGCGATTGCCCAATACGCGGTCGAAATGCTGCAAGAACACGAAAAGAGCTTCGCGGAACGGTCATTCTTTCTATATCTGTGTTTCACCTGCCCTCATTTTCCGCTCCAAGCACCCCAAGAGGTCATCGAACAGTACAAAGATGTGTACACCCAAGGTTGGAACCGCATCCAGGAAGCTCGTGGCAAGCGACTGCTGGAGCTGGGGCTGGTCAACAACGGTCCCTCCCCTATGGAGACGGAGCTGGGACCGCCGTATTTCTTCCCCGACGCCTTTGAGAAATTAGGTCCGGGCGAGGTCCGCACGCCAATTCCGTGGAACGGTCTGAACGCCGAACAGCAGGCCTTTCAAGCGGCGAAGATGGCAATCCACGCAGCCATGGTCCACCACATGGACGAAGCGATCGGAAAAGTGCTGAACCAACTACAAGAGATGGGGGCTTGGGAAGATACACTGATCCTTTTTGCCTCCGATAACGGGGCCAGTGCCGAGATCATGGTGCGGGGGGATGGGCACGATCCTAGTGCGCCGCCAGGCAGTGGCCAGACCTTCCTTTGCCTGGGACCGGGTTGGAGCAGCGCCGCCAACACCCCGTTTCGACGACACAAGACTTGGGTCCACGAAGGCGGCATCTCGACGCCGCTCATCGTACATTGGCCGCGCGGCATCGCAGCCCAAGGCGAGTTGCGGCACACGCCAGTGCACTTCATCGATTTCCTGCCAACGATTCTGGAAGTGGCTGGCATCGAACCTCCGCAGGCATGGGAAGGCATGACCCGCCCTCCTCTTCCCGGGACGAGCATTCTACCGCTACTCGCTCAGGATGGCACGGTAAAGCGGGACTATCTCTGGTGGCTTCACGAGGGGAATCGCGCGATTCGCGTGGGAGATTGGAAACTGGTGGCCGCTCGCGATGAACCTTGGGAACTGTATAATCTGCGAGAAGATCGCGGCGAAACGCGAAACGTGGCAGAGCAGATGTCTCACCGGGTAGCCGAGCTTGAGGCCCTTTGGAACAAGGTCTGGACTCAGATTCAGGCCGACGCGAAAAGCGACCTGAAGCCTGGGAAGTAACCCAGCCATCATCGAGACCGCACGCTGGGTGGTGAAAAGCGATCGGCATGCGTAGGACGGACAAGATCCGCGGTTTTCCCGGTCGCGCGCACTCCTTGGACAGTGATTCGGAGAGCAGCCACGTGAAGTGGAAGAGAACGACGGTGGTCACCGTGCGTCTCAGGGACAGCGTCGCCCTGGGATCGGACGGTCAGGTTACTTTTGGAAATACGATCTTGAAAGCCGATGCCGTGAAACTCCGGCGATTGGCGGACGGACGGGTACTGGCGGGTTTTGCGGGGGCAACGGCTGACGCCTTCGCACTCTTGGAGCGGTTTGACGCCAAATTGAGGGATTACCCCAACAACCTGCCCAGAGCGGCGACGGAGTTGGCTAAGGAGTGGCGTACGGATCGCGTGCTGCGGCGACTGGAGGCCATGTTGATTGCGGTAGACGCAAAGCACACGTTCTTGATCTCGGGGACCGGCGACGTGATTCAGCCGTCGGATGGCGTCCTGGCAATCGGTTCCGGTGGTCCGTATGCCTTGGCCGCCGCCAAGGCCCTGCTCCGCAATACCTCTCTCTCTGCCAAGGAGATCGTTCAACAAGCGTTGGCGATCGCGTCCGAGATTGACATTTACACCAATTCTCAAATTCATATTGAGGAGCTTTCGTGCACGCCTTAACGCCGCACCAGATCGTTGCGGAATTGGATAAGTACATCATCGGTCAAGCCGCGGCCAAACGGGCGGTAGCGGTGGCCATTCGAAACCGTTACCGGCGACATCAATTACCGCCAGACATTCGGAGTGATGTCGCGCCGAAAAATATTCTGATGGTTGGCCCGACCGGTGTAGGCAAGACCGAAATCGCCCGGCGCTTAGCTCGACTCACTGGGGCACCGTTCGTCAAAGTCGAGGCCACCAAATTCACAGAGGTAGGCTACGTGGGCCGGGATGTGGAATCCATCATCCGGGACCTGGTGGAGAACGCCATATTCCTGGTTCGGACTCAGGAACTGGAGCGCGTGCGCGAAGAAGCCGAGAAAAAGGCCGAAAAACGCCTGGTTCAGATTCTCTTGCAGCAGCAAGATGATGGCGACGAGCCAGGCTCGAATCTCAAGCAGGCCAGCTCACCCCGCCAGCGCCGCGAGAAAGCTCGTTCCGAGATGTTGAAGCTTCTTCGAAGCGGAGCCTTGGACGACCGGCAGGTCGAGATCGAAGTGGAAAAGAAAAGCACTCCCTTGTTCCTTTCCGGCCTGGGCGGTGAACAATTCGATTTGGATTTTCAAGCGATGTTCGGAAAGCTGCTCTCCTCCCGCGCCACCCTGCGGCGGGAGGTGAGCGTGGCTCAGGCCAAGGCAATCTTGTTCAGCCAGGCGGCCGACTCTCTCATTGATGAGGATAAGGTACACTCGTTGGCCGTGGAGTTGAGCGAAAACTCGGGGATCGTGTTTCTCGACGAGATCGACAAGATTGCTTCCGGGCACGGCGGAGAAGGGCCGGACGTGTCCCGGGAGGGTGTACAGCGCGATCTTTTGCCGATCGTCGAAGGGACAACGGTGCAGACCCGCTACGGTCAGGTGCGAACAGATCACATTCTGTTCATTGCGGCCGGCGCGTTCCACCGCTCAAAACCGAGCGACCTGATGCCCGAATTGCAAGGGCGCTTTCCCATTCGCGTAGAGTTGGATGATCTCAGCAAAGACGATTTCCTACGAATTCTCACGGAGCCGAAGAACTCGCTCGTCAATCAGTATCGTGCCTTGCTAGCGACGGATGGGGTGGAACTGGAATTCGAAAGTGGAGGCATCGAGGCCGTTGCCGAGGCAGCGTTTTCCGTCAATCAAACCACCCAGAACATCGGTGCTAGGCGGCTCTACACCGTCATGGAGAGGCTTCTTGAGGAAATCAGCTTCGACGTCCCCGAAAAACTGACCGGCAAGGTAACCATCGACCGGGCATTTGTGCAGGCCAAACTCAGCGCAATCGTCAAGGACGACGATCTCAGCCGCTTCATTTTGTAGGAGTCGCCCGATCCGTATCGAAGGGCATAGCAGCGTCTCGACCATAACGGACGAAAAATCTGAATACTCTTGGACGAGAAATGCCTGGATTCAGATACAAGGAAGCTGGTCAATAACCGGCGCCGAGGTAGGTCTAGTAAAAACCAGAAGTCTGCGGTGAATGGGGAAAAAAGAAACTTGGTACTCGACGGGTCTGCATTTTGCGTGCACAGGCTGCGGTTACTGCTGCTCGGGCCAGCCTGGGTTCGTATATGTCAACGATGAAGAAATCGCCAGGATCGCTCAGCACCTCGAAATGGACGTGAACGAGTTTGTCGCCCGGTTTATCCGGGAAACGCACCGCGAGAGGAGCCTCATCGAGCGTCCAAACGGTGATTGTGTGTTCCTTGACCCATTTGCCCGATCTTGTCGTATTTACCCAATCCGTCCTCGGCAATGTCGCACCTTTCCCTTCTGGAATAGCAATCTCGCCCGGCCCCGCGACTGGGAACACGTCAGCCGAACTTGCCCCGGTTGTGGCCGGGGACCGCTTTTTTCGTACGAACAGATCGAAGAGTTGCGGCGAGAGATTGACATCTGACCCAATCGCGGCCTGCTCCCGCGGCTGAGGCATTTTTGGGCAGGCGGAACCACGTTGCCGGGGAGTACCCAACCGAGACGACCGGCTGCGACAAAAAGTGGTTCAACTTTTCCGGTTATTCGGCCGATATAGGTTCTACGCGAAATGCCATTTGTGGCGACGGTTCGGCGTGTGCACAAAAGCGGCGGCGAATCCGTCCCCAAAAGGCTTGCTCTTTGGCAACTGGGAGCTGTGTGCGACGGTCCGCCGGGACAAGAGCCGGCTGTCCAGTCCCGGATGTTGAAGGCTAGGCAGCCTTGACATTAAGTCTTGCAGAACCTAAGCTTACAACATTCGTTCTGGATTGTGTCTACATCAAATCTTGTCTTGCCGGCGGAGCACAGACTCGTGACCAAAAAAGACATCGTGCGAGAGATTTCCCAAAAGCTGGATCTGAAGCAGACCACTACCAAAAAGGTGGTCCAGATGGCACTTGACGCGATCATCGACGTCTTGGTCACGAAGCGGGAAATCCAATTGCGGAATTTTGGGATCTTCCGGGTGCACTTCAGAAAGCCTCGCCGGGCAAGAAATCCCGTGACGGGCGCTCCCGTGCAGGTTCCCGAAAAGCCCGCCGTTCGATTCAAGCCTGGCAAAGAGATGGCCCGGCGATTGCAGCAAGCGCACTTAGCGAATGCAAATCGCCGCAGCGAATCCGGCACGACCCGGCGGCGGAAGGCCGCGGATTAGCATTGGGTCGCCTGGTGCGGCTGCGAAAAGCCGATTGTGTTGGCGTAACGGTGGCCCTGCTTGCTTCCAGTCTAACTGGACGCGAGCGGCGCTGCCTCGATGGATCGCCCCAACGCAATCACTGCAGATGCCGCCGGTCCGCTGGCCGAGATGTTCTTCCATTCTCACGATGGAAAGAACTTGGCTTTAGTATCAGTCCTCCAGGTGATGCTGTCTTTTCCTTTGGTTGGTGGATCGTCGCACACAGTTCCCATGAGCCACGCCCACCGGGTAGTCCCGGATGGGGCATGCGTGCGGCGACGGCGTCTGCGAGCAACGCCGGGCAAAGGAAACATGAGGGCCGTTGCGGGGTGTCGCGAGAATGCGGCCGTCTCAACTCAGGGTCACGGAGGATGACATGCAAAAGCTGCTACTCGGCGTCGTATCCGCGCTACTGGTAAGCAGTGCCGTGGGATGCGTGATTCCCATCTACTCAGCCGATCCGGACCGTCGGGTCCAGCAAATGATCTTCACATCCGAGGGGCTTCGGCTGTTTCTCGATGAATGGGAACGGACGTGGATGCTCGATGCCCCCGACCACATGACGCCGTACCGCACACATGGCGGCATCATCTAGGATACTTGCGAACGCTAGCGATCCCTGAGTCGGCAGAGTCGCAATGCTTTGCCCGACACGGACGATTTGCGTAGAGACGAAGCTCTCTCACAACCTGTCGCTCGACGGAAGGGAGGCGAGGCTGGTACTACAACGCAACATAGTTTGCCTGGCTTAGCATCTTGTGTTGACAGGACATCACGCCTCGCAAGACATGCTGGACGGATCAGCCAATCAGGCGGACTTTGCGCTGCAGGACCGCGTTCGCTTCCTAGCCAGCTTCGTTATCGAGACCACGGCTACGATTCATCGCACCATATTTGCCTAGGGGGGAGGGCGGCCGCCAGCAACGCGGCCGCCTTTTTTCATGCTTGGGTGTATCTCTGTTTTCCTGCCCGGTACAGGTCATCCGCCGTTTCTATCCAGCGACGCAAGCCATTCCAGCAACATGCGGTGCTGCGAAAAGAAGTCGTTGTCAGATATCTCGTAGGGACTCTTAAAGAACGGGGCCAAGAACGGCATGGTACCGGTCACTCCAGCACGCGCTGCACGTTCCGTCAAACGGAACAAATCCAGGACCAATGGCGCGGCGAGTAACGAATCGCAACCTTGCCATATAAATTGCAGCACCATGGGAGTCCCCAAAAAGCCGGCAAAATGGATGTGATCCCAGGCCGTTTTCCAGTCGCCCATGTCCTCCACATACTCGATGGAAACGACCGTTTTAGGCGAGTAGCCCAGGATGTCGGCCACCAAGTGATCCTTGCTACGAATCTTGGTCGCCTTGTGGCCGCTGTCATCCAAGACGCGACCGTCGAGATTGCCAAAGATATTGTGCCCTACCCAGCTCGACACGTGCAGATGGCGTGCGCGGAACATCGGCGACAACACGCTCTTCATGAGGGTCTCGCCGGTCTTGCCGTCGCACCCCATGTGACGGGTCTTATGGATCTCCGCAAGTTCGGTTAGAGCCGGCAGGGAAGCGCCGAGGGAGGGAGTAAAGTTGATGTACGAACAACCCTCAATCAAGGCGGCCACCGCATACAACGTGCTCGGCGGGGGCGAGAGCCTGCCCGTCATCAGCCCTGCCTCCATTTCCGCCCAGCTTCGGGGATAAGTCGCGGCGTCGGCGGGCGGTTCGGTGGAAGCCACGTTGATCACCACTACATGCCGCAAGCCGTGGCGGCTTCGGAACTCCGCCAAATCTGCCCGCAAACGTTGGATCGCATCCGCTGGCGACGCGTCTTGTGGCACCTCCGGCGCGGCCAAGCTCACGATCGTATTCGAGGCGCCGTTCAACGTTCCCCAACGAATTCGGGCGTCGCACTCATTCAACTCGGATTCGATGGTGTCGATCCACTCGGGAAGAAGCACCCGATTAGTTCGATGGAAGGCCCGGACTTCAGCGGCCAATGTCCCCTGGCGGATTTCATGGCCACCGATGACCACCCGATCGAAGGAAATCAGGTCGGCGGCTTGAAACTCGGGCAAGCCCGTGACCATCCCCGTCGACGGTACGATATTGCGGCGCAGCAACATCGCCCCAAGGATCGAGCAGGAGGCCACGCCGCCTCTGGCTCCGACTAACCACAAGCCTATAGCATCCGATGACGAATCCCGATGGATGGAGCTATGCATTCCAGCCTCAGCAAAAAGGAAATATTTCGCCGTGATTCGGCCTCTCGCAGGCTGCCACGGGGCCTACCGCTATATCCGACGAGAGCTTAATCTAACGATTATCTGCTGAGCGGGACGCAGGTTCAACGACGTCCCGTACAAACGAAGCCGCTTTGCAGGGGCTTCCTGAAGAGTCCGTTCCAGCAAGTTCAAGGGATCGTGCCCATGGCAGTTCATGTCTCGCAACTGATTCAACAGCTCGAGCCGTCGGCAACCTTGGCTATGGCGGCGAAGGCGAAGGAGCTAAAGGCTGCCGGTCGAACGATTTATGATCTTAGCGTGGGAGAGCCGGATTTTGCTACGCCGGAACATATCTGCCAGGCCGCTCTCGCCGCTATGCGTGAGGGATACACTCATTACACCGAAGCCAGCGGTATTCCGGAACTGAAGAAGGCCGTGGCCAAGCAGTATCTGACGCGCTATGGGCTGGAATACCCGCCCGATCAGATCGTGATATCCAATGGGGCGAAGCACGCCCTCCACAACGTCTTCACCTGCCTGCTGAATCCTGGGGACGAAATGATCATTCCGGCTCCCTATTGGGTGAGCTATGCCGAATTGGTCAAACTGACCGGCGCGATCCCCGTCGTCATCAACGCGCCTCAGTCGAATGGGTTCAAACTGACCGCGGATTCCCTGCGATCCGCGATCACTCCCAAGACCAAGGGCCTGCTCCTTTGCAGTCCGTCCAATCCCACGGGAACCAAGTATTCACGGGAAGAGCTTCAGTCGCTGGCCGATGTCGTCCTCGATACGGATCTGGTCGTCGTGGCTGACGAAATCTATGATCGTTTGGTTTACACCTCACAACCGTTCGCCAGCTTTCCTACGGTTCGCCCCGGCCTGAAAGAATGCACTGTGGTCGTGAACGGGGTGAGCAAAACGTACGCGATGACGGGATGGCGGATCGGTTGGGCCATTGCCCCCAACAGGACCTTTGCGAAGGCGATGGCCGATCTGCAAAGTCAAGAGACATCCAATCCTTGCAGTATCAGCCAGTACGCTGCCCTGGCCGCGATCGAGGGGGCTCAGGACTGCGTGGAACAGATGCGGCAGGAGTTTGATCGGCGGCGACGCTATGTAGCATCCCGCCTTCAGGCCATGCCCGGCCTGTCTTTCCCCGAAATGGAAGGGGCATTTTACGCCTTCGTCAACATTTCGCAACACCTCGGCAAGACCTATGGCGGCGTTCGCGTCGACGAAGACCCGCAGTGGTGCCTGGAACTGCTGGCGCAAAAGGGGGTAGCTTCGGTGATGGGGTCTGCGTTTGGAGCACCGGGTTACGTAAGATTCTCCTTTGCGACCTCGATGGACAATCTAGCGGCGGCCCTGGATGCACTCCAAGAATTCATCACGCACGCCACGTAGTCGCATGAAAACGAAGGGAGCTGGATTCGCCATCCCCTGTGTTGCAGATGCAACCGAAGACGCCGCTATCGCATGTTGCAACGCGAAATCGGCAAATGCGATGCTTAGTTGGCAAACTGCGGATGGGTAGAGCTTGAAAATGGTCCCTCATCCCCCCTTTCTCGCCTCTCCATGTCGGTAGCCAGTTAACCTGATCCTTGAGATCGGGCCGCAAACTCTGCGATTGGGTCACCACAAACCTTCATCCGGCTAGCGGGACTCGGGATCCGGGTACAAGGTTGCGCTAATTTTGAACTGAAGCCTCCCAATCCGCTGGCTGAATTCCGCCGGTTCCCGCCATCACCCAAGATCAAGCAGATCAACTCTCCGATACCGGAGGCCCATTCCTGACGACTTTCGGCGTTGTGGGACAACGGAACGTCAGATGCTTTCGCCACTCCTCGCGTGGTTCGGGGAAGTCTGTCCGGAAGTGACAACCCCGCGATTCCTCCCGGGCCAGAGCCGCCTGGAGCATCACACGTGAGACGATGAGCATGTTCTGAAGCTCCCAGCCTTGGGGGTGGTTGAATTGTCGCGGCAAGACGTACCCGCACCATCGGCCAATGTCCTCTAACGCTTCCCTCATCGTCACCGGATCGCGCCGCACCCCCATCGCACGCCACATCAGGCTTTTCAGTGAATTGCGAATATCCATCAAGTCCAGCGGTTCATGGGAAGGGGGGACTGGCGGACCTTCGATGGGGGGGACGTCGAATCGGTCCTCTTGCTTCATCGCCTCCGCGGATGCGCCCGTTCCGGCACGGGCCCCGAAGACCATCGCTTCTAGCAAACTATTGGAAGCGAGGCGGTTTGCACCATGCAGCCCGGACGCCGTCACCTCTCCCGCCGCCCACAACCCAGGAACGCCGGAACGCCCATCCGCATCGACCGTTACTCCGCCCATCATGTAATGGGCCCCGGGTCGAACAGGAATCCGATCCCGGGTAATATCGAGGCGAAACTCCTCGCAGATCGCTGCAATACCCGGAAATCGTCGGCGGATGTAGCGTTCGTCGAGATGACTGAGGTCGAGGTATACGCAGGGGTGACGTGTTTTGGCCATCTGTTCGACAATTGCGGCGGCGACCACATCCCGCGGTGCCAGCTCTCCCCGGGGGTCATAGTCCGCCATGAAGCGATAACCGTTGCGATCGATCAGGCGTGCCCCCTCGCCCCGCATGGCCTCCGTGATCAGATGCCGAGCCCCACCGGCTATATAGAGCACAGTGGGATGGAATTGCATGAACTCCATGTCCCGCAACTCGGCTCCTGCCCGGCAGGCGATGGCCATCCCGTCACCGGTCGCCACCTCGGGATTGGTTGTCTCGCGATAGATTTGGCCACACCCACCCGAGGTCAGAATGGTCTGCTTGGCCCAAACCAAAGTCCGCCCGTGGCGGTGATTCCACAGAATGGCGCCGCGACACACCTCATCGTGAGTGAGCAAGTCGATGGTAAAAGTGTCCTCCCAAATCTCGATGTTGCTGCGGCAGCGAACGCGTTCGTGCAGCGTTCGTACCAATTCGCGTCCCGTGGCGTCGCCATTGGCGTGCAGGATGCGGTTTCGGCCGTGCCCGCCCTCGCGACCGAGGGTGATTCTGCCATCCTTGCGGTCGAATTGTGCGCCCCAGTCGATCAATTCACGGATGCGCAGCGGTCCCTCCTCCACGACCATCCGAACAATTCGTTCTTCGCACAGGTCGCCACCTGCCTCCAGCGTATCGTGAACATGATCGTCCACCCTGTCCTGCGGGTCGTAGACCACGGCCACTCCACCCTGTGCATACCAACTGTTGGATGCCTGCAATTCCCCTTTGCAGACGATCAGTACGGCAAGCCGGGGATCCACCGCCAATGCCGCCCGCATACCCGCCACCCCAGCCCCGATCACCAGCACGTCAGTAAAGTAATGAGGGATCCGCTTGGGATGAAAAGGCGTCAAATACCGGTTTCCACACTCCGTAATCATGGATATTTCCTGCCGCAAAACGCGACTTGCCGATCCGGCTAAGTCTCTGCCTAACTGCGAAGAAGTAGCCAAAATCCAGGATCGCCCGTTGGCCGAGGTGGGATAACAATAACACAGCGGCCACAATTTGATTATAGCAAGCCGAGGGTGACGGGTGAGCCACACTGCTGCCCCGACCTGGAACGATCTTCGGAAAGCGTTCTTCAGGCGTTACAAGGCTTAGTGGCAGGACATGATGGGCAGGCGGTGAGAGCCTAACGATGGCATTTCAAGCCACATTCTACACGCCACAATGGGACACCGAGGAGAGCACAGATCGAGATCCAACGGGAAATGGCGAACCCGCCCACATTTCCCACTACGTTTCACCCCACTCGTGGGCCGATCAGCGCACCCCCAGCTCCGCTTCGATCGCCCTCGCGCGATTGCTAAATGTGAATGGTTCGAGATTGGGGTCTTTCGGCCTGGCACGCTGCGCAAGCTCGGAGAGTTCGCTGGGCGGATCAGCCTGTCCTCGCAGGTCCAACGAGCTGCAACCAGCCGGCAGTACGAGCACTAGAAATAGGATCGCGAATCCGTAGCGGAATGAAGCTTTCCCACGCCTGGTCCTGCATCGCGGCGCTGCAAGGCGGCCAGCAGAGAACAGATTTCCTGATTTTCGGGATGTTGTACCATCCGACAACGTGGGCGGCATTATGGTGCGGAGTCGCTCGCCGCATCGCGCAATTTGACAAGAGTCCATCTTGGCGTCCCGCTCTGCAAACATCCTGCTTTGCAAACCGCATCCGCTGAACGTTTCTCGTCCCACCGTTTCACCTGTCCGAGCAATCGCGCACGCGAAAGTGCCTGCGTGATTCGGACTTTGCTCGATGGAGTAGCAGGCCAGAGTGTGCCAAAAAAAGAGATGCGGATCAAGGTCAATGACCCCGCCGCTATACGGATGCCGTTTAGACGGTTGCGGCAGGAATAAATAAGACGCGACAAATCCCCGTTCGCAAACGAAAAACCGCCGTCTTGGCAAGGCAAGGACGACGATGCGAATCGGGAGGCTTGTGCCTCACGAAATCATGGCCGAACCTCGCATCTGACTCGTTCTTCCCCACAGCAGCCGTTCTCGCATCCCGATGCGTTCATTTTGCGAAAAAGGGGCGAAAACGAAGTCGCGGCGAAGTTTCGGCCATGATCCTCAAATCAACGTCGTGCTGGTGACGCAGCGGCCACCATTCGCATCATCACACCATCTCCTTGAGCGACTTCAACACACGCACACGCACCGTGTTGTGGGCTGGCTTGGCGGGGATGGTGATGATCTCGTCCGGTTTGCCGGGCCGCGGGCGCTTTTGAGCCGGACGGGCCTTCACACGCTTCTTCACGATCTTCAGAAGACCAGGCAGAATAAATGCGCCGGCGCCACGCGGGCCAAGAGACTTCTTGACCTCTTCCGTCAAGGCGTCCAACACCGCGGCCACATCTGCCTTCTTCAACCCAGTGGCCTCTGCAATGGCGTCGCGAAGCTGGGTCTTCGTCAACGGTTTCTTGGGAGCTGCTTCTTTAGCCATAACCGATATTCCTCCATGCCACGTCGAGAAAGGGTAGTTAACAAACGTCCGTCCGCGTCGGGGCCGTGACATCCCACGAGAACGGCTGGCTGATTGCCATGATTAGACCGTGATTTTCGCGAATTTCAAGGGGGTTAACGAGTTTATCGGCCGCAAAATGGGCCAAATTGTGGCCTTTCTGGAGTTTTCTTGCCGCTTTCGGCCCCCCTGCGACCCGAAATTGCCTCTTACGACGCCAGATTCATCCACTGCAAACTCGAAAGGGCCGACAGAATCGCAACCACTTGGGTTGGTACGTACTCGCGAAAAAACGCCAGGCACTTGCCATTGCGATTCCGGGCCGAATCGAGATTCGGTTTTGGTACTCCCACGCGGAAAAAGCACCTGGCAAGGCATGAGACCTAGGCCGTCTGGGGAGAACGATTTCGGGGAGGGCATCATCGCTTTCCCCACGACAGGTGACGTTTTGCCGGGAATGAACCGTCCGTGCCGTATTGCGGTGCCCCCAACGCGGTAACGATGCGTCGTAACCGTTCACGGCTGAACTATAACGGAAAAGATTTGTGAAACAACGCGGGTTGTTCATGGGTTCCAGACGTTCCTTGAGGTGGAACGGAACGTCATTTCGACGAGCGTCAGCGAGGAGAAATCTCACCCTCTGTCGAGACGAGTGCTCGTTTCGCAAGATTTCTCGCTTCGCTGGAAATGACAGCGAGGCAACCCGTTTTGCTGTACGGAGAATCCCTATGAACGACTACGATGCGTCAATACGTGATCCAACGCTGGTATTCCATCCAGCGGTACATCCAGGGATGAACCCAAGGCGACCAGGTTGGATATGCCGCGGAGAATGCCGATATCGCCAGGCAAACCAACGCTACGGCTCTGCCCCATCGCGAGTGTGCTAGACGGTCCAGTGCCGGAACCATCATCAGCAGCCAAAACGGGGCCCACCAGAACATCCAGCGAAAGCCGCAGCAAAGCCCACCGTAATTGCGTGCCCGCAGATCGCGCGTCCAATAAAACAGCAGGCAGACAAACGATGCCGCCGCGATGGTTATGGCAAAAGCTCGCCAGCGGCGGTCTTCGCTATACATGGCAAGCCCCATTCCGGCCAACGCGAGGAGCCAAATCGGCGTCAGCGAGAAGATGCCGTGATGCCCAACCGTAGTGTGGAACACGTAGGTCGCCACCGAGGCCTCGCCGCGATCGATTCCCACCGGGTTTCGCCAGTAACTCTCGACGACACGCCCTCTCCGCTCGTAGGTATAGTCATACCAATTTTCACCTGCGTCGCCTCGGTGGGAATAAGGGATCGACAATGTCCCGTGGGCCAACCAGTTGGTGTAGAGATAACTGGCTCCCACAAGCAGGGCCGCCGGCAGGAAACCGATAAGTGTGTTGCGTGCAGATGCTTTGAACAAAAACGCGCAAAGCACCACGAAAAGACTCAGGGCCGGGAGTTCGAAAGTCACGGCCAGGGCGGCGCACAAGCCTGCCAAGGCGAAACGCCACACCTCTTGCCGCCCATCCCAAAGGATCGGCACCGCAAAAAACAGAGCGCCAAAGGCACAGACCGCGCCGAGCAGGTGATTGTTCAACGTGACTACCATAGTAGTCAAAAACGTTCCGAAACTGCCCGCCGCTACCGCGAAGATGCGGCTCCAGTCGGTCTTCGCAAACCGCTCCACAAGCACCGCGAGTCCCGCCAAACTGGCCAGCAAGGGCAACCACTGCACAACGATCAACACGGCCCTTACCACCTCGTAGGGCCGATCGCGCAGCGTCCACCCGGTCGTGTGCAAGATGAGCCAATACAGCCCCGCGACGATGGTCGAAAACAATGGCGGTTTACTGGAATACAGATGACCGTCGTGCTTCACCATGTCAATGGTGTCCCAGCGCGGCTCTTGAGTGACTCGGTCGATGGCGTAGGGAGCGCCGGGCACGCGCATATCAGGCTCCACCAATGCTCGAACCGTGCACCATCGGCTGCGATCATTGGCACTCAGGCACGGCCGGCTCAATGTAGCCTGATCGCGTAGCGCTTTTTCGATCCGCGACATCTCATTTTCGAGATGGCTGCCAGTCACCCCCCGGGCCACCAATTCGGCACGTCGCGTTTCCAGTAGCCGCGGTATCTCCTGCAAACGCTGACGCTCCAGCAATTCAACATCAACGGAAGTGACCGCCAGAATTCGACCGAGCATAACTCCGGCGGAGACGGTGATCAAAATGGCGTAGCAAGTCCGGCTGACCTGCGAAGAAGCCGACATTTGCCGCAAAGGTGCATAGGACGAGGCGAGCATCAATCTTGATCTCCCAGCTCAGCTATACGAAGTCTGCCTCGATCTCGGCGCTGCGCAACCCGCCTTGCGATGCCTACCTGGCTTACACCGTGGACGTGCCAGGGTGCGGTGGTGGCCCATCGATCCGTTCGGCGATGGAATAAATCCGTTCCGGACGCACATGGTACGCCAAAAACAACTCGGCCAGAAAGCCGATGCTCATCATTTGGCCCCCCAAGAGTAATAACCCTGTGGCGTAAACAACCAGCGGGCGGTCATGCAGCGTAATGGGTGTCCAGCCGGGCAGGGTACGAGAGCCAATCCAAAGCGTGGCCAGAGACGTCAGAATCACCGCCCCCAACGCAAACGAGACCAATCCCACCGTGCCCAGGACGTGCTGGGGACGCTGGCCGAAGCCGGTCAAAAAACGGACCGTTAGAAGATCCAGAAATCCCTTGACGAACCGCGACACACCATATTTGGATTTCCCGAATTGGCGGGGCCTGTGATGGATCACCAACTCCCCAACCGTGAATCCACGAGCTGCGGCTAGGACCGGCACGAAGCGATGCAGCTCCCCGTAAAGCACCACTTCTTCCAGTACTTCGCGGCGATAGCACTTCATGCCGCAATTGTGGTCGTGCAGGCGCACCCCGGTGATACCGCTGACCATCCAGTTGAAAATTCGCGATGGGAAAACTTTGTGCCAGGGGTCGTGCCGGATCTTCTTCCATCCGCTCACCACGTCAAAGCCCTCTTCCACTTTGGCGAGAAAGGCGGGAATCTCACGCGGATCGTCCTGCAGGTCGGCATCCAGGGTTAGCACGCGAGGATGACGAACCATCGCGAAGCCGGCGCTCAAGGCAGCCGCCTTGCCAAAATTGCGGCGAAACCGAACAGCCCGAATACGGGAATCTTGTGAAGCCAGCTCCTGAATCACGGTCCAGCTCTCATCGCGGGAACCGTCATCCACGAAAATGATTTCGCCCGTGTAGTTATGCTCTCCGAGAACGTCGGCAATCTCGCGGTGAAGCTGCCGCAGGCTAGGGGCCTCGTTGAACACCGGAACCACGATCGACAAAGCCTGCATCACGGTGATCCCCTTGTCGTTTCTTCCCGAGATTGAAAACTTTGTGCGATGGGAGCGGCTATTCACAACGAGTTGGTAGGCAGGGTAGCCTGTGCAACGGATTCGCGAGACACGCGTTCGACCCTCAAATCCTCAGGGGATGGCGGCTCGGCCCCCCGGTCCCTACGCTGCCCGATGCAAAGCCATAACAGCAGCGCGGCGATAACCTCTGCCAACAGCCACTCGATGCGCAACAAGCAGGCCGCCAGCACTGCCATCAGCTCAGCATGGTCCGAAAACTCACTGCCCGCCAGCGCACCTTTGAGGTACGGGGCCAGCAAAGCTACCAGCACGAATTCCCGCACGCCAAGCCCACCCGGCAACAAGATGATCACAAAGCCCGAGACGGTCGCCATCGCCGCCGAGGCGATCATGGCGGGGAGAGGGGCCCAAAAGGGCAGGCGATCTAAACCAATCACACGCAACGTCATCCACAAACTGATCCCAAAGCACGCCCAAAGGATCAACATGCCGCCCCAACCTTGCCACAACGTCCGAAAGCCCAGTCGCTCCACCGCGTTCAAAACCTCCGGCCGGCTGTTCCTTCGAGCAACAATGCGGAGGATGGGCTTGAAGATGGGCGGCAGCGTCAAAATCCCCGCGACGCACGCAATGCCGACAGCCACGGCCAGCAGCTCGCCGTGCCCTTGCCACGCAAAAATCAGGTACAGCGCGGAGAGCAAAGCCCCCACCGCCATCATCGTCAAGGTCTCGACGAAGACCGCCGCGCCGGCCATGGTGGGTTGAACGCCGGGGCCTGAAACCAACCCCACACGAAGCACCACAACCCAGAGTTTTCCCGGTACATATTTCCCGAGATGGCCGATCATGTATGCCCGCATTGCACGAATCAAGCCCGTCTCTTGCCCCAGGTCTCGCAGGACGCGATGCCAGAACCACCCGGCAGGCAGAACGCCCACCACATACATCGCCGCAGCCGCCACCGACCATCCCCAGTGTAAATGCAGACGAATATGGGCATCGGTCTGAAGCCGGTGGAATTGCTCCCACGCGTTGAGGAGCGTGTGGCGCAAAAAGCAGGCCAAGAGAATGACGCAACACAGGCTCAAGATGTGTCGCGTTACCACTCGCCATCGCCCACCACTTGGCCGTGGCCGTTGTTCGGTTGGAACTTCAAATAGCTTGCCATCCACGACGCCAACTCAACTCGGCTAGGGGAAGGTCGATCTCTCGGAACAACCGCAGGCCCAGCCACCAGGCACGCCGCGCCCGACCGTGGCAAACGTCTGTCCGAGGTTGAGGCGGGGGGCCAATGCAACGGTGCTGCCTTGTCGTTGCGACAACGACGACCTGTTCTCGGTGACCCGAAAATCACGTAAGCGGACTCCCAACCTGCGTGTATAATATCATGCTTCGGAATGCTTCAAAAGGCAGATTACGCACGCCTGCCGGACAAAAACTTGCTGTCACGTCCACGGCTGAGCGATAACGAAAAAGGTTTTTGAAACAACGAGGGTTATTCAGCGGCTCCCGACGGTTGCTCAGCGGTTCCTTTAGTCTGGAATGGGCTGTCATTTCGACGAGCGTCAGCGAGGAGAAATCTTGAGCCATGGCGAGAAAACTTCTCGCGTCGCAAGATTTCTCGCTTCGCTCGAAATGACAGGGCAAGAGGGCGAGCGGTTTTGCAGTGACGAGAACCCCTGTGAAAGACTACGGGATACTTTTGCCAGTTTGATGTAAAGCGGGCTACATCAGGCGACCACTCACGTTACAGGCATGAAACAGCGCCCCATTCCACCCCAAGGACGGTTTGTAGGCATCGATTTCGGCCGACGGCGGATCGGCTTGGCCATCAGCGATCCCAGTCGGTCGATCGCCACGCCTTGGAACATCTATTTGCCGCGGGATGAACGCCAGGATGCGAAGTACTTTCAGCAGTTGAAAGAGGAAGAAGATGTCGTTTTGTTCGTGGTCGGCCTGCCCGTCCATTGCGACGGCTGGGAGTCCGAGTCCTCGCGTGCCGCCCGCGCTTTCGGCAAGTGGCTGGAATCGGTTACCGGCGTTCCCGTTGTCTTTATGGACGAGCGATTCAGCTCCAAGACCGCGGAAGTCTGGTTAGCGGAAGCCTCGATGACCAAAAAACAACGGAAAAGGAAGCTCGACAAGGTAGCTGCCCAAATCATCCTCCAGGCGTACCTGGAGACTTTCGCGCGGTCAAACCCGACGATGGCTGCTAGCTGGGAACCCTCAGGCCTGGATGATGAGAACGCCGATCATGCGGACTCATAGAAACCGCACACTGGTGATGCGACCCGCAGCTTCGTTTCCTAGGTGCGGCCTAGGTCGCCCCCACGAAATAGGGGGATGCTAATTGTAAGTGATTGCAAAACAGTGATTTACGTCAATTGAGCATCCTGATTCTCCCACTGTTTTCTGAGCACAAGGCGTATCGCACAACTCGTTACAGGACAAGACCTTGCGAAAAACCATTACATGACCACAGTAAGCACTATAAATCAGCAGTAAGTCGTTACGCAGTAATGATTTACGCAAAAACTCGCCCAGGAAGTTCGGCTTAAGGCTCGTGAAGTGCAATTCGACGAGAAATGGTCGTTCGTGGGCAAGAAGGAAAAGGATTGCGACCCGGCCGTGTCAGTAGATGCCAAGCAGGGAGATAATTGAGAGTCCGGGAATTTGACAGTCGTAACCTCTTGTTTTCAATGGTTTTCAGACATTTGGCCGCACAGTTTCGCGTATCTGTGCGGTTGAGAATCTGGGTAATCAGCGGAATCTAATTTCCGGACCCCTCAGATAATTGGGACCACGTGGCGTTCGACCTGGAACACCGCCTGGTCTTCAGCGTGGTGCCCGGCAAACGGACGGCGGAGAAGGTCGAGGCATTGTTCGAGGACTCGCTGTCGGCCTACTTCCGGTTCTATTGTCACGAGCGGATGCATCAGGCATTGGACTACCGGACACCGGCCTCGGTGTAATTCGGCTGAGACTCAAGCTAGCCCCGCTTGCCGGCCGAAAAACAACAGGCGGTCGTGCGCAAAAAATTGGGGGGAATCCGGTGGTACGCGGTGGTTCTTGGCAATTCAGCGGCCACGCAAGAGCTGGGAAGGGTTTTCCGGGCCGCCAATCCTCTCTATCTTATTCAGTCCTGTCTGCTGTCCATAGAACCCCACCCAACGCCGATTTTATGGCTGCGAGGTACCCAACGGATCGGAAATCTCGTGAAACCAAGGAAGGGATTCTGTCATGAATTCGCAGTCTCAGCCCAGTTACCCTATATTCGCTGAGGGAATGTCCCATGCGTCTATCAACTTGGAGTTTACGACGGGCGGCTGGACTGCGGCCGACGATCACCGGGCACTTGCTGCCGACCAGAAGATAACTACTCTGTCCCAGCTTGTCGACCGCATGCAAGACGTGCTGAATCTGTGGATGCAGTGGAACAACGCTTATCAAGAGCTTTGTGCCATGATGTATTCGCATCGCTATGACGTGCAACGGCTGGAAAGCCTGGCCGACGATCTGGACCGGTTGCGACAACGGGCGGTGCGGATGACGGCCGAATTGCTTGCCCGGCAGCAAAACGCGGATCGTATCGCGGCAGCGAAGTCCGAGGCCGAGCGGGGAGAGGAATGACGCTCGTACGTTGATTTGCCACGGTAAAATGGGCAACTTCTACGGGCCAAGGACCAGAACGAAGACGATTGAGTATCCTCCGGTAGGCTACGTATATCGGGGTACATCCGCGGCCCTCATGCAAGGCGAAGTCCCTTGGGGAGACTTTCCCCGAAGGCCTCTGTCCGTTCTTCGTCGCGGAGGAGTCCCGCAGATCGGACAAGCTCGGCCAGGTGCGATCCGGCGGACATCCCTTCGAGCCTTTTCACGGCTTTTTCTCGAAGGCTGGTGGACAAATCGCGGAAACGGTCGCCGGTAAAGCGAGCTAACTGCATGATGGCGAAAGCAGCGATGCTGGTTTCGAGGTCCAAGTCCAGAAGCCGACGTAGCCAATCCGCGGCTGCCTCTTGAGGAACCACACAATTCAGGGGACCGTAGAGGGGGACCCTCGCTCCGAGGCGGCCAATCGCCCAAGTCATGGCGTCCCGCATGTTCTCGGCTTTTCGGCGGGGTAGCAAGTCGAGAATGATCGTCCCCAACTCGACTTTATGGGCGACAGGCAACAGTTCGAGAGAACCAAGCAGCCGCCAGATTTCCGAGCCTTCGTGAGAGGCGGTCGGGAAGTCGGAACCGCTGCGGCCATGTGTGGTTTGACGCTGCAAGGCCCGAACAGCGGCCAAGAGCGGATCGGCCAGGCTTTGTTGACGACCGGCTGGCAGTCCCCCGGCAATGCGTCTCCACAAAATCCACCACTCGGTGCGGCACATGGGGGAGGGATGTATGAGTTGCCCTTGGAGCACCCGCCAGGTCTGCCCCACCCGCCAATCGTCCGCGGCGGCGCCATAACCGGGCCGCAGACAGTAGCCCAGCAAGTTTAGCCAACGGGCTTCGTGGATGGGGCTTCGTCGGCGGCCATGCTCGCACGCGATCAACCCGGCCCAAAGCCGTCGCAATAACGAAATTGGCCATTCGCCGCGATTGACGCCTATTATCTGAACGAGGTGCTTGATAACGCCTTCCGGCTTGCGGCTGGAGTTGGGGCCAAAACATTCTTGGATCCCGGCCAAAGCGGCCTCGGTTACCTCCTCATCCCAAACGCCCTCTTGCTCTCCTTGCCCAGAGTGGGGATCGATTTCCGTATGCACCGCTGATCGAACGTCGAATTCCAATCTCCAGCTACCGCGGCCGTGAAGCGGCTTGCACCACAAATCCAAGGTGCCGATCTCCGTCAGCTTTGCGTGGACAGTAACTTCGGCCTCTTTTCGTGCGGGGTTGCTGTCTCGGGCGGCCTTGAGAACCGTACGAATCGGTGGCAGGGCCGTGACTTCCTCCGGCCGAATGATCACAGTTTTCCCCACCGGATCCGTCAGCCGGGTGCTGGAATAATAGATGGGGAACTCGACCGGCTCGGCGACCCGCAAGCGGACGGGCCGATCGCCCAGCACGGCCTCTTCATTCGGTTCCATTCCGGCAGCGAGGATGCAAATGGCGGTGTCGATCGTCTCAGGTGCGGGCTCAGCTTGGGAGGTGGTCGTCCCGAGGGAATTGGTCGAAGACAGCATGACCTCGGCTAAACTTCTCTTTTCGGCGTCCGGTAGATCGACTCCCAGATAATAGGATCGCGCCAGGGAAGCGGTGATCCGCACGCCTTGACCACGCCTGACCATCCCGTAGTAGGCCGCACCTTGGGCCACCGCCAAATCGAGGCGATCGTTGCTCAAGAGATTGGGCCGCCATGAGCGGTCGGGTGTGCTGTACCAATCCGCTAGCACCTCCACAACCCTTTTGCGAATTGCTGGAGAGAAAAATACCCCCCCGTTGAATAGCACGTGATCCGGGGCCGTGGCATCCAAATCCTCTTGGGCAGGAGACTCCTCGCTCACTACGGCCCGATGCGATTGCAAGAAGGATGCTATTTGCCGTGTGATGGCAGGATCGCTGGCGTATGGCAAGCCGAACTCCTGAAAACCAGTGCGCCGCACCTGAAGCCGTGCATCCTTATCCACGAAAGGAAAGAATCCGTCCAGGACGATTTTTTCGGCTTCTTCCCGGGCAAGATCGATCTGCAAGGCCCCGCCGATGAGACGCGTCCCGCTGCCCGGGATCGTTATCGTCAATTTTTCTAAGGGCCGCGACCCGAGGAGTTCTTCCTTGGCCTGCTGGCAGCGGCGAACGAGGAGGGACCACTGCCGCGGTTCCAGCGTGCCGTTCGGGGCCAATTTGGATTCCACATGGTGGGCCAGTGCGAGATCAAAATTGTCGCCGCCCAGGATCAGGTGATTCCCCACGGCTATGCGATGGAATTGAACCCTTCCATCGGTCCCGCAGCGGACGCGAATGAGCGTGAGGTCCGTCGTCCCCCCGCCGATATCGCAGACGAGGATCTTTTCGCGGGGCTTGACCAGTTCTTGCCATTTTTCGTTGTGCGTGTAGAGCCATGCGTAGAAGGCCGCCTGTGGTTCCTCGATAAGGACCACACGATCCAATCCGGCTGCCGCGGCGGCCTTTACCGTCAATTGGCGAGCCACCTCATCGAAGGAGGCGGGGATGGTTAAAATGAATTCTTGTTCTGCGAGTGGACGCGAGGGAAAGGAGGCATCCCAGGCCTGCCTTACGTGTGAAAGAAAGCGAGCGGACACCTCGACCGGAGATAGCCGCGTGGCATCCGCCGCCCCATGCCAAGGCAGCAACGGTGCCGTGCGATCCACGCCCGAATGGCAAAGCCACGACTTGGCCGAGGCGATCAAACGGCCGGGCACCAAGGCCCCGTGTTCTCGGGCGAAGACGCCCACCGTGTAATTGCGGGACTCTTTCTCGAAGGGCAAACGCAAGGCGTCTTTGGCAAATTCACCTGCTGCCGCTTCGTAGTGGAATGAGGGCAACACCTCCAGGGATTCCACTTGCCCCGGCGATACGAGTTGAGGAATTCGAAAAACGCGAATCCGCCACGGACTTTCTTCGGTATCTACGTAACAAACGGCGGAGTTGGTAGTACCTAAGTCCATGCCCACGACGAAGCGTGAAGCAGAGCTCGCATCATCCATGGTGGGGAAACCTTCTAATCCTCATCCGCCTCGCGAACACTGAATTCCAACTTCCATTGTTTGTCAGAATGGACACTGTTGCACCATAACTCCAGCATACCCAGTTCCGTAACCTTGGCGTGAAACCGAACCGGCACGTATTCCCCCTCACTGCCTTCGTCCGCCGGCAAGCACGCCTCCAACGAGTCCGTTTCCTCAAGGTCTTCGGGCGACCAGCGATCGAGAATCTCACCGGGGCGATCATTCTTTCGGACCGATGACCCGAAAAATCGAAACTGGACCGGCTCGCCGACAATCAGCCCAACCTCTTCCGACGGGACGTCTACCGAAGACCCTTCTTCCATCCCCATAGGCACCACGCAGAGGGCACGCACCGGGCGGGGGATACCGGGTACGGTGGGGCCAGAGGTTTCCACCCCCACGTAGTACGCGCGAGCCGTACCGCCACGGATTCGTACCCCGCCGCGTTCCTTGGCCCAGGCGTAATAGGCGGCGCCTTTAGCCACGGCGTGATCGAGATCTTGGCGCCCCGCCAGCATCTGCGGTCGAGGATCGTCCGCGAACCAAGTTTGCAGCACCTCTAACATTCGTTGCCGCAGTCGTGGGGCGCGAAACACGCCACCGTTGAGCAGGAGTTGGGTGGGGCGGGCGGGGTGGCCTTCGGTTGGTCCGTGCGACTGCAGAAAGGCAGCCAGGTGCCGAGTCACAGCCGTGTCGCTCTCGTAAGGCAGCCCGATCTCCTTGAAACCCGAGGCCCTCCGCTTGCCCGGGCGCTCGTCCACGCCACACAGGGGGAAGAAGCCTTCCAAAAGCTGAGAGGCCACGATTTCTCGACCGACTTTGATGCTGATGGTACCTCCGATCAGTTTGCTGCCTCGTCCCAGGATCGAGATGGGGAACTCGGAGGGACCATCTTCCGCCAAAAGGGACTCTTTGGCCTGACGGCACGCGTGCCATAACGAAACCGATTGCCAGGCGTCCAGGTTGGTTCCCTTTTCTGCGAACAATTGCGCGGCCGTATGGGCCAACGCCAGATCCATGTTATCGCCACCCACCAATAAATGGTTTCCGACGGCCACACGGCGTAAAATCAGCTCGCCCGATTCTTCGGCCACCGCCACCAACGTCAAGTCGGTCGTCCCTCCGCCCACGTCGCAAACCAACACCTGATCCTCGACTTTCAGGACCTTGCGCCACTTGGAACCGGTATCGGCAAACCAGGCGTAGAGCGCCGCTTGCGGTTCCTCCAGAAGGACGAATTCCGGAGGAAAGCCGCTTTCCAGGGCAGCTTCCCGGGTCAATTCGCGCGCGGCGGCATCAAACGAAGCGGGAACCGTCAGCACCACACGCTGCCGGGCAAATGGGGCGTCCGGAAACGCATGTTGCCAGGCTGCAATCAGATGTTCAAGTATCCGCCGCGACGCTTGAACCGGCGAGATCTTGGCAACCTCGAAAGGGGCATTCCACGGCAGGATCGGTTGCCGTCGATCCACGCGACTATGACATAACCAAGACTTGGCTCCACTCACCGTGCGCTGCGGGACATCTGCCGCCTGACGCCGCGCATATTCCCCTACCACGCATTTAGGGGCTTTGTCCCAGGGCAACGCTAGCGTCCCTTGAGCAGACTCGTCATCGGTGCTGAGGTAAATATACGAGGCCAGGGAGGTCTTCTCCTCGACCACTCCGGGCGATACTAGTTGAGGAATCTTGAGTACTTCCAGTTGCGGCTCTTCTGCGTCGATGGGAATGTAGGCCAACACACTGTTGGTCGTACCCAGATCGATGCCTATGACATATTTCGTTTTCATGGCCATCCAGATCATTTCGCTCGATACGGATCACTTCACTCGATACGGAGGTGCCTTTTGCCGCCTGTGGAAGATGCGCGCCACGTTCCGCCCTAGCGCCGTGAAGACATCGCTTTTCTGAGATAGTCGCGCTAAAAGATGCAACGGGATGCAAATTGAGATCACCGGCTCAGGGGGCGACCTCTATTTCAGCCGGAGCGATCACTTGCGCGGCTTCCGCGGTCCCTGTCCAGGTCGGCATATTGCACTCCGTGGCCTTCCAGCCGTGATGGCGAATGACGCCGCGATACGGTCCCGATCCCACCACATTGCCAAACAACCGGTAAACGCCGGAGTCATAGGTGCCCGCTACTTCCACGGTCTGACCCTCCTCCTGATCTACCGCTGGGCGGATGGCGAATAGACGTTCCAGTGCCGCTCCACAATCGCGATGGATGTCCCGCACCGCTGCGCCAATTTGGGCATCGTTGTATTCCGATATGGATTCCTTCAAGAAATCGATCAAGCGACCCTCACGCTGGAGCACTTCGAGGAGGATCAAAGCCTCGCTCTTGCTTGTCCGTCGCTGAGGACGATCTACCTTTGGGGGAGCAGCCTTCTTCTCCTCGCGTTCGCTGACGGCCGCACGATCACCATCCCCGCGAATCTCTGTCTCGCGGGCAAGGGCAGCGGAGATCCGATCCGCCGCCAATCGGTCCAGGAGAACCGCAAAGAATGCTCGAAACGCTAGTCCGATGCGCATGGCCGACTCCGTAAATGGTTTCCCAATAACGGGCGATTTTCCAAAAACGACAAGAAAGACAGTAGACACCTCGAATACGCTAACGATTTCACATGGGTGTCCATAGGTGGCGCTGTGGACGAATACATCACATACCAGCTCGCCCATGAAATCAGCGTCTTGACTTGACGTAGTCGTCCACCTTCGTCGTTCGCCTTGGGGCGGGCTGATCTTCTTATTGTAGCGGAATAGCACGCTCGAAGAACGGAGTCCTTGCCCCTGTGGGATCGTCCCTTCCAAACCGCTTTAGCGACGCGGCAAGAATCGATCTCGCAGTTTGGCAAGCAGCTCCAGAAGCTGGCTCAAGTGATCCCCCTGATGTGCGGAGGTGAGGCTGATCCTCAGGCGGGCCTCTCCCTGGGGTACCGAGGGCGGGCGAATCGCCGGCACAAAAAAGCCTGCTTCGTGGAGGGCCGCCGACAGATCGACAGCCGCTTGCGCATCGCCCACAACAATGGGGATAATCTGGCTTTGTGAATTTCCCACGTTCCAGCCTTGACTTAGCAGGGCCTGGCGGAACCGCGCGGCCCGATTTAGCAGTTCCCGCCGCCGCCATGGTTCGGTGCGGACGATGTCGAGGGCCGTCAATGAAGCAGCACAGAGCGACGCGGGGAAGGCCGTCGAGTAAACGTAAGACCTCGCTCGTTGAAATAGCCAGGCGGTCAGCAAGCGAATCCCAGCCGTAAACCCACCGATTCCGCCCAGGGCCTTGCTGAGGGTTCCCACGCGGACGGGCACTCGCTCTTCGACCCCGCAAACCTCGCAAAGCCCCCCTCCGCGTTCACCGAAGACACCAGTTGCGTGTGCTTCATCGACCATCATTATGGCTTTGTGCCGAGCGGCAATCTCGGATAGCTCGACCAAGGGCGCGAGATCGCCATCCATGCTGAATACGGTATCGGTCACAATTAACCGGCGCCGATGATGATGCTTGGCCAGAAGTGAATCCAAGTGGTCAGGATCGCAGTGGCGATAGACCTTGACATCCGCGCGGCTCAAACGGCAACCGTCCCAGATGCTGGCATGGTTTTTCTCGTCGGTGTACACGGCATCTCCCGGTCCGACGAGGGCGGCGATGGTACCACTATTCGCTGCGAACCCCGACGGGAAGACGATGGTGGATTCCACGCCCTCGAATTGGGCCAAGGCATTTTCCAGGCGGTCGTGGAGTTCGGCCCGGCCGCATACCAACGGACTTGCGCCAGCCCCAAAGCCATCTTGCAGTAGGGCCTGTTGTACTGCACCCCTCAAGCGTGAGTCGCTTGCCAGCCCCAGGTAATCGTTCGACCCGAAATTCACCAACCGGCGGCCGTCAAGGTCGATCACGGCCGACTGCGCCCCATGCCGGACCCTTGGCGAGCGAAGCAGGCCGTCCTGTCTCAGCTTTTCCAAAGATTCCTCGATCCAACCGAGTGGCCTGGAGGCGAGATCAGGATGGAGCGTCATTATCCGTCGCCGTCGTTCTCGGATGCAGAGAAAGGTCTTAACCAGGTGGCCAGCCAAAAGGGCGGCCGGCTAAGATGTGGAAGTGCAGATGCTTCACCTCCTGACCCGCATCTCTTCCGTTGTTCAAGACTAGTCGAAACCCGTTGTTCAGCCCTAGGCTGGCGGCGATTCGCGGCACGGCCATCAGCAATTTTCCCAGGATCGCCTCATCCTCCGTCGTAACGGATTGGAAATCGGCGATTTCTTTCTTAGGGATAAGGACAACATGGACGGGCGATTGGGGGTTGATATCTCGAAAGGCCAGGCAATCCCCGTCTTCGTACACGATGTCAGCAGGGATCTCCCGATCGATGATCCGCTTGAAGACGCTTTTGGAGGCCATGTTGACTCCTCCTTCCATTAGACAGCATCTCGCTCCCGCAAGCGGTTGCATCGCAAGAGCGCGGATTAACAGCCCGGGTTGTCTGCTCGGGAATTCGGCTCGCTGGTCAATCAGCGAGCCCGAGATTCTTCAACACGACCTCCGGATCCGTGGCCATCCGGCGGATCTTTTCGGCAATCGCTGCACGTTCGGAGACCGTGGCCTTTTCTAATTTCCGTTTGAAAATGGCGTATTTTTCGCGACGCTTTCGTCGCCGCGCTAGCTCCGTCTTCCGTTCACTGATGGGCATGGTGTCTCCTCAATCCTGTGGAATGGACCGCCAATCGGGCTTTCCCTAATCGGATTCACCACCGGCTGATACTACAGCACAAGACTCCTTGCTTGGCTCAACATCTTGTGATGATGAGACATATCGCCTTGCAAGACATGCTGGGCACATCATGCGATCAGGCGGACTTTGCGCGGTAGTACTAGAGTCGGGGGCGAGATTGTCCGATCCGAACCTTTCCTTTCAATCTTTACCGCTCTCGCAGTGCGGCGTCAATAGATGGGCGGTAACCGTTCACGGCTGAGCCATAACGGAAATGATCTGTAACACGGCGGGTTGTTCAGAGGTTCCCGAGAGGTAAAATCGGATTTCCGCCCATTGAATGCCTGCGGGCTAAATCGACATCTTTACGGCCCGCAACAAGCAAGATGATCACCAATCCCTAGCCCAGCTAGCCGCCTGGCTACGTCAGAGATAGAATCCACATAAGACAGGATCGCCCATGGATCGCCTATCCCCCCAGACCAGATCGTCGACTCCCACCAAAGCTGCTGCTATCAAATTCGTCATCCTGCTCGGCCTCGTGAGTCTGTTGGCAGACACCACGTATGAAGGTGCGCGTAGTATTGCGGGACCCTATCTCGCGTTTCTGGGTGCAAGCGGGACGGTCGTAGGGATTGTCGCGGGGTTGGGGGAACTGGTCGGATACGGGTTGCGCCTCGTGTCGGGATACTTGAGCGACCGCACGCGTCGCTATTGGGCCATCACGTTGGTCGGCTACGCGATCAACTTGCTCTCTGTACCGCTTCTGGCATTGGCTGGTAAATGGGAAATCGCTGCCGCGCTCCTGGTTGCCGAGCGAATGGGAAAGGCACTTCGTACCCCAGCACGTGATGCCATGCTCTCCTACGCGACCAAGGAAACGGGGCGTGGTTGGGGTTTTGGGTTGCACGAGGCGATGGATCAAATCGGCGCTGTGGCCGGCCCCTTGATCGTCGCGCTCGTGATGGCGACGCAAAACGATTATCCCACCGCGTTCGCCGCCCTCGTGGTCCCAGCAATACTCGCGCTATCCGTGTTGCTGGCGGCACGCTGGCTCTACCCGCATCCACAGGATTTGGAACCCACAACACCCCAGTTGCAGACGCATGGCTTCCCCCCCGCCTACTGGGTTTATCTCGCTGCCGTCGCCCTCGTCGCGGCGGGCTATGTGGACTTTCCATTGATCGCGTATCATTTTGGAAAAGTATCGTCTGTACCCAACACCTGGATTCCACTCCTGTATGCCGTTGCGATGGGTGTGGACGCACTGGCGGCCCTGATATTTGGTCGATGGTTTGACCGCACTGGCATACCAATCCTGATGATTGTTTCGCTGATCTCGGCATCCTTCGCGCCCCTCGTATTCCTGGGCGGTTTCCCTTTGGCCGTACTCGGCATGGCGATATGGGGCATTGGCATGGGCGCGCAAGAGTCCATCCTGCGTGCCGCAATTGCAGACATGGTCTCGCAAGAGCGACGTGGTTCGGCTTATGGAATTTTCAATACAGGCTTTGGCGTGTTCTGGTTCTTAGGCAGCGTGTTGATGGGGATTCTGTACGATCAGTCACTGCCCGCGCTCATCATCTTTTCGGTGGGGATGCAACTTGCTGCGGTGCCCTTGTTCCTTTTGGTCGGCAAGTTACTTCGCAAGTAACCCGATTCTTGTTGCGCGCAGATGACATTGAAAACCTCGGACCAACTCCGGGAACCTCTACACAATCGTCTTTTTTTGAAAAGCCTTGGGTGTTGCGTTACAATCGCGGGTCTATCGAGAAGAACACGCGACCATGTGGCAATTGCAATCGCTTCTATATTCTCTATGTTGTGTGGGTTATGCGTCCATAGCCGTGTGGGCGAGCAGTATCCCTAAGTCATTGCACATTGGCTCGCGATAGAAACGGCCAATGCACAGAGGAGCCGCTTGGCCGGTCGGTTGGGGGCCTAGCTGTCGGGTTAGAATGGCGTGATCAGCTTGACCAAGCCCTCTCGCAACATGGCGAGATTCATCATCCGCAAGAACTCGTGCCGCCCTGCCAGTCTGCGCATCACATTCCGCCCCGGGCTCGCAAACGTCCGCTGGGCGCCGCCATTTTTCCGTGCCACGACTATTACCCGACTCCCTACTACTCCGTGATTCCCTGTTCTACACCTTCCTCGCAGCCTTCCCCGAGATTGCCGCAATCATCGCCACGAGTATACTGAAGCTGCGGCCAATTGTGCGGAAATTCTAATGCTGAAGCCCCGGCTATGGGTACGGATGCTCCTGAAAGCCTTCCTAATCCGCGGCGGGTTGTTGAGGACCTGCTGTTTCACCAATCTGGGAGGATGGGCTGCTGTCAACGCCTGTCGTTGTGCGGGGCTCCGCCGGCGCGGCCCGATTGGATGACGATAGAATCATGGGGGCGGTCCCGCGATGCTCGCGCGTCGTGATATAGCCACTTCGCAGGTTGTGGACGTGAACCCATTGGCCAGGCTCAATGTTCACAGTAGCGATCCCTATCGGGTGGCCGTACTTGATCACCTTTTCGCCCTCTGCGATGGGGCGCACAGCGACCTTGTGGCCCATGCGGAGGTTCGACGTTACCGTCAATCGCACCCGATCCAGCTTCACGACAGTGCCTTTGGGAATCGTCCCACTGGCAACGACGACATTGTCGCTGGGATGAAGTCGTATCAGCCGTGCTTTCATGACATGCCCTTACGTCCTAGGATCACCAGAACTCGACCTAAGCCTCGAACTCCTACTGGCTCTTGCGGAGTCGCCCGAGGCGGGCAATACGGACCCGACTTCGAAGCAGGGACACCGCGGTTCCGGGTTCAGAAGCAGGCTCCCTGACGAGCTTTCAACCGTACCCGTAGCTTTCCAACTCCTTTTCGGACATCCCGTAGTAATGCCCGTACTCGTGAAGTAGGGTGATACGAATCTCTTCGCGCACGCTCCTATCCGTGACGTGCCCGTGGTTCGCCGATGCGGCGGCGATAATGCCTTCACGGTAAAGTGTCACCCGATCTGGCAGGCTTACCGTTGGTTCGTCCAGCCGCTTCTCATGAAGCGGCACTCCAGAAAACAGCCCGCACAACTCCGAGCGATGCCTCAGCCGAAGCTCGCGTGCCACCTTCCTGGACGGATAATCCTCCACATAGAGGGGAATCACCGAAACCATTTGTTTCAACCGCTCGGGCAGGGCGATCATTACCGCATCAAGCTGGCGATCGAACCAATCGCGAGTTCGTCGGTCCATCAGGGTTTGCCCGGCACTCCTTGCCTTTACTGGGTATCCGCGAGGGCCGCCTCGGCTCGTTTGAGGATTTCGGCAATGTCCACGGGTTTTCCCCCCAGTCGCTTACTTTCGTCGGCGGCTTCCATGAAGGCGAAGATTTCGATCGTTTCTTCGCGTGGAACGGGGGAGAGTCCGGTCTTAAAGAAGCGACAGATTTCCACTACCAGCGGTCCGTAGCCCTCATAGGTCCCCGCCGATGCAGTCCCCTGCGAGCCTTCGACCTCGGCTCCGTACCCTTTGCGAGCCTCAAACACGCCGATGCGGCCATCGCCCCAAGTTCCAACCACGCGCTCCGGTGATTCTCGCGTTACCGTCTTGCAGCCCGGCCCCATGATGGTATAAAGCGTCTCCACACCATGGACGCCGTACCAGAACAAATCGGGGTGATGCGGTTCGAGATGCATCGGGCTCCAAGCCGCGCAACGGCGCACATCCCCGATCTTCAGCTCTCCACGCCGCGCGGCTTGAAAACCTGAGCTGAATCTGAGGGATGAGCTGGAGAATACCGGCACGCCCGCCTGATCGGCAAGGCGAAAGATCGCGAGCACATCCACGAGTGAGGCCGCCATCGGCTTGTCGATGAAGAGGGGTTTCTTGGCGGCGATGACCTTGCGGGCTTGCTCCAGGTGAGGCCGTCCATCAACACTTTCTAGTAAGACGACATCGACATTTGGAAGCATGGCCTCGATGGAATCGCAAATGGTCACGCCCTTCTCACGAAGTTTGGCTGTATATTCCCCCACTCGATCCCAACTCGCCGGAAGGTCCGGTGACCCGCCAGGATAGCCCGCCGTAACCTGCACTTCAGCCAAAGGTCCCTCCGCCTTCGGGTCGTTGATGAGATCTGTGAACGCAATGACGTGCGAGGTATCCAGGCCAATCACCCCGGCCCGAAGCGGCGGATTGGCATCCCCGCCCTCCCCGAGAGTCAGAGCCGTCGGCCACGCCATCAAACAAAGCCACGTGGCTGGCCAAGCCAGCAATCGAGCGATCCTCATTGCCACTGCTCCCTAATTGTCACTGGCCCGCAATGATCGAATCCAACCGACGGCTAAATTCATCGAGACTGAGCCCGTCATCTTCGATTGTCATGAACCCGTTGTACCCGATTTTCTCGATTTCGTTCCGAACTGATGGCCATTGGATGCTTCCATCGCGTGGGTGCACGAATTTGCCATCGTGACCGTCGGGGTTCAGCAGGAAGTCTTTCACATGCATCTTCACGATTTGCTTGCCCAAAGCCCGCAACCACTCCTGCGGGGGTGCGTACTTCACATGGTTGCCGATATCATAATAGGCCTTTACCATTGGGTGATCGAACGACTTGATGAAGTGCGCGAAGATCGCCGGTTTGACCCATAGGTTATTCCAGACGTTCTCCAGGGCGACGATCACCTTCGCCTTTTCCGCCACGGGGATCAATTTTTTCACGGCCTCCGTGGATGTATCGATAGCATGGTTGTGGGCCTCGATGTACTTCCGATACGGATTATTGTCGCCCGGTACCACCTGGAGAACGTGTCCCGTCTTCTCATCGAATTCGATTTCGAACTCCCAGGGCTTCGGCATGGCCATTCCACCGATGCGGCACGGCACAAGGAGCAAGGCATCGGCTCCATACGCGGCGGCGGTCTGTAACGACCTGCTGACGCTCTCGATGTCGGCGTCAACGCTGTCGGTGTTGAAATTCGCCCAGCCGTATAGCACAGAATGCACGCGCAGGCCCAGCGACTCCGCCAGCTTGCGAGCTGCCGTTGCTTCCTTGATCGAGGCGTGACGTTGATTGGACTCGATGCCATCAAAGCCAGCGTCTTTCAAGGATTTCAGGGTAGCCTCATCTGGATTACCGATCATGGCTTTGAGAAGCTTGGTTCGGTAGCCCGCCCCCTCCATTGCAACAGCCCCTGCGAAAGGCCCAGGCAGGACGTGGCTAGCCATCGCCCCGGCCACCACAGCGGTAGAGCCTGCTAGAAAAGATCGCCGCTTGATTCTCGATTTCATGGGTTTTCTCCGAAAGCTAAGTGGTTGTCCTCATAAAACTCTTTGGTTTTCCTAACACAACGCTTTCGCCCGTCAGCCACATTGCCGCGACTAACTCCAACGATATCAAGTTGGTTGGCGCAGGTTTTCGAGGGAAATCTGGAACTTGTTCAGAGCCTCCCTCGGCGACCAGCCATCCGTTCACGCCTTCCCGACTTGCCAGCTTCTCCGCTTCAAAAAATAGGTGTTTAGAAAGCAAGCGTTTTTACGGACTTCCCTCGCGGTAAACGCGAATTTCGCAGACACCGATTTCCGGGGGCGCTTTTTGCACATTCAAACGCAAGCGATCGGTGCGCGTTTCTGGGATGCACAAGACACGCCGTCGTTGGGCATTATCTGCTATCTGAACCAGCATTTGCCACTGGCCGTCGACCTGCGCGGAGAGTGAAAAATCTTTTGCAGCGAGCTGGCGGCTCTGAAAGCTGATGTGCACCGTGTCGAATACAACCGGGGACGGAAACTTCAGTTCGACCCATTGCGGCAACTCCTGCGCGGGGTCGGGCCGCCAGGAGTGCGGGATACCCCGGATCGCGCGGGCAAAACCATCCACCACGTTTTGCGGTGAAAACCACGGCTGATCATCCCAATCGTCGGCCAACCTCGACGCCTCTTCGCCGGGGGGATCGGTGCGAAATGCGTAGCACCCGGGCATTTGATTCCAAGCATCGCCGCTGCGGTACGCGCGTGCTGTTTGCGGAGGCTCCGAACCAAAGAGCGCCCAGCTTACCCCCGGCGTCATCGGAAGCCAAAGGAAGTAGTACCCCGGCTCGAGCTGCAACCCAATCGGGACACGAATCCAGTCGCGAAGATCAGGTGGCAAGGTTACTTTCATCGTTCCAATTTGCTCCGCATCCTGAAAACCGCACAAGGTCTTAGCGCGGCAAAGGTGAGCTTCCAGATCAACGGGCTGGGCCGATTTCGACTCCAAGTACAGGTCGATGTTGCCGAGCGTACCGCCCTTCCATTGGAACATCACGGCGCGATCGTGGTCCAGATTATGGCGAGTT
>DYLS01000296.1 GCA_020721965.1 Blastopirellula marina | reverse complement strand
GGTTGCCCTGGATGAAGGGCCGCGTTGTGTTGAAGAATCTGGCTATTTCCTCGTTGGTCATTCTTTTTCCGTCCAGTCCTTGCAAAGGACTTCCGCTTGTTCCAAAACAAGCTCAGTGGCGTGGGCCTGCTTATCCGGCGGATAGCCGTATTTTCGAAGAATCCGCTTGATGATCACCCGCATCTGGGCCCGGACGTTTTCTCTGACAGTCCAGTCGATGGTGATGCTGTTCCGCACCGCCTTGACGAGTTCTTGAGCGATCAGCCGCAGTGTCTCATCGCCGAGGACGGCCACTGCGCTATCGTTGACCTCCAGCGCGTCATAAAAGGCTACCTCGTCATCCGTCAGCCCCAGCTTCTCGCCTCGCTGGTTGGCCTCGCGCAGGTCCTTCGCCAATGCGATCAATTCTTCGATCACCTGTGCCGTTTCAATGGCCCGGTTCTGGTATTTCTTGATTGCATTCTCAAGGAGCTCTGCAAACGACCGGGCCTGGACGATGTTCTTTTTGCCGCGTGCCTTGATCTCGCCTTCCAGCAGCTTGCGCAGCATCTCTACAGCCAAGTTCCTTTGCGGCATGCCGCGCACTTCCGCCAAGAACTCATCGGACAGGATCGAGATGTCCGGCTTCTTCAGTCCAGCCGCCGCGAAGATGTCGATGACCTCATCCGAAGACACCGCTTTCGAGACGATCTGTCGGATGGCGAGCTCGATCTCCTCCGGGCTGCGGCGGCCGTCCCCCGTGCTCTTGGTCAGCACGGACTTCACCGCCTGGAAGAAGGCCACGTCGTCCCGAATCTCCAGCGCCTTCTCATGAGGAACGGCCAGCGCAAACGCCTTCGACAACTCGCCAACCGCCTTCACCAGCCGGTTCTTGCCGTCATCCTGGGCCAGCACGTGTTCCTGCGCCGCCGGGAGCACCGAAAGCCTTTCCTGCGGCCCACCGATCTTCCAATGCGACCAGTCGAAGCCGTGGAAAATGCCGCAGCAGACCTCGTACCGCTCCAGCATGACAGCCACAGCCTCTTCCTGGTCGATGGCTGTCTGGCCCTTGCCGCCGCTTTCGGTGTAGTTGGCCAGAGCGTATTTGAGCTGGTCAGCGAGGCCAAGGTAATCCACCACAAGGCCGCCGGGCTTGTCCTTGAAGACGCGGTTTACCCGCGCGATGGCCTGCATCAGCCCGTGGCCGCGCATCGGCTTGTCCACGTACATCGTGTGGAGGCACGGGGCGTCGAACCCTGTCAGCCACATGTCGCGGACGATAACTACCTTGAACGGTTCTTTCGGGTCCTTGAAACGCTTGGCCAGTTCCTCTCGGCGAGGCTTGTTACGGATGTGTGACTGCCAATCGACCGGGTCCGATGCCGAACCCGTCATCACGATCTTGAGGATTCCCGCACCGTCATCATCGTGATGCCAGTCTGGACGGATCGCCGTAATGGCCTTGTAGAGCTCGACGCAGATGCGCCGGCTCATGCAGACGATCATCGCCTTGCCGTCCATCGCCGAAAGGCGCGTCTCGAAGTGCTTTACCAGATCCTCGGCGATCAGCTTCAACCGCTTCTCCGTACCGACCAATGCCTCGAGCTGTGCCCACTTGGTCTTCAGCCGCTCCTTGTGCTCGACCTCTTCGCCCTCGGTGGCCTCCTCAAACTCCTCATCCAGCAGGGGTCGGGCGGTCTCATTCAATTCCAGCTTCGCCAGGCGACTTTCGT
>DYLS01000127.1 GCA_020721965.1 Blastopirellula marina | reverse complement strand
GCGCTCGCAACGGCCGGCTTTGGGAACCGTCGCAGAGCAACGCTGGCCCAATCCGGATAGCGGCCTAGCACTACGGCGCAGGATTGCTTGCTCGGCTGGACATCTTGTGATGACGGGATACAGCACCCGGCAATCCATGCCTCGCAATTCATGCCATCAGGGCGGACTTTGCGCTGCAGTGCCCGCCACGGTCTGGGTTTTGGTCGCACGGGCCGATTGTCTAACCATTCTAACCATTCAGGGCGGCAGCACCGGCTAGGGCCACAGCGTGGTCGTTTTCCACAGCACTGCCAGAGACACCAATCGCTCCGATGATGACCCCCTCCGTGTTTTTCAGCGGTACCCCACCCGGGAAGGTGATCAGGCCACCATTGGAGTGCTCGATATGGTACAACGGTCCGCCCGGCTGAGACAATTTGCCGATCTCGCCGGTATTCATGTCGAAGAATCGGGCGGTTTTGGCCTTTCGAATGGCAATATCGATCGATCCCAGCCAGGCATCATCCATCCTGGCAAAGGCCTTCAGGTTGGCGCCTGCATCGACAATGGCGATATCCATCTTCACACCCATCTCGCGGGATTTCCGCAAGGCGGCGTCGAGGACCTTTTGAGCCTGCTCCAAGGTGATATCCGGCATGGCGAAAGCTCCTTTCGTAACGTATTCCGTCACGAATCCAGTAGGGCCTTCTGGCCTCATGAGTCGGTGGTACGGCTACCCCCACGCGGGCAGATTGGCCGATGCCATATATTTTATCGGGTGGGGCAAGAGGCCCTCCCAGGCCGGAGGCAAATTGCCAGCTCTCCCGATCCGCCAGTTATCGGCCTTCCAAAAGGCGATCCCCCAGGCGGTTGTCTAGCTCGGGTATGGCGTGGATTTTTTGCTGCGTGATCTCGGCAGGGTATTCGACGCGACGAAAGCGGACCAGGTTATCCTCTTGAATCACGTAACAGGCCCTGCGGTCGCCGTCCCTGGGCTGGCCCACGGACCCGACGTTGATCATCAGCTTCTGACTTTCGTCCAGCGGGAACTCCTGATTCTCCAGTTCCTCGGGTGAGAAAAACTCCAAAGCCTCGGTGAAGACACCTGGGACGTGGGTATGCCCCTGAAAAGAAATCCATTCGATCATGGAGAAAATCTTCTCCATCTTGCTCTGCTGGTAAATATCCTCCGGGAAGACATATTCGTTGAGTGGGTTACGGATGGAACCGTGCACGTAGATGATGGTGCCTTCTTTGTGAACACGTGGGCGCTCTCCCAGAAAATCCCACCGCTTGAAGGCCGAGGGAGAAGTCGAGTTCACATCCTCCAATTGCTCGCGTGTCCAAAAGATGGCCCGTTCGGCACCGACATTGAATCCCTCGGGATCGAAGAGTGCCCCCTGATCGTGATTGCCCAATAGGCAGACCTTGCAATTCATGACGAGGTCGACGCATTCTCGCGGGTTTGGCCCGTAGCCCACGATGTCGCCCAAGCAGTAAATCTCTTGAATGCCATTCGCCCGGATGTCGGTCAGGACGGCTTGCAAGGCCTCGAGATTACTATGGATATCGCTGATGATGGCTCGTTTCACGATTTCGGATCACCCAACGGGGAAAAGGCCCAAAACGGCGATTGGGAGTACACTGGGAATACGAAGTCTGATGACAAGTTTAGGCCCTAACCCTAACAGGGTCAAGGTGATAGAGGATCCGCTACCCCTTGGGCAGGGCCAGAATAAGGCGCCGGCCCGACGACGGCAGCCACCGTAGTCGGGCCGGGATCGCGGAATCCTGTCGCTAAAACGCTGCCGGCTGCTGCTCCCGAGCCAGCGCTGGCAGAAGGGGGACTATTGGACGGCCTGTGGAATTTGGAACACGGCCTGGTCGATCTCGACCGTCTTGCGAACATCGGAACCGTGGCAATCGACGGTTACCCGAATCTGCTCCTCATCGGATGTCTCGCTGAGAAGATCGAGTACAGCCGAGAGCTTCTCTTTTACGTGTTCGGGAGCCAGTTGCAGGGCATACGCGACGGCCTTCTCGATGCCGACTTGCATCTCCACGGCGGGGGAAGTTTGGGGGCCGTGAGCCTCAGCTTGCTCTGCGAGGTCCCGGAGCATGGGGACAGCGTCTTTTCCGATGACCCACGCCACGTACTCGTCCGACACGAGCATGGCCACTTCGATCTTTGTGCCGAACATTCGTTCGACGGCCGGATTTCGCTGGGCTTTTTCTGGCAGGGTCAGAGTTAGAAGGTGAATCTGACTGTCTTCGTTGGCGAATGCGAAGGGTTCTACCGAGACCGCGTTGCTTGGCGCCTTGGCCTGGATGGCCTCCACGACCTTCTCGGCGAACTCTTCTACGCCGTACGGGTCGGGCACCCGACCAGCGGCCACGAGGTAAAGGTTTTCATCGCGGGTGAGCAAGGCAAACGCGCCTTCGCTTTGACCGCTCTCGATCGCCTGGCCCAACAATCGCAGAAGATCATCGACCATGCCTTTTGCGAATTCGGCCTCATCCGCATCCGATAGATTTTGATCGAGTTGACCGTACAGTTCACCGCGGATTACTTCGCCTGCTGCGGCCAGCTCCACTTGTGATGGGGCAGGGAACAGATAGTTCCAGCCGAGGTAGAACACGGCACCAGGATGCGTTTTGAGGACAGGCAGCGGGCTTACCAGGCCCTCCTGCTTTTGCATCCAAGCGGCCAGATCGCTCCCCTCTTGGGCCTTCCAGACGGTGGAGATGACGACCTTTCCAGCATCGCGATCCCAACGGATGCTAAAGTCGCAGGTCTGCGTTTGCCCAAGGATATCCCAGATGGTCGCATCCAATCTCTGGGCAATGGCTTTGCGAAGCTCGTACATCGCATCGCTTTCGTGGGGACCTTGCCGCATGGCCTCGCTGGCCTGCTCGTGAAACCACTCCTTGACCATTTCGGCCTGCGCGCGGGGCACGGCGCCCAAGTTAGCGCGAACCGCGATCAAGGCGGAGCCGTCCAAGGCATCGAGCCAAGGGGAGGGGTCACCGGGAACCTGCCGCACCGCCCCTTCCTTCTCCGAAACGAATAGCCAGCCGTCGCCCGGCAGACAGTACAGAGTTCGACCGCCCATTTTCACCTGATAGACCCCGCCGTCCAATTCCTCAAGTTCCTCGATAGCGGGTCTGGCAGTCTGGTGAAGGCGATCCAAGTCCTGGACGGGGACGATGAGGACGACTCCAGCATTATCGTCCAAAGGCAGGCAGGCGATTCCCCAAGGGCGTGCGTCGTCGATTCCGCCGCCACGGGCCATCGCCAATCCGATGCGAGCGGGTGCTAAAACCTTGCCCACCGCGCCGTCTTGGCTGACATCTTCGATACCGTCCAAGACGCTTTCCCACTGGGAGAGCGGGGCGAATCGAACGATCCCCATCGGCTCCTGCCCGAACCCGGGTATCGCACAGGCCAATATGGCAGCCACGGCCGCTGCCATTCTCCAAGGAAACGACACTCTTCTCACGGTGCAACTCCTTCTCAAAACGGAACCCGAAACGAACAACCTGCGTCACCGACGCCCGTCGCAATCACCCATCCGTTCTAGTGGCAAGACCGCCAGCGTAACCCATCACGCGGTTGGAAGCCGGTCCGCCCTTTTCTGATCCAGAATCCTATCCGGATGAAGTCCATCTCCGGCTGAAGAGCTTGGCGAAGGGTCAACTGAGTCCATCACTTGTTCGTGGCTTCGTTGATCTTGCGGAAAGTTTGCGTTCTCGCGCGAAGTTGGGCCGCTGTAAGTCGGGGACTATTGTGGGGGGACCGTCGCCGCCAATCCGGTGGGAAACGGACTCTCCAGCAACAGCTTGGCCACCGTCGCATCGTGGTCCAGGTAAGCCCATTTCTGGGCATCTACTTGAGCCAGGGTGTTTTGGAACTGACGGATCGCGACGTTTGGAAGGGACGAAGCCGCCTCCAGTACCTCCGGCGGCGACATGGGGGGCGGCGCTGGCACATCATTGGACCCGCGTGCGATCTGTCGATTCCCTGACGCTACGGGAGCGGCGGAATCTGTCGTTCCGCCGTGATCGCTCGCCAACCACCAGGCGGTCAAGGCGATCCATAGCGCCGCGGCCAGCGCGCCGGTGGAAAGCAGGAGCAGGTCTCGCCGCTCAGGCATCGTCCAAAACCACCAAAACCGCTCGGTGAACCGTCGCGAGGGCGAAGGGGCTGCCTGAACCGCCTGGACGATCCTCGCGTGCAAGGACAGCGAAAACGCCGGGCGGTCCCGCAATGCCTCGTCGCGGAGTCGCTCACTGAGCGGCGAATCGGAAAGAAAATCGTGATCAGGTTCGGAGAATTTCCGATCTGGCATGGGAATTTCTCCCCCCACACTGGTGGCGCGTGTCAATGCTACCGTGATTCCTCATGTTTTCGATGTCTATCGTCACCTACCCGGCGTAAATGAACGTCGGGTGAGCTTCGAACATTTATCGGCGCGGCCGGGACATCCGGTGGCACCGTCAAAAAGGTCCGACCTCTCAGCGCGGCGTTTGCCTTTTCTTTGTCGCCGATTCGTTGTTCTCCGCGAACTCTTGGAGGAACGGTTCCAATCGCTGTCTTGCCCGAAATAGTGTCGTCTTGACCGCGGCGTTGGATCGCTTCAGGACGAATGCGATCTCGCGAATGCTCAGTTGTTCCACATAATACAGCCAGACCGCGGTGAACTGCGGTTGGCTCAAGACATCCTCGGCGACATTCCATAATCGCCGATGGGCTTCCGGGTCCGCTTGGCTGTCCGGCTGGGAAGCGGCCTCGTTGATCGCCTCTTGCATGGGCCTGGCCCGCTCGGCACGCCGTTTGTCGCGTTGGGCGTTCAAGGCCACGTGATAGGCGAGAGTGAACAACCACGGCCGGAATGCCCGATCCCCGCGATACTGTCGCAACTTGCGATAGGCCCTCAAAAATGTCTCCTGCGTCATGTCTTCCACGTCGTCCACGGCGAACGATTTGTGGCGGAGGAAGTGCAGGATGGGTACCTGGTAGCGGCGGACCAGCTCCTCGAAGCTGGCGGCGCAGCCCTCCTGCGCCCGGCAAGCCAGATGCTCGTCGGACAACGCCTGGATCTCTTGCCGCGGTACCGATTCCTGCATCGCGGGCATCCTATGGTGTCACCCTTTCTAATCACGATCTCCGTGATTCCCGCGACGGAACCATCTCAACGTATTTCTGGAGCAACGTACCTGTCCCATGCTTCCCGGAACAAACTCGCGGTTCCCTCCCATTTTCCGTGGGCCACGTTACTCGTGGCGGAGAATGTGGTGGTTTGCAACAGTTCGTAAATTCCTGGACGGTCCGCATTTTGCAGTCTTCCGAAAGCGGTCAGTCCTGCCAACACGTCCCGAACGTCATTTGCTGTGTCTGCCGATTGAAACTCGGCGACGACCTCCCCGAATACCCGATCCGCCCGTTGGCCAATGACCAGACTGAGGCGTCGGCTGCGATTCACGATCGGGGAGGCGAAGGGCACGGGCAGATGGTCCAAACCCCGGGCGTGGAACACGAAAAAGGCATCAGGATCGCTGAGGAAAAAGGGATCCGTCGGAGCGGCCTTGGCATCGCTTGCCGCGATCATCCCGCGAAGGGTGGCGTCGTCCCTGCCGAATGCAAGGCAGTTATCTGATAGGAAGGTGCCAATCATTTGGGCATTTTGATCGGAATCCCACCACCGATGGAGGACCTTGCCCTGAAACTCCTCCGTTTCGTAGCGAGGGGACATCGAGACCAAGGCGACTAGCCGCTTGCGATCAAACTGGCCGTGGAGCAAGACGATCCCTTTTTGGGGATCGAAGCCCGACCCCAGGATGGTCACGCTTTGAATGTCCTCGCCGGGATCGAGACCTATCAGGGGGATCTCGCGGAGTTTGCGAAGATCTTCGCTCTGCTCGACGATTTGGTCGATCCACTCCAGCGCCAAAGGCGACTTTTTGAGATTAGCGACATCGAGATGGGCACACCAATTCCAGTTTTGTGGCAAAAGACTCCAGTTCAGCGGTTCCCCAAACACTGGGCCGATGCTCGTCAGGATTGCGAAAAAAAGGAGCTGCAACCCGTTGCGGAGTGTCTTGTGGGCAGCCGTCATCATGGACTGTGAAAACCTCGCTTGCGTGTTACAACTTGAGCCTGGCGACAAAAACAGTAAAGATATTGGGGGGGCATGATTCCAGTGGGCTGGTGGCGTCTTCCACCACACATGTTCGCCCCCTCTAGCGTAGAAGTATACACCGTCGGGCGAATCCCGGTTTCGCATGGGGAGAGAACGCATTGGAACGAAGGTCCATGGCGTAACCGTTCACGAGCCGAATCATGCGGAAAACCTCGCGTTTTCGGAAGCTGTGTAGTAAAAGCGTTCTGCTCGTATGCGTCGATTGCTCAACCGGACCACAAGATGTTGTGGTGGACACGGCGCGAGACCCCGAGCGTTCCGGTAACGGTTATGTCGTGGTCATCCTTTCCCCAATTATGCTTCCGCTATTTCCCCGATATGCCTCTACGGCGTGGTGCCGCCCCGTTTGTCTCGGGGACGACGCAAGGGGGGTTGGGAAGATTGGCACATACCGTGGCATAAAGGGCGAACCGGGGACATCGGGGCAAAGTCTATCAAGGAGGGCAGGGATTTGAGGGGCTGGGGTGGTAGGCAACGGAATTTTCACCCCTTGAGGGCGTGAAATATCGCTTGCTCGCTCGTTTGCGTACTAAAATTAGAAAAAAGGCTTGTTTGCCGGGAAAACCCGGCTACCATGAGATTTGGTTCGAAGTCGGGCGATCAGAACCACCAAAACTTAGGCCGCCTGGAGGTCTAATGTTGCGACAAGGAAGTTTGGCTTTTCGTCTGCGCACCGGGGCACAGGGATCGGGTATCGTACGCTGCGACAGATTCGACGTGGGAATCGCCGAAGTGTGGCTCATGACTTTACCCGGCCTAGGGGATCAAGCGTCTCTTTGGCAGCCGTTAGGGTGTCCAGCGGGGGCATCCTAGATATCTCGCGGTTTGAGAGGAGGGTACTATGGATCTCCGCGTCATTACCCGTCGCGTCAATCTGGATACAGCCACGCACGAACTGGTTCAACGCCGAATCGGGTTCGCCGTTGACCAGTTCAATGGTTGGATTCACAGCGTGGAAGTCGTCCTGGAGGACGTGAATGGTCCGCGAGGGGGCGTCGACAAGGAGTGTCGCGTCCTGATTTCCTTGAAGGGGGGCAAGCTGATCAAAATCGAGGATCGCGACGCCGATCTGGTCACGGTCATCAATCGTGCCGCGGATCGAGTCAGCCAGGTTGTGGGGCGGGAATTAGAGAAGCGCAAAGATCGTAAAGGAACGTCATCCTCGGGGAGCGTACCGGAGGAGCAATCGGAGGTTGCTTGAAAGCCTGCCTGTGGGGGACGGGCTTTATCATCTGCATCGACGGGCGGTAGCATCTGCTGGGTAGGTGCAGAGAGCTGGTAACAAGGGCGGGCCGCGCCGCGATTTGGCGGAGCTGAGCCTAATCCAAGGGGCGTCGCGAATCCGTGACCCAACCATCGCAGACCATAGCGGTATGCGTGGCGTCGCCACGCCTTCGCTTCAGTGCCGCGCATTTCATTTGCTTCGAGGACGGGACACGCGAACCGCTCCACGGGCATGACTATCGGCTGACCATCGAGCTGCGAGGCCGCCCTTCCGGGGCAGGATTGGTTTTCGACTTCTTGCGAATAGAAGACATCGTTTGCAAGCTCCTCCGGCCTCTGGACCATCGCGTGCTTCTCCCCACGGACTCCGCGCTTGTGCAGGTGACGCGGCGGCAAGACGAGATTGAGATAACCGCCGCCGGGAAAAGGCTGTCCTTGCCCGCCGAGGACTGCTGCCTTTTGCCCGTGCCGAATACCACGGCGGAAAACCTTGTCGTTTATCTAGGTACGACCATCCGCACCGAACTTTGGAACGCACGAGATTTCCCCCGAGCCGCGGCGGAGGAATTGCGGGCAGAGCTGTTCGAGTCGGATGCCTATTCGGCCGCGTGGCGGGGCCGCTTCGGCGAACCGCATTGAAAACGCAAGCAGTACCGTTTGCGCGAAAAAATACGCCCCTGCAACTCGTGTCGATCGATTCGGTAGATCGGCAGCGGAAAGTTGCTTGGGCTTCCCGCTCATTTTGACTGCCCTCAAGTAAAAACCTACGCTTGCGATGAATCGGCCAGCGTCAGCGATTCCCAATGGCAAAGGGGTGTCCAAGGCCCAACGGATCGCTGGCCGTTCCGGTTTCAGTTCGTCAAAAGCGAGCTAGCAACTGCCCGAGAGTCGCCAGACCTTGGGGAGGGAGGTTGGGTAATTCCGGCGGGAGACACGACTGTCCGGCCGTTCCGGCAACGTTAGGACGGGGAGCGCGGCATCCATGATGCGAGCCGAGTTTATCAATCCATTCATCGCCTCTCTCAGCAACACGTTCCAGACCATGCTGGATTGCCGGGTCAGGCGGGGACAATTGAGCCTCAAGCAAGACAGTCGCTCCTCGCACGAAATCAGTGGCGTCATTGGATTGACTGGAAATGCAGTAGGGACGGTCGTCCTGAGCCTTTCGCGCGAAGTCGCACTCCAGGCCGCCTCCGTCCTCCTGATGACGGAAACGAAGGAAATCGACGCCGATGTCCTGGACGCCGTGGGCGAGCTGACGAACATGGTGGCGGGTGGGGCAAAGGCTCAGTTGGAGACCTACAACATGGCGGTCAGCCTGCCGAATGTGATCACCGGAAAGGGCCACGAAGTGCACTTTCCCTCCAATGTGACCCCCATCTGCATCGGCTTTGTGACAGATTGGGGGCCGCTCAGTCTGGAAGTCGGCCTGACGCCAATCCCCTCGGCCTGCGCGACAGCGTAAAGTGATCGTCGAAGCGATGCAAACCGGCGCGGAAGGCGCCCGGGGAAGGGAGCGGCGGGCACGCTGACCACCTTGCCGGCGAATCACGGACAGCCTCGAGGTGCTGCCACTGAGTGCGGCGGGCTAGGCCAAGGCTCCTGGACGTATTTTTACGTAAAGCCTTACTGCGTAACGATTTCCTGTTGATTGGTACTGCTTGCTGTAGGCATGTAACGGTTTTTCGCAAGTTCTTGTCCTGTAATGAGTTGCGCGATTCGCCTTGTACTCAGAAACCGGCGGGAGAATCAGCACGCCCAATTGACGTAAATCTTTGTCTTACAATCACTTGCAATTAGCATCCCCCTAGTTCGCGAGGGGAAAAGGTTTGGATTAAAAGCGGCTGGACGGGATCGGATCGAAGCCAAGCCCTGGGCCGGTGAGGACGCCCGTCCCTACCGTGCCGTCCTGAATACGAAACATGCTGGAATAGGCATCGTCCCAGCCGCGGTTGGCAGCGGGACTATACTGCCGGGCATTCCCCTCAATGGCAGCCACGGTGGGGACCCGTGCCGCCAACGATGCCGAGTGCAGGAAGGAGTAGCCGGGGCAGGTCAGATCCTGGACGCAGAGGAACAGCCGGAACTTCTGGGCCGCCGCTGCCATCAGCAAAGCCTCGGTATGCCCTTTGCAAGCCTTCAGGGCGACTCCGGAGTAACCCAATTCCCGACTCAAGAGCAGGCTTTCGTAATCCACCAGGGATTCGTCGATGACCACGGGCTTGATCGCCGCGGCCTTGTGCATACGGTTCTCCATGTGTGCCCGCAAATCGCGGTGCGTCGGTTGTTCGATGTATTGTAAACGCTCGAATCCCCGAGGGGCTTGCTCCCGCACCTTTGCCATGAACTCCAAGACGTAGTCCACCGAGCGGCACCGTTCGTTGAAGTCGGCAGAGTAGACCCACGCTTCGCATCCCCGCTCCCGCTGCGTCTCCTCGGCAATGCGATCGACCGACACCACTCGCTGTACGTCCCAATTCAGGTCGTCGCCGTTGAGCTTGATTTTCAGATGGGTCAACCCGTTGGCGAGAATCCATTCCGGCAGCGTTTCGGGCAAGCCATCGTTGAGACGATGCGGAATGTCTCGCTCGGTTAGCGGATCCAAGGCACCGACCAGGTGGTAAAGGGGCATCCGCTGCTTGGGCTGCCGCAAGGTGTACGCGTCCAAGTACTCGCCGGCGAACTCGGGAGAAAGAAAGTTCGCCAGGTCCGCGTTGACGAAATCCTGTCCCAGCAGGTTGTACGAATTCTGGCCCAAGGCTTTGCCATAGGCATCGTGGATGGCCGCCTCGAAGGGGCTGGCCACGACGAGCCATGCCAGCTTCGGCATCCCTTCCGCCACTTGCAGCTCTTGTACGGTGTCCTTGGCGGCCGCTTCGTAAAAGTCGGCCCAATCCTGGGTGATTTCCAACGGATGTCCCCAACCCTTGTACTCAGCGACGCGGGCCACCAGGTGCTCCCCCATCCGCGTCATGGCGGCCAAGGTCTCGTCCGCGGAGACGGCGCTGCTAGGCCAGCCCCAAGCGTTCCCCACGGGCATGGAGCCGAAGCCGCGCCCGCGATGCCCGCCCCGGGTCTCGACCTCGATCGTCACATTCCGCAGGATCACACCTTCGACGACGCGGCCCCCAAACTTCATGGGAGTGCGGTAGGCGTACTGTTCTGTGGCAGTATCTACCGCCACAATCCGCACATCGGTATCCTTGGACATGGCTGTCTCCTGCAATGAATCGCTCGATCAACGCGATCAGATGATCAGGTGGCAACTGAATGGGCGGAGGGGGTGATACAGGCCGCGCTGCCTCCGACACAGGCCACAGCTCCGTGCTCCCACGAAAAGGCGCGACCTGACCCGATCAGCGTTATCATAATAACCGGATCGCCGCGGCCTCCACAACAACGGCTCCCGCTGGGGGCGGGCACGAATAGCAGGCCAGGGGATATCTTTGGCTGGATCGCGTCTCCTCCTTGACCGGTGTGCCGAATTGGTCTGTGCGTCCGAATTGGTCTATCCCGCCGAAACAGTCCACGCCGCCGAAAGGGTTTATGCCGCGGAAATAGTCCATGTCTCCGAATTGGTCCATGCTGCCGAAATAGTAGGGGCTCCACTCAGACCGAAGAACTCGCAGGGCTGGCTAAATCACCCGTGCGCGACATGCGGTACACGAACCAAAAGGCCAGGCCCGCGAAATCGCCCCCGAGGTGTCCCAAGGCCGACACGTTGGTTAGGCCCTGGAGTTGAAAGGCGGCAAGCACCAACTGCCATGTGATCCAGAGAATCAGCCCGACGGCCACGGGAAAACGAATCCATTTAAAGATCAACAGATAGTAGCGAAACATGAACGCGATTCGCGTTCGGGGAAAGCTCATCGCGTAGAAGACCAGCACCGCGGAAATGGCTGCACTGGCCCCGACACAGGGTACCTTGCTGCTGGGAAAAAACGCGGCGTGGCAAACGCTGCCGAGAACCTGGCCGAGAAGGAGGAGGCCAAGATAGGGGAGTCGGCCGAGTGCGTCCTCGGTATTGTCCCCAAAGACCAGGAGAAAATACATATTGCCCAACAGGTGCCAAATGTCGGCGTGTAAGAACAGCGAAGTGAAGATAGTCAAACCACCCAATCGAAACAGATCAGCGGGAATAAGGCCCAACGCCTTGGCGTAACCTTGAGTGTTGTGCCACGTAGCGAAAAAGATGACC
>DYLS01000020.1 GCA_020721965.1 Blastopirellula marina | reverse complement strand
AAAGATTTCTCGCTTCGCTCGAAATGACAAGAGGACGAGCCGTTTCGCAGTGACGAGAACCCCTATGAACGACTACCTCGATTGCGAGTGGGATCGCCAATCACAAGATAATCACACGACAGGGATCAAAACTTGGTGCTAGACGTGCCGTTGTCTTTCGACTTCGCCACCGTTCGGAAAATCGTCTTCGGCTGGGGGCGGCGTGGCGAGCTATCACGCTATCTTCCGACCTTGGGTCGGAAATGCCTGGTCGTTGTGGGTTCGAGGACATTGTTGCAATCGGGTATGGCGAATGAAATCTTGGGTCTGATCCGAGAGGGTGACTGTGCGATCGCTGATGTTGCCGAGATTCACAGGGAGCCGCTGGTTTCGGATGTGGACGAACTGGCCAAGCGGTGGCGCTGGGCGGCCAATTCGGAAAAAGCCGTGATTGTGGCCTTGGGTGGCGGCTCGGCGATTGACCTGGCCAAGGCGGTGTCCGCCCGACTTGGCCACCCAGAGGGTGATTCGATTCGCGATTACCTGGAGGGCGTGGGGCGAGGGCTGCGGCTTGGCCGTCCCTGTATCCCCGTTGTGGTTCTGCCCACCACGGCGGGGACCGGCACAGAGGCTACGAAAAACGCGGTCATCTCCAATCTCGATCCGCCGTTCAAGAAGAGCCTTCGTGATGATCGTCTCCTCCCGGCGCTGGCGATTGTCGATCCCGAATTGGCGGCCTCCACGTCGCGGCAGGTGACAGCCCACTCGGGGATGGATGCCATCACCCAGCTCGTGGAGAGTTACTTGACGCGACGCCGCGCTCCCATTCCCGCGGCCCTGGCGGAGTCGGCACTGCGGTTGGCCATTCCGGATCTGCACACGCTGGCTCGAGATCTGACGGATCGACAGGCGCGAGAGGCGATGTCCTACGCGGCCCTGGTGTCGGGGATTTGTCTAGCCAACTCCGGACTCGGGATGGCGCACGGGGTTGCCGCTTCGCTCGGGGTACACCAGGGTGTACCTCACGGCCTGGCCTGCGCCGTCATGCTGTTGCCCACCTTGGAGTTCAACCGCGTCACGGAGTCCGAGAGATTGGCACGACTTGCCGAGCGGGTGCTCGACTTGCCCGCCGCGATGCCGGCAGAGCAGCGCGTGGATCGATTCCTCGATGCGATTGCTGATTTGTTGACCGCGCTGGGTATTCCGCGGAGACTGTCGGAATTGGGCGTCAAGGCCGAGGACTTGCCAACGATTGCCGCCGGATCATTTGGCAGCAGCATGAGCGGCAATCCCCGCCAGGCCTCGCAAAATGATGTGTGCTCTGTACTGGAGGCCGTGTTGTGATCGTAGCGGCGGGTTTAACACCGGCCTGGCAGCGCATCATGATCTTCGACCGCCTGACGTTGGGCGAGGTCCAGCGTGCCAGGGATGTGGCGGAATGCATTTCCGGCAAAGTCACCAACGCGGCTGTTGCGGCGAGGTGTATGGGCGGCGACGTGACGGCCATCTTGCCTATTGGACCAAACGTCGCGGAAATCACGCAGCGCGAATTGGGCGAACTGGGCATCACGTGCGACTTCGTGCCGATCACCGAGCCGACCAGGACGTGCGTGACCGTCATTGAGCAACAGGCGGCACGCATCACGGAATTGGTGGAGGACGCGACGCGAATCTCGGAAGCTGAATTAGCCGATTTCGCAGGCCGCCTTTGCCGCTCTTCGCAAAATGCCGAGATCGTTGTGTTCAGCGGGTCACTCCCCCGCGGCATGCCCCAGGAGACGTATCGGGACTTGCTCTGCGAATGCCGCGTGCCAATTGTCGCGGACTTTCGCGGGCCGGGACTCCTGCGGGTATTGCCGCTCCGGCCGCTCCTGGTTAAGCCAAATCGCGCCGAGCTACAGGCCACCTTGGGGAAGTCGTTTCGTGACGATCGCGAGTTGCTCGAAGGGATGCGGGAGCTGTGTCGCAGGGGAGCTGTTTGGACCTTGGTGTCCCAAGGGGCTGCCCCCGTTTGGTTGGTGTCAGAGGGCGAGGTCTATCGGTTCGAGCCTCCCGCCCCTGAGACGATCGTCAATCCCATTGGTTGCGGGGACGCCCTGGCAGGGGCAGTAGCTTGGGCGGTCGCTAACGGATGTTCTGTGCCGGATGCCGTTCGCCTTGGCATTGCCGCCGCGCAAGACAACCTCCGGTCATTATTGCCGTGCCGATTGGACCCATCCTGGGTGGAAGAGCACGCGGATCGGATTGCCGTCATCCGAATCGCCTAAGGCCACAGCCCAAGGTTGTTTGCCTGGCTCAACATCGTCGTGTGGTGGTAGGTCACAACACTTCGCAACCCATGCCGCGCACATCATGCGGGCATCATGCGATGGGTACGGCATCGCAAGATTGTTTGCTCGGCTCAACATCTTGAGGTCATGGGGTATTGCGACAAAATGCCTCGCAGCAAATGCCCCGTACATCCTGCAATCCGGCGGACGCTGCGTTGCCGTGCTGATTTCAGGTCTGAACTTGTTTCTGGGCAGCTCCGCATTCTAAGATGGTATTCGGAGAGATGATTTTGCCGGTAGTCGCCGGCGAGGCTCCCTTTGCGATACGTGCGTCGGCAATTCCTCATATAGAGACTGCTGGTTTTCACGAAAACGGCTGGCAAAGCCCATGCTCCGTGCCCGGCGACCTGCGTTCACCATTGTCGAACTGCTGGTGGTCATCGCGATCATCGGTTTGCTGGTGGCTTTGCTCCTACCCGCCGTACAGATGGCCCGGGAGTCGGCGCGTCGGGGCCAGTGTTTGAACCATCTCAAACAGTTAGCCCTCGCCGCGCACAATTTTCACGAGGTGAACAAGAGCTTTCCCCCGGGCTATTTGGGGCCTTTGCCACAGGCCGCGGTGCCGCCGTATCCAGGTCAATGGACGTCGGTGCACGGCTTTTTGCTGGCCTTTACGGAACAAGAGAACCTGCGAAGGTCCAGCGACTCGGATACGGCCGACTTCGGAGGAGTCTCTCTCTACGATGACACCAAGACTGGAGCCGCCTACTGGCAGCGTTCCGCCGGCTGGAACGCGGCAAAAGTCCAGTTGCCACTGCTCCTATGTCCGTCTGACTCCGCCCGATCCGCACCGGATGCCATCGCATTGTTGCACTTCCACTTCGTATCGCCGTACGTGTCGTTGGTGGGGGCCTCTTTCTCAAACGGTACGGGGGCTTCCTTGGGACGCACAAACTACCTGGGTTGCGGCGGATACATGGGGGTGACCGGCGTCGACAGCTCTGATGCGTTCCGCGGCGTTTTCTGGAATCGCTCCGGGGAATCGTTCGCCACGCTCAGAGACGGCTCCAGTAATACCCTCCTGTTTGGCGAGGTCATGGGCGGCACTCACGAGCCGCAGCGGTCATTCGGATGGCTCGGCTGTGGCGTCATGGCCTCCGCTTGGGGCTTGGCCGCCGATGACCAGGGTAGGACGGGCTGGTTCCAATTTACCAGCCGGCACCCTGGCGTGGTACAGTTTGCCCTCGGTGACGGATCGTGCCGCGCAATTAGTCAAACAATCGATCGCGACACGTTCGTGTATCTCAGTGCCGTGGCTGATGGAAAGGTGGTTCAGGGGTTTTGACGCGCCCCTGGCCCACAAATCACCCAGCCGCTCTCAGACGGCCAGCGGGGCGTCACGCTGTTTTTGCTCATCTTCTGCCGTTCGTCTTGCTGGATGATGCTGACTTTGGTGATCCGAACCAAGGTTCCCTCTTGCTGGTTGCGTAAGTTGTTGTCGTCACATGGCTTGGGACAAATACTACACCCGTCGGCTTGTCTAGCGATGAAAGCTACCAGACCCTCGTGTGGTATGGCTAAACGACCACTTCTGCCAAAGGTAACGATTGGCTGTCCTTCGCGGGCGGGGGCTGAACCCGACCCCAGGCACGCGACCGCCGGATCATGACGCATCGTTTCCGATGGTGCTCCGATACTGGGACGGGACGTACACCCCTGCGGCAGGCTGAGATTGGCCGACCGCACGGTAATTACTTCGCAAGATTATTGTGGACTCTTGTGTTGATCTCTGTTGCCCCCTGGCACGATCAACTGTGGAATAATACTTGCAATTCGGACGCTGACGAAGTGCCAGTGCCCCGAGGGATGCCATTTTGGCAGATAGCAGTTTTGGTGCTGGGATTCTTGTTCCTCTAACAAGTAGTCATAATTTAAGACAGAAACAGTCAGGGAGTCCCTTAACGCGCGATGGTAGGAGTCTTCGAGAATACGCGAATGGCACGCGATTACTACCAACTCTTGGGTGTCCCTCGCAACGCATCTCAGGCCGAGATTCAAAAGGCTTACCGAGAGCTGGCGAGGAAATATCACCCCGACCTCAACCCCGACGACAAAGACGCGAAACGGAAATTTCAAGAGGTTCAAGAGGCGTTCGAGGTGTTGAACGATCCCAAAAAACGGGAGATGTATGACCGTTATGGGAGTTCCTTTCAAGGGACGGAGCGAGATAGGTCGCAGTTCCGGCCCGACCAAGGTGCCACCTTCACCTCTGACGACTTGGACGATTTGGTGAATATTTTTGGAGCTGGCCAATTCTCGGAGGAAGCCGGCATCGGGGGATTTGGCGGGATATTCTCGGGTTTGGGCCGATCCCGCAGCAGCAGAACCGCGTCTCGGCGATCTCAGGCCACTGCCACAAAGGGAATCGATCTCTCGCAGGAAATCACCATTCCATTCCAAACCGCCGTGCTGGGCGGCGAGATGCCGCTGGTTGTTGCACGACCAGACGGTCGCCGCGATTCCATTACCGTCAAGATTCCAGCGGGAATCGAGGACGGGAAGCGTATCCGGTTACGCGGCCAAGGGGCCACCGCAACGCCGGGTGGGCCTCCGGGGGATCTATTCCTCACCGTCCATGTCAAACCGCATCCGCACTACCTGCGCAAGGGCAAGGACCTGTTCGTTAAGTTGCCAATCACCATTTCCGAGGCAGTGCTGGGAGGGAAAGCGGATATTTCCACCCCCTATGGGATGCTAAGTGTCACCATTCCGCCCGGGACTTCATCGGGAAAACGCCTCCGAATTCCGCGGCACGGCGTCCGCACCACAGCGGGAGAAGCGGGCGATTTATACGCAGAGGTTCAGATCATCGTCCCCGATACCCTGGCGTCCTTGACCGAAACGGAGCGTCAGACCTTTGGAAACATGGCGAAACGATACAGCCGAAATCCGCGGGCCGATTTGCGATGGTGAAAGACAGCGATCCCGACTGCCGCAATCGTTGCGTGAGGGATTCGGCGACGAGATCCCGGCCCCAGGTTCCTAAGGGGGAACGATTTCCCAAGTGCCTGCGGCTCCGCAAGCGGCGGGAGTTCGAGCGAGTCTTCGCGCGAAAGTGCTCCGTGGCAGGCTGGTGCATTATCGTGTATGCCTGCGAAAATGACTACGGGTTTCCCCGCTTGGGAGTATCTGTATCCAAGAAATGCGGCAAAAGCGTGCACCGCAATCGCTGGAAGCGTCTGATGCGCGAGGTCTTTAGACGCAATCGCGGGCGAATTCGAGGCGGGGTCGATTTGGTTCTCGTCCCTCGCCGCGGCTCTCAGCCAGATTTCGCCCTTATGACGCAAGATTTTCGGGAATTGGTTCGCCGACTGGTCGGAAAACTCCGCCGATCGTAGAGTCCAACAGTGAACCGCAGGAGTCGGTCATCGAGCGAGGCCGTCCTATATACACGTGAAAAGTAGTGCCGTAGGGCAACATGTGATCGGACTATTGCAATTTGCTCGCTCCCCCTCTGAGAGAGGACGTCAAACCGGTATCCTGGGAAATTCAGGTATGGAGGGAAACCGCTTCTCGCAGCAAGCTGCGTTTACCCCACCATCGACTGAGGGGAGAGGGGAGCGTGTGCCCCCACTTCTTAGTGCTACAGCGCTGGGTTGTTCTCAACATTTTGTCGTGATATGAAACAACGCATTGCGACGTATGGTGGGCGCATGATGCAGGCATACGGGCTTGGCGCTGTAGGACTAAAAGTCCAGATGTAGCTTTCTAGACGGCTTTTAGACGAACGGACGGTTAGCTTGGTTCTCATCGTCAGTCAGTTGCTGTTGTGGGCCGCGACGATCGCTCTTGCCGCGGTGCTATTCTTTTTCTGGGCGGTGGACCGCGTGTTGGCAGTGCCAATTCTGACCGCGATCAAGGTCTATCAAATCGTTCTCAGTCCCGTGTTGGGCGGTGCCTGCCGATTTCACCCGACCTGTTCGGTCTACACGTTTTCCGCAGTGATGCGGTACGGCGTGCTGATTGGCTGTCTCTTGGGCGCGTTTCGCATCTGCCGTTGCCAACCGTTGTGTTGCGGCGGGTTCGATCCGCCATGATCTTCGGCACGACCGCCATGCCCAATATCTCAGCCACGCTCGGTCAAGGTGTCAGATGCTTCATAACGGCTGGGCGGAAGCATTTCACAAGGGCGAGTTGCTGCCGCGGGCGAGGCCTTGTAAACCTGGAAAACTAGCCGTGGCGCGGTGGCTGGCCCGTGAAGCAATCCCCCAGGGCGAGCCGTAGAGACTAGCCCGTCCAGGTACGCTCAACAAAGGTGGTGTCGCCGCGAGCCTCGGTGAACACCGGATGAGAGAGTATCTCCAAATGAAACGGCACGGTCGTCTTGATGCCCTCGATGCGTAGCTCGGACAGCGCCCGCTTCATGCAGGCGATCGCCTCGGCGCGGGTTGGGCGATGCACAATCAACTTGCCGATCATGGAGTCGTAATGCGGTGATACGACGTAGCCGGGATAGGCATGCGAATCGAATCGCACCCCCGGGCCGCCGGGAACAAACATACGGTCGATTCTGCCGGCGGAGGGGCGAAACTTGTTGGCCGGGTCTTCTGCATTAATGCGGCACTCGATCGCGCAGCCGCGGTGCTCAATGTCCTCTTGGCGGAAGGGCAGCGGTTCTCCGGCCGCGACGCGAATTTGCGTCTGGATCAGGTCGATTCCTGTTACCATCTCGGTAACCGGATGCTCGACCTGGATGCGGGCATTGACCTCGATGAAATAGAAGTTGAAGTGCCGATCGACGAGAAATTCGACGGTGCCTGCATTCGTATAATGCGCCGCCTTGAGGATGCGGACTGCGGACCCGCAAATCGCCCGGCGGACTTCCTCGGGCAAATTGGGGGCAGGGCTTTCCTCGATCAGCTTTTGATGACGCCGCTGCGTCGTGCAATCCCGCTCCCATAAATGCACCACGTTTCCAAACTGGTCGGCGACTGCTTGCACTTCGACGTGCCGCGGATGGTCGATGTATTTTTCCAGATACACCGCTCCGTTGCCAAATGCGGCCTGGGCCTCTTGCTGGGCCTGTTGAATCGCGGTCTTGAGGACACCTTCGTTCACGGCGACGCGCATCCCCTTGCCGCCGCCGCCAGCCGCCGCTTTGATCAGCACAGGGTAGCCAATCTCCTTGGCTACCCGTAACGCCTGGGTCTCGTTCTCGATGGCTCCGTCACTGCCGGGAACGATCGGCACTCCGGCTTCTTTGGCCAATACCCGTGCGCGATTCTTGTCGCCCAGCATGGCCATGGCCTCGTGTGGCGGGCCGATGAACTCGATCTGGCAACTCCGACAAACCTCGGCAAAGTGGGCGTTTTCAGCGAGAAATCCGTAGCCCGGATGAATGGCCTGCGCATTCCCCACTTCTGCCGCGCTGATTACGCGATCGAATCGGAGGTAACTATCCGCCCCCTTAGCCGGACCGATGCAGTAGGCCTCGTCTGCCAACTCCAGGTAAGCGGAGCCGCGATCCGCCTCGCTATACACCACCACCGTTTCGATGCCCATATCGCGACAAGCACGGATGATCCGCAGGGCGATTTCTCCACGATTGGCAATTAGAATTCGCTTGAACATGCCGGCTCACGCTGAACCCGTCGAGGCTGATACTATCACGCCGTCCTAATCCATTCTCCGAGGGAACCCGTATATCCAACGGGTTAGATTGCCGGATCGACCTTGAACAAAGGTTGGCCGTACTCGACCGGCTGTCCATTCTCTACGAGCACGGCCACGATCTTGCCGGAAACCTCGGCGGGCAGTTCATTGAAAACCTTCATGGCTTCGACGATACCGACCACTGTTTCGGGGCCTACATGGTCACCGACTTTTACATACGGGGGCGAATCCGGATCGGGGGCCGCGTAAAACGTTCCCACCATGGGGCTGCGGATTAGCAAGAGATTGTCGGCAGGAGGGGGGGAGGGAACTTCAGGCTGCTTCTCCGCTGGTTCTTTGGCAGGCGGTGAAGTTGGTGCCGGTGTGCTTGCGGCGGCCGTTCCCGACGCAGCGAATGGAAACATGTAGGGCATGGGGACGGTTTGCGTCGCCGCAGGAGGACTGGCTTGTCTTCCCTTGCGCAGACGGATGCGGACGTCTCCATCACGCAGGTCGATTTCGGATAATTCGTGGCGTTCCATCAACTCCACAAGCTTGCGGACACGCCTCACGTCAAATACGTCCTGGCCGCTTCCTTGCGGGCGAACGGCAGAGTCTTCGGTTGGCTCGGAATGCATGATTGGCGGATTGCTTCGAATGTAGTTGCTTCGAATCTAGTTCAGTCCAGTCTACAACGGGGGGCCGCGAAAGCCTTTTCTTCAGGGGTGGGTTTGTTAGAGATTCATGTAAACGTCTTCCAGCGATTTTGGGACGGAGGTGAGAACCTCTCTTCCAGAGCGGGTGACCAAGACGTCATCTTCGATGCGGATACCTCCCCAGCCGGGCACGTACACGCCCGGCTCAACGGTAACTACCATCCCCGGCTTCAAAACAGTTTTACATCCCCCAGCCAGACTGGGTGCCTCGTGAATCTCTAGCCCCACACCGTGCCCTAAACCGTGGCCGAACGCCCGCCCGAATCCCCCCTCCTCGATTACCTTTCTCGCCGCGGCATCTACTTCTGCGGCAGTGGCTCCGGGACGAATCGCTGCGATACCAGCCTCCTGGGCGCGCAACACCAGCGCATAAAGGCGTTCGAATTTGGGACCGATTTTACCGGTCACCAGAACTCGGGTCAAGTCGCTCTTGTACCAGCCCTCGTCGGCGCCCCAATCGATCAGCAGGATCGGATGTTCTGCCACGCGACTTGATCCAGGAATGGCGTGGGGTAGTGCGGCGCGGGGGCCGACCGCGACGATTGTGGGGAAAGCCGCGCACCGGGCGCCTAACAATCGCATTTGATGCTCCAAGAGGTCGGCGATCTGCTTTTCCTCGTGATCGCGTCTCAAGCCTGCCCGAACTGCCGCAAATGCCCGCATCGCCTGACCGGCCGCCTTGCGGATGCGCCCAATTTCATCAACGTCTTTCACGATTCGGAGTTCTTCTACCCAGTTTGTCGTGGGTACCCACTCTGCATTTTCGTTTTCCTGGCCCAGGGCGTCTCGAACGGCCACGGTCAACTGGGCGGCCTCGAACCCCACGTTGCGTAGCTTGCTTTCCCGCACGGCTTTGGCCGCGGCCTTTACCAAGCCGACTCCGCGGGGACGAATCATAACATCGACACCGGGGCATTCCTCGGCAATCTGTAAGGTGAATCGCGAGTCACTGATCAATAGCTCGCCTTGATGCCAAACCAGCAGAAAAGAATCCTCTCCGCTGAACCCAGTGAGGTAGGTCACATTCTGCGGCTTCGTGACCAGCAGCCCGGGCAGCGAACGCTTCTTCAGAATGCGGCGCAGGCGATCCCGGCGTTGCGTGAAAATGTCGTTGGTGGTTCTCATACCGAGTCCGGCGTCTGGATACTAGGCGAGACAGCCCTGAACACGACAACAGTCCAACCATGTTAATAGCATACGCTCTCGCGGACCTTTGCGGGAGGCACGGGGACGCCCACGCCCGAGACCGCGGCTCAATCCATCGCTGCTCGCCGTACCAGATACGCGTCGATCACCGTACCAGAAACACGCCAATTACTGTGCCAGATACACGCCGTCCGACGGGCTTCTTTCCAGAAAAAGACGGGGCATATATAATCGCCGAAGGGCGTGCGTGGGGCGGGAGCGCGCATAGGGCGGCGGTTGGCACGCCTGTTCGGAACGCAGCGATTCGGCAGGCAAGCGAAATCGTTTCTCAGGAGGATGGAACGCCTTTGTCAAGAGGATGGGACGCCTTTGCAGACGCGACCAGCCAGCACTTTATGTCATGGGAGTGCGGGCGAAAACACAGGCTTAGGATTGGCGCTGCGGGAGTCGTTAAGTTTGGGAATGCCCTCGCGGGTTGCGATGCGACCTAGGCTTCGAAAAGCTCGGCTGACAGTGAAATCATGATTCAACTTGGCGTCAACATTGACCACGTGGCCACGCTCCGCCAAGCCCGAAGAACCTACGAGCCCGACCCCGTGGCGGCTGCCGTGCTCGCGGAGTTGGGCGGAGCGGATGGGATCACACTCCATTTGCGGGAGGATCGCCGCCATATTCAGGACCGTGATTTGCGAATCTTGCGAAGTACAGTCGTGGTCAAACTGAATTTAGAGATGGCCTGCGAGCCGGAAATCTTGCGCATCGCGCTGGACGTAAGGCCCGATCAGGCCACGCTGGTCCCGGAAAAGAGAGAGGAGATCACGACCGAAGGCGGGCTGGATGTGGCGGGGCAAGAGTCGCGAGTACGTCTGGTCGTCGATAAATTGCAAGAGGCCGGTATCGCCGTGAGCCTTTTTATCGATCCGGAGCCGCGGCAGATCGAGGCCGCGGCTAGAATGGGCGTCGAAGCCGTGGAGTTGCATACCGGCAAGTATGCGAATGCCAAAGGCAATGCAGTGGAGGAAGAGCTTAAGGGCTTGCACACCGCATCGGCTTTGGTTCACCAATGCGGTTTGATCTTGCATGCTGGCCACGGTTTGACGTATCGCAATGTTCAGGCGGTAGCAGCCATTCCGCACATGCACGAGCTGAATATCGGGCACAGCATCGTTGCGAGGGCGGTCTTGGTGGGCATGACTCAATCCGTCCGCGAAATGAAGCAGTTGATGGTGTCGGCGGCAGCCTCGATGGTACCAGCCAAGTAGCGCCGTTTTGCCCCATGCCTTTGCGAATGCCGAGCTGCATTCCACTCCGCCGAGGGTCGTTTTCGTTTTGATTTCACTCCAGCCCTTTTGATCTCAATCCAGCCGTAGAGACACCAATGGCCACACGCGCAGAGCAATTCGCAGGTTTGTCCGTCGCGATGATCACTCCTTTCCGTGAGGGAAAGGTGGATTATGCTCGTCTGGAAGAATATGTGGAGTTCCAAATCCAGGCTGGAACCACGTGTTTGTGTCCGGTGGGCACGACCGGGGAATCTCCAACATTGTCGCATCCGGAGCATCGCGAGGTCATCGCGGCCGTCATCAAGGCGGCGGCTGGACGAATCAAGGTCATGCCGGGTACGGGTTCGAACAGCACGGAAGAGGCCCTGGAACTGACACGCTGGGCCGCTCAAGTGGGTGCTGACGCGGCGCTGGTCGTAGCGCCTTATTACAACAAGCCGACCCAAGAGGGGTTCTACCAACACTTCAAGCTCTTGGCCGAGGCGGTGGACATCCCCATTTGCATTTATAACATCCCCGGACGAACGGGAAAGAACATCGAGCCGGAGACCATCCTGCGTTTGGCCGAGATCCCGAACATCGCGATGGTCAAAGAGGCATCAGGATCGCTCGATCAGGTCTCGCAGCTCACATCGGGCACAGACCTGACCATTCTGAGCGGAGATGACAGCTTGACGCTGCCCATTCTATCGGTAGGCGGGCGAGGTGTGATATCCGTTATCGGAAACATCGTGCCTCGCGAGATGGTCCAGCTTGTCGCGGCATGGGATCGCGGCGAGATTCCCACGGCTCAGTCTCTTCACCAAAAGTTGTTTCCACTGGCAAAGGATATGCTGGGCCTGGCGACGAATCCCATCCCCATCAAGGCGGCAATGCGGCTTTTAGGCCGGGATTCGGGGGAACTGCGATTACCACTAACGCCTCTGTCCGAGACCCAGGAAGCGCGATTGCGTCAAACGCTGCGGACGTTTGGCTTGCTTAGTTAGGCCAATAGTGCAAAACTCGCCTGATCGCCTGACGTGCCCCCGATTTGTTGCGAAGCGTCATGACTAGACTTTTGCAAACGGTTCGTTCTCCCTCTAAGAGAGTGCGATAAACTGAAACTCTGGGTAATTCAGGAGACCGAGGAAGGTCGTTTTCGCAGCAAACTGCCGTCCTTCAATCCCGCGAGAGGAGAAGGGAGAGGAAACCCGTAAACCCAATTTGCAAAAGTCCAGTTATGACTTATCACCACAAGAGGTTGGGCCAAGCAAGCAACCCTGCGCTGTAGTACCAGAGATTTGTTCGGTCGAGCTTGCTATGGCAAGATGCTGCGGCAGTGGAGCGTCTGGCGCGGCCCATACGCGAGCTTGAGCGTATCGAATGAAAGAGCCAATCATCCGAGATCCCATCGGCGTGAGGATCGACTCGGGATGGAATTGCCATCCCACAATGGGAAAGCGTTTATGGCAGATGGCCATGATGCTCCCCGTGGTGGTCCAGGCAATGGGGGACAGGTCATCCGGGAGCGACGTCGGCGCCACCTCGAGCGAGTGATAGCGGCCCGTGAAAAAGGGATTCGGCAGGCTGGCAAAGCATGGGTGGGGAACGTATCGGATCCAACTCCCACGGCCGTGGCAAGGCTCTCGTGTCTCCACGACTTCGGCCCCGAACGCCTCCGCAATGATCTGATGGCCGAGGCAGACCCCCAAGATGGGAACACAGCCCGCTAAATTGCGGACCATTGCAACACTGTCGGGTTCATCCCTGGGATGGCGTGGGCCTGGTGAGAGCACAATCGCCTGAAAGCCTTTCTCGATGACATGCTTTGGGTCCAACGCGTAGCTCCGGTGTACCGTCACGTTGCAGCCGGCCAAGATGAAGTAGCGCGCTAGGTTGTAGACAAAGCTGTCCTGGTGGTCCACGACCAGCACATCGCAGTGCCAGTCGCAATTGGGAAGAGATGTGTGGCTCGGGTCGGGCAAGCCGCAGGGAACGCCCCTTTCGCGAATAGCCCCGCCGACGCAAGGGGCTGCGGCGGTGACCGTATTGCGGGAGCTCATGGCTGGTCGGACGGCCGCCCCTGTTCGCGAAGCTTGATCAGGGTGACCTCGTTGCCGCGGTCGTTGAACCGTACCTCGTCCATAAAAGTGCGGATCAGAGGAAAGCCTCGGTGTTCTTCTAGCTCCGGTGCCTCCCCAGTCGCCGCTATATAGCGAGACACATCGAAACCAGGTCCGTCGTCGCGTACTACGAATTTCGCTTGCTGGCGGTCGATTTCCACGTGTACATAAATTCTTTTGTCGCGGAACTCCGGCTGAGATCGTCTCTGATCGACCAAGCTTACCTCGTTGTCGGCCAACAGCCGATCGGAGACGGCAGCGATTTCGTCGCGTGTGATTTGCAGATTGCCGTGGAAGAGCGCGTTGAGCACTGCTTCCTTGAGCGCCACTCCCATCTGCAATCGCCCTGCGAAATCGGCGAACTCCATGCCGGCCAGGGTTTGTTGCACCAACGACACCAGCGGCTGGATCAAATCTGGTTCGTTTTCCAATGTGAAATCGAATTCGATGCGATCCAATCGTTGCAAAAGCCGTTCACGTTCCTTGTTTTGTTCCGCAATGCGTAGCACACTGTCCACCGTTTCGGGCAGGCGGGACGCAAGCTGCGATTTTGGGACGTAGCTGGCTGCTCCAAGTTCCAATGCTTCCAAAGCCAACGTATCGCTTCCGTACGCCGTCATCAGAATGACCGGCACCTCGGGGTAGTGCTGTCGAACGGCACGAACCAATTCCAGACCATCCATTTCCGGCATCGTCAAGTCGGTGACCACCAGATCCGGAAGCACCAACTTCATCTTGGCGAGCGCCTCGGTCCCGGTAGCAGCGTACTCGGTCTTCCAGGGAAATCGACGTTCCAACAAGGTTCCCACCAGTTTGCGATCCACGGGGGAATCATCGACTACCAGGATTGTGGTCACGGCTTGATACCTCCTCGCAAGATCATCGGCCGTTTTGTCACCGTTCACGGGTGTGATCGCGTGGAAAACGCGGTCCTTTCACGAGCCGTGTGGCACAAAAGCTCTGCTTGGAACCGCCGATTGCTCAAGCGAACGACAAATTGTTCCCGCGCACAACAAGATGTTGTGGTGGCCTTGGCCCGGCAGCTCGAATCTTCTGTGAACGATTACGCCATTTTTATAGCATCGAAGTCCGCTGATTTCCAGAGTAAGCCAACGACAATGACAATGGCGGCCAAGAATCATGATCAACGGCCTTCCAGCGAAGGCATCGAATAGCCGATCTCGGCAGGTTCTTGGAGCTTCTCCTCAAACGGTTCCTCGCCGCCAGGGCTGCCCATAGCTTCCGGACCGCCGCGCGGCGGCAGGTCTTCCCAGTCTTCCTCGGCAGCGTATTCATCGCTCTCGCGCGGAATTGGCATGAACCACGAATAGATCAGGTACAGGACCGGAACGAGGAAAAGTACCAAGGCGGTGGAAAAGGCCAATCCAAAGGAGAGCGTGACAGCCATGGGGATCAGAAATTGAGCTTGAACCGACTTCTCGAACGTGATGGGGGCTAGCCCTCCGATGGTCGTGATGGAGGTCAACAGGACCGGTCGTAACCGCCGCCTCCCGGCCTCCAGAAGTGCTCGCCGGATCGGCATCCCGCCGCGCACGCGGGGATTGATGAAGTCGATAAGCACAATCGAATCGTTGACGACAACGCCCATCAAAGCCACTAAAGCGAAGAGGGACATAATGGTGAGGGAAAGCCCCATGACGAGGTGGCCGACGATGGCCCCTACCAAACCGAAGGGAACGATCGCCAAGATCATCATCGGTTGGGAATAGGACCGGAACTGAAACGTCAGGAGGGCGAAAATCCCAATCATCGAAATGATCATTCCTTGGATCATCGCAGTGACCGACTCGTTCGTCTGCTCTTGCGCCCCCTCCCAGCGGACTTGAATGCCGGCGAATTTGGGATCGGACAAGAGTTGCGGCAAGAATTGCGTTTTAAGCTCTTGCACAACTTTCTGGGCATTGGCCCGGTTCTCGTCGACATCTGCGGTGATGGTGATGGACCGCATCTGGTCGAGGCGGTGGATTTGAGAGTAGCCGCGCTGGACTTGGACATCCGCTAGTTCGCGAATCGGTCTCTCCACGCCGTTGCCACGGATTCGCATCTCCCTGAATTGAGCGAGCGAGCGGCGTTCCGGTTCCGGATAGCGCACCATAAGCTTGACTTCATGCCGCCCCCGCTGTAGTCGCATCGCCTCTTCGCCATAGTAGGCAGCGCGAACAGCGCCCGCCAAATCCGTGAGCGATATCCCCAGGGCCTTGGCTTTATCCAGGGTCTTGATCTGGAACTCCCATTTTCCGGGCCGGGAGTCATCTTGAATATCGATGACGCCGTCGTATTCGGCGAGCTTTTGCTCACACCGTTCGACCGCTTCTTCCAAAGCGCTCATTTGACTGACCGGCGCCAAGAGGCGAAATTCGATGGGCGAGCCGCCCGGACCTTCCTGCTCGCCCGAAAAGGTCACACTCTCCGCGCCGGGGAATTTGCGACCCAATTCGTTGGCCTTTTCGCGCCACATCTTGAGGAGCGTAAGGCTGTCGATATCGCGTTCCGTCACATCGACGAGTTGAACCTGAACTTTGCCGGAGTGGCTTCCGGTCGGCAATTCGTTGCCGATCCGTAAGGCATCCACCGTGACATCTCCCACCAGGCGGTAGGTTGTCTCGACGAGTCCCTTGGGGTGCCCGGGGTGAGAGCGACGGTACTCGGCGTCGATTTGCCGAATCGCTTTCTCGATGGTGAGCGTGGCCTGATCGGTGACGACCTCCGGCGTACCGGCGGGAAAATAAACCATGGCCTCCATCACATTGGCATCCGTCTTTGGAAATGTCACAAAGGGAATGATCCCCGAAACAACCAAGCCCAGTGATGTGATCAGAAAGGCGATGGCGACGCTGACCGACACGAGAGCGTAGTGGAGCACGGTCCGCAGGATCGGCGTATAAATGTGATCGATGATCCAATTCAATGCCGACTCGGCACTTGCGTTGACCGCGTTGGTAAACTGTTTAATCCAGGGCAGATAGGCACCCGCCACCGTTAGGAAAAGCAAAACGGCCAAACCTATCCAGAGCTGGAACGAAAGCTCATACGGGACCGGCATGCCCATCAAGAGGGCGAACCCCCCCAAGAGTAACGTGATAGCTGCCACGCGCCAAATCAGCACAAGCCAGCGGTTTCTTCGCTGGAACCCAGTGGGGGTGTCATCCTTACCTTGCCATCCGCGAGAAGAGGCACCGTCTTTCCCGTTGTTGCGGTGCGCTTCATTGGCGGATCCATGCGCCAAATGGCAAGGCAGGATAAACAACCCTTCTGTGAGGGAGACGAGTAGAGCGGTTACAACGCCGAAAGGCAACAGCCAAATGAACTTCCCTATGATACCGGGCACGAAGAACAAAGGGCTGAAAGCAATCACTGTTGTCAGCACGGCTGCCACGACGGATGGGGTGACTTCGTAGGTCCCGTCCACGGCGGCCTGAATCAGGCCCTTGCCCATGTTGCGATGAACGTACACGTTTTCGCCGATGACGATGGCATCGTCGACGAGCATTCCGAGCACCATCAGGAAGGCGAACATGGATATCATGTTCAAGGTCTGATCCGTGCCGAGAAAGACGATGCAAGTACCTAACAAGGCAATAGGAATGCCTAATGCCACCCAAAACGCCAGATGCAGTTCCAAAAAGATCGCCAGCAAAACGAACACGATGAGCAGGCCTTGCAAACCATTCTCGGCCAGCAGGTTCAATCGATCGCGGACGTAAACCGAGATGTCGTCCCACGTTGTCAGCTCGTAGCCGGGAGGCAACTTCTTGCGTGCCAGATACTGCCGGACATCCTGCGTGGTCAGCAGCACGTCGTCTTTGGTAGTGCTGGTCACCACGATGGCGATGCCCGGCCGACCGTTGATGCGACTGATCGCCGAGGCATCCGAGAACCCATCGACGACCTGCCCGACTTCCCCTACTGTCAGGACTGTGCCGTCCGGTCGGGTGATCAAGGGCAGGGCCGCGATTTCTTTCCCCGTTAGCCCCTTGTTCTTCCCACGCAACAAAACCTCTTGAGAATCTCCGCGCAGCGTACCACCGGGCAACTCGACGTTCTCTCGACGAATGATTTGCGCGACCTCTTGCAGCGTCAGCCCGTACTTGCGAAGAGTGGCTTCTGGGATCTCGACCGAAATCTCATACGGGCGAACCCCTAGGAGTTCGGCCTGGTTTACGTTCGGCAGAGCGATCAGCTCGTCCCGAATCTGCTCGGCCAATTCGCGCAGCGCGATTTCTGCGGAGGGGCTGCCGTCGTCCGGTCCAATCAATCCAATTGTGATCGCCGCCTGGCGAATGGTGATTTGCTTGATCTCCGGGTCTTCCGCGAGAAGTGGGAAGCTGGGAATGCGGTCGACCTCGGCCGTGACCTCATTCAGCACCCGCTGCGGATCGCTAACGTCGGAATACAGTTCCAGAATGACGGACCCCAATCCCTCGCGGGCGACCGAGTTGATCTTTTTGATCCCATCGACCGACCTCACGGCCTCTTCAATCTTCTGGCAAATGCCTTCCTCAACCTCTGTTGGGCTGGTGCCTGGATAGGGCACCGACACCAAGATGATTTCGAGGCTGAAATCGGGAAAGAGCTCACGGCGGAGATTGAAGAGAGAATACGCTCCCAACACCAAAACGGCGATCAAGAGCGTGTTCATCGCAGGGGCGTTGCGAATCGACCAAGAAAGGAGCGACTTCATGGAATCAACTGCTCCTGAACCGGAATACCCTCGCCCATCCTCGCAATCGGAGTGTTTTCTAAAAACGGCGTGGGGGAAACCGCCACATGGTCTCCCACTCGCAGGTCTCGTTCGGACGCCAAGACCATCGCATCATCGTCCCGTGACTGCACGACCTCCACGGGCACCAACCGTAGCCGCCCGTCGCGAACCCGGGCCACCTTGCTCCCCGGCTCAATGCTGCGCGCCGGCAACCGGATAACGGGGTAGTTCGGGACGACTTGAATCCGAACGCTCACGTACATCCCGCGCATCAAGGCCGGTGGCGCCCGATCGGACATCGCCTTCTCTGGGGCATCTCCACTCGGCGCGGCACTCAGCACGCGGACAGCCGTGGGAACATCCACCAGAACGCGGCAGGGCACCATTCGCGTTTCCTCGTTCATTCCCAGCCCTTCATATCCGTCGAGAGTCCCAGTCCACGCATACTGCACTCCTTGCGACTCGTAAACGACGGTGGCAGGAACACGGGGCACGTCATAAGCGGTGGTTTGTGACGGTATCTCGCGTTGATTACCGCTGTGCCGCAACGCTGCCCATAACCAGGCCAACTGGTCGACCCGAAGGTTGGTCTTCACTTGAGCCTTGGAAGTATCCTCGAATACCAATACAGCCGTGCCTTTGCGGACGTAGCTGTCCGCTTCGACAAGATCATTAACGACCACGCCGTCGGCTGGCGCAACAATGTCCGTCCGTGCCAAATCCAGCTCCGCCTTGTGCAAAAGCACGGTGGCCTGATCCCGGGCCGATGTGATACGTTCCTTTGTGGCCTGTTTCAGACGGAGTTGATTCTCCAAATTCATGAGTGCCGATTGGGCGGAGATATAATTCCGTTTGGCATTATCCAAGTCGGCTTGGGTCATCGCATTTTTGGCGAAAAGCGACTCCGCCCGTTGGTAATCCCGCTCGGCGATCTGAAGCTCGCTCTGCGAAAGCTCGATCAGCCGCCGGGTGTTCTCGATTTCGACATCCAGTTCCTTGAGCGAGCTTTCGGCCTGCTCCACTTGCTCCCTCAGCCGCTCAACTTCGATCTCAAAGTCGCGTTTCTCGATGGATAGCAGCAGAGTCCCTTTTTTGACGTAGGTGCCGGCCTCGCATTGCGGTGTTTTACGCACCACGCGCCCGTCCACCTCCGCCGCGACTTGAATCTCACGATAGGGAACGACGACGCCATCGCCGGAAATCTCCAGCCCGCCTTCATGCCGCCTGGCGATCGCCGTTTCGACGACGGGGAGAGTCGCTGGCTGCTCTTCCCGAACAGGAGGTTTTCGTAAACTGGCCAGAGCAAAAAATCCAACCACACCCAAGACCAAGATGACGGGCGGAGTGGCGTATTGGATAAGAGCTTCCCAAAAGGGTGGCCGATAGGCGGTCACGGTGTTCATGGAACCTCATCTTGAAAAGGATAAAAACGTGAGTCGGAAACAAGTGCCTACACTTTAAGGCTTGCCTGAGAGGCTGGTTCTTTGCTTGCATCGCCAAGCAGGCTGAGGACTCCAATCTGGTGCTACAGCACAAAGTCCGCCTGATTGCATGATGCCCCCCGCCTATGATGCGATGCGTTACGTCCGATCATCACAAGATGTTGAACTAAGCAATCTACCCCGCGCTGTAGTAGGAGGTAACCCCAATCTAAACCTAAAGGTGCCAAGCGTGCATCCAAACGCCCCTACTCCGATTTCACATTCCGATCCAGCGCCAATGCGTCGGCATATCCGCCGCAGTCCAATTTGCCCGCCCGCCACTGGTCCACAAACGAACTTCGTAGACCGAGTGCGGAGAACACGAATTCCGTGATGTGTCGAGCCAGATGGTCCACGGAAAATTGTGGCCTCAATTCTGGGGGGATGATCTTTTCCAATAACTTGCCGGCCGCGCGATAATGCGTGCATTGGCTAACGATGCTGAGGGCGATTTGATACTTGCGATACTCCGGTATTCCACCGGGCAACAGTCCTTCCAATATCCGGAGGAGGTGCCGAAAGTTGGTAAGCACATGTTGATGGAAAAAGGCTTCGCACGCCGGCGTTGGCTCCAGCATTTCGCGCATGATCAGCTTCATTTTCCAGGCTGGGGTCTCTTGCCCGATCATGTGTTCCAACATCAGCCGAATGTAGTCGGCCAACAGTTGTGCAGGAGATCGTGTATCCGCCTCCATCTCTCGGCCTTCAAAGAGAGCCTCCGCGCGGAAAAGGGGGGCCGCAGCCTTCACCGCCTCGACGTACAGCGCCTCCTTCGTGCCGAAGTAGTAGTTGATGGCCGCAATGTTCACTCCAGCACGCTCGCAGATCTCGCGAGCGCTTGCCCCATCGAAGCCCCGTTCCGCAAAGAGTTCACCTGCTGCCAGAAGGATTCGAGTGCGGGTATCTTCCACCAATAGCCTCCATCTTCCGCCTGGGGCAGACAATCAACTAAAATGATTGTATGAAACAAACGATTGAAAGGCAATCGTTGGCCTCGATTTTTAGTAGCTGTCTCGGCACGGTAACCTGGGTTACACCACAATCTGAGCTATACTCCGTTGAGCTAAATCATATTGAGCTAAATCATGCCAGCTCAGAACATTATTACAATCTGGACTTTTGCAATTTGAGGTCACAAGCTCCCCACTTTCCAGGGGAGATGATACAGGAACGGTTATTTCCCATCAAAATAGCTCTCCTTGTTCCCACGAATTGCCCAGCACTCCAGCTTGTCGCCCTTTCTCAGAGGGGGAGCGAGCTGTTTTCAAAAGTCCAGTACAATGATAAAGATTGTGATCACAAATGACACAATGCTCTCCCTCCGGCCGTTCGGCCAGTCGTATGGAAAGGGGTAGTCATCCGGAAAGAGTAAAAAAGATGAGTCATGTACAGAGAGGTATCGATCAAACAAGGATTGCCGCAATGCAGGCAGTCATGTAGCAGGCTAAAGTCCCCGCGATCATGGATCGTAGCCCGAGCTGGGCCAGCTCCCTCCTACGACTTGGCACCAAGCCCCCGATACCGCCGATCATGACTCCGATCGACCCCAGATTGGCGAATCCGCAGAGCGCATAAGTCCCAATCGTAAAAGACCTTGGAGAGATGGTCTGGCGGACGGCAACCAATTGTTGGTAAGCGATGAACTCGTTCAACACAAGGCGCGTACCCAGAAGGGTGCCAATGGTTCCAGCGTCTTTCCATGGAACGCCCATCAGCCATGCGAGGGGGCGGAAAATCCAACTGAGAATGCGTTCCAGGGTAAGCGGTTCACCGCCAGGTTTGCCTGCGATATTCAGCAACCAATTCGCCATTGCGACTAAGGCGATAAACGCGATTAACATTGCGGCAACGTTAATCGCCAGTTTCATGCCGTCGGATGCCCCGCGGCAGGCGGCATCCAGGATATTGGCGTCCCGTCGCTCCACGTCTATCGTCACGACTCCTTTCGTTGGCGAGATTTCTGTCTCAGGAACCATGATCTTGGCGATAACCAGTGCGGCGGGGGCCGAGATCAGGGACGCGGTCATGATGTGGCCTGCATCGACACCCATGGTCACGTAGGCAGCCATGACTGTTCCGGCGATCGTCGCCATGCCCGCCGTCATCATCGCCATTAGCTCCGATCGCGTCATCGTCTCCAAATAAGGGCGAATCACCAGGGGAGCCTCGGTCATGCCGACATAGATGTTGGCCGATGCCGCCAGAGACTCGCTGCCTGACACATCCATGACCCATACCATCAGGCGAGCCATGATCCGGACCAACCATTGGAGTATCCCCAAGTGAAACAGCACGGTCGTCAGCGACGAAACGAAGATGATGACCGGCAGCACCTTGAACGCCACCTGATGGTGTTCCCATTCTGGCCCGAAGACGAAACTCGATCCTTGATCGACGAAGGATTGTAATCGCTCGATGATGGCTCGGGCAGCCAAAAACGCCACATGCCCCAGCGCGGTACGCAAGAGCACCACCGCTAGCAGAATTTGTAGCGACAGCCCGCTTAGAATCAGACGCCAATTCATGCGACGCCGGTTCTCAGAAAACAGCCAAGCCAAAGCCAGCATCGCGATCAGGCCGAGGGAAGGAATCCATCTTTCCATTCGCATGTCTCCCGATAGGCGGAGGTCCTATCTCAGTGTTGATGGGAAAGGGTCTCGAAAAGGCGTATGCCTCCTCCCAGTTTGGAAGCGAGCCAGCTTGGAAAAAATTGACGTTGCTGGTAACGTCGCTGGGTGCTGCTGCCAACCCATTGTGAACCGATTTTGGCGCCGATAGAATAGGGGCTTATTTCATTTGAAACGGCGGCAGTTGAAACGGTGTCAGTGCATGTTGCCGCGGCAGAATCGCTGCACGTTCGGTCAGCCATCTCACACGCGGTTAGCCATCTCACACAGTGCGTACCTTTAGGCCGGCATTTGCCTAGCGATCCGGGGCGTGGCCTTCAAGTGCGGTCGCACTCCGTCGCGCATTGCTGCGGTAAGCGAATGGACAAAGGGACGAGGCAATGGCCAAACGGAACTTGGTGGTGGCCCAAAGCGGGGGACCGACCCCGGTCATCAATAACAGCCTACGCGGGATCGTCGAGGCCGCCCGAGATTTTGACGCCATAGGAACCGTGTACGGGGCCAGGCATGGTATCGAAGGCGTGCTCAAAGAAGAGCTGATCAACCTTTCCTCGCAGCCACCGGAGGAAATCGTCCTGCTGCGTTACACCCCCGTGGCGGGGTCGATCGGGACGTGCCGCTATAAGCTGAAACCATCTCAAACCAGGGACTTCGATCGCGTGATCGACGTATTCCGCGCCCACAACGTGGGATACTTCTTGTACATCGGCGGCAATGATTCTATGGATACGGCGAACAAGATCGCCCAATTGGCGCACGATCGCGGTCTGGATTTGGTGGCCGTGGGAGTTCCTAAGACGATTGACAACGATGTCGGCGATTCGGAGTTCCGATCGGTAGATCACACGCCGGGCTACGGATCGGCGGCGAAGTACTGGACGCACATGATCCAATACGCCAACGAAGAGAACGGCGGGTCCTGCCCGGCCGACCCTGTCTTGGTGATGCAGGCGATGGGGCGAAAGATCGGCTTCATACCAGCGGCGGCCCGGTTAGCCGATCCATATCGCGAGATGCCGCTACTCATCTACCTGGCGGAACGACCCTGCCCATTGGCACAGATTGCTGACGAAGTCAACGATATGTTGCGCAAACGCGGACGTTGTATGATCGTCGTCAGCGAAGGTTTTCATGTGGGCGAGTTGGGGGAAGTGAGAGACGCTTTCGGTCACACCTCCTTCAGCTCCAGCAAATTGACGGTGGCTCAAATCCTCGTCAACTACTTGAACGAAAAGGGGCTGGCCGTCAAAGGTGCCGCGCGAGGCAACGTACCGGGCACGGATCAGCGGCACTCTATGGCATACGCATCCACCGTGGATTTGGACGAGGCCTACAACGTGGGCCGCGTCGCCGCCGCGTTGGCCGCGGAAGGAACCTCGGGTTATATGGCCACCCTCCTGCGGAACCTCGGGCCGGCCTACACGGTCCGCTACGAGAAGGTTCCGCTGCCGGAGGTTGCCAATAGTGAGCGGAAATTCCCCGCCCAATGGATCGCTCCCAGCGGCAACGACGTAACGGACGATTTCATCCGCTATGCTCGTCCGTTGATCGGCGAGGATATGTTGACGCTGCCCATGTGCGACGGACGGCAACGCATGACCCGTTTGCAGCCGATCTTCGCCGAACCGAAACTCCCGCCGTACACACCACAGATGGATAGCAAGCAGTAGATCGCCTCTGGCATGGGCGTTTCGTGGTACGTGGCGCTAAGCCCGGCCCGGTATAGCGTACCTATTCCACGATGAAAGACCGTACCGATTCAACGACGATAGACCACGGTTCACTATTGTCCGTGAACGTAAGAGGGTGAAATGATCGAATTGACGCCCAAACACGATTTCCTGGTCGGGATCGATTCCGACGGCTGCGCCTTCGATACGATGGAGCTGAAGCACAAGGAATGCTTCATCCCGAACATTATTTACTACTACAACCTCCAAGGCGTGAGTAAATACGCCCGCGAGGTGGCCGAGTTCGTCAATCTATATTCCAAGAGCCGGGGTATCAATCGCTTTCCCGCCCTGATCGAGACGCTCCAGCGATTGCGGCGGAGGCCGGAGGTCAAGGCTCGTGGGGTCCCAATTTCGGTCCCTGATGCGCTCGTGCGTTGGATGAAACGGGAAAAGAAATTGGGCAACCCCGCTTTGGAGAAAGCGGTAGAGGAGTCCGGCGATCGCGAATTGACGCTGGCCTTGGAATGGTCAAAGGCCGTCAACCGCAGTGTCGAGTGGATGGTCCACGGGGTGCCGCCCTTCCCCTGCGTTCGCGAGTCCCTGCAAGCCCTGGCCGACAAAGCCGATATCCTTGTGGTTTCCGCGACGCCAGAGGAAGCTTTGCGGCGGGAGTGGCAAGAGCATGGTCTCGACTCGTACGTGCGGGCCATCTTGGGGCAAGAAAGTGGAACGAAGAAAGAGTTCCTGGCGTTGGCGACCAAGTATCCGGCGGGACATGCCCTGATGGTCGGAGATGCCCCCGGGGATTATCAAGCCGCCGTGGCCAATCACGCCCTGTTTTTCCCGATCAATCCTGGAGCAGAAGAAGCCAGTTGGCAACGATTTCTCAACGAGGGACTGCAACGGTTTTTGCAAGGTACATTCGCCGGAGACTATCAAGAAGCGTTGTTGCAAGAGTTTGATCGGTTCTTGCCGATCAATCCGCCGTGGGCGGAAGAGGCGGAGTAGCGGAAGAGGCGAAGTAACAGAGCGTCCTCGGCTCACGGATCGATTTCCATTGGAGTCTTAGGGCCGTGGTAGCCGCTGGCAAGTACCCTACCCTACAAGTGCCGACATAGCCCGTCCGAAAAATGGCCGGTTTTATGCTGTTCGCAAGGCGCGCAACTTGGAACTACTGAGCCTCGTTCCAACAGATTTGCCGTGGGATACGGTTTACCGTTTCCCAGTTCGCCTGGATTGGATATATTAGCAACAGAGGCCGTGCGTTGCATCGGCCAACGGCACGGTGGAAACATATCTTAAGCGACACCTGCCGCGATGGAGCCTAGCGCGCTGCTGGGGGGAACGCGCCTTGGCGATCAACGAGGGTGGGTGAACGCCTGCTCAAAAGAAGCCGGGCGGCGTTTCTGCGGGAAGCGAACTCCGTTTATTGTTCATTGGGCGATTATGAGCGAACTGGTTAAGAGTGCCTTCTCACGTTTCGTTCGATTTCTGTCCCAGATGTGGGCCGCGGAGCAGGTCGCGCAGGGAGGTCGATCACGGCCCCCCCGGAAGACCAAGAAGCCGTTGCAGTCAGAGAACGTCTCCTCGCCACAGGGGCCAGGGCACGGAAGCGGGCAGCAAATCGGCTGGCTGCGAGAGGTCGCCGAGGCGATTGCAATTGCCCTGGTTTTGGCATTTCTCTTCCGCACATTCGAGGCCGAGGCTTTCGTCATCCCCACAGGATCTATGGCTCCGACTTTGATGGGCCGACACAAGGACGTTGTCTGCGATTCGTGCGGATTTCGCTTCCAGGTCGGGGCGAGCGAAGAAGTGGATAAGATCACCAATCGGCCGACCGGTCGTTGGGTGATCGGGGGTACCTGTCCCAATTGCCGGCGTACCCTGCCGCTGGCTAGCAATCGGGACGGGGCACCGCCCACGCCCTCGTTCAAGGGAGACCGAATCCTCGTCTCCAAGTATGCGTATCATTTGTGGGAGCCGGAACGCTGGGATGTAGTTGTTTTCAAGTATCCAGGCGCGGCGACGACGAATTTCATCAAACGGCTGATCGGGCTGCCCAACGAGACCATCCGGATATCTCACGGCGATATATTCGTCAAGGGGCCGGATGACCATGCCTTTTCGATCGCGCGGAAGCCTCCCAAGAAGATATTGGCCATGCTCCAGCCGGTTTACGATGACGACCATCCGGGGCAAGCTCTTTTGAACGCCGGTTGGCCCGAGCGGTGGTCCCCAGACCTGGATTCCCCAGATCTGGATTCGCCAAACTTGGATTCCGAGGCTGCGACCAACCGAGCGTCTGTGTGGCGATTGGATGCCCTGAAGCGGGAATGGGAATGCCGAGCCGGAGGGCAGGGCATCGACTGGCTTCGCTATCGCCACGTTGTTCCGGATTGGGATGCGTGGCAGGCGATTGCGGCAGGCGAGAGGCTCGCGACGGGATCGGCTCGACCGCAGCTTATCAGCGACTTCGTGTCCTACAATACGAACGAATCCGAGGATACGCCGTTTGCCCCCCTGTTCCCGCCACGCGGTGATCAATTGGGGCTGCACTGGGTGGGGGACATCGCAGTCGAGTTTGAGTTGGAAGTCTCGAATGCCGAGAGCAACGGCCAAGTGGTGGTGGAATTGGTGAAGGGAGGGCGGGTCTGCCGCGCGGTGATCCAAGCTCTGGATGGCAAGGCTAGCTTCCGACTTGTTGGAGACGGCATATGGCCGGAGGATCAAAACGGCCCGGAGACTTTCTCTACGGCACTCCATGGAACCGGTCGCTATCAGATTCGATTGGCCAACGTGGACAATCAACTGGCCTTGTGGACGAACGGGAAAGTCGCTGTGTTTCCGTATCGAACCGATGGCTGGCACGGGCCGACGGGGGCCGATCTGGAAAGGCCGATACGTATCGGCCTTCGTGGAGTGGACGCCAGGGTTCGTCACCTCAAAGTGATGCGGGACGTGTACTACATTGCGCACGATGCACGCTTCCGCACCTTCATGCACGATTTCGATTGGAGTGAATCGCCTTATTCGCGAGTCATCTGGAACGGTAATGCCCTGGAACGCTTCCGAAAAATGGTCGGTGAAGTCATGTCCGATCCCAGCCAGTGGGCCTTCTTGGGGACGGGACAACCGCTGGAATTTCGTATGCAAGACGATCAATTTTTCGTGCTCGGCGACAACAGCGCGCAGAGCGAGGACGGGAGGTTTTGGACCAAGGAGCACTTCGTTCGGCGGGAGCTGCTGGTGGGCAAGGCCTTGGCGGTGATCTGGCCTCACACATGGAACTGGGCCTTTGGAATCACCCTCCCGTTGCCTATCATTCCAAATTTCGGTGACATGCGCATCGTGCGGTGATCTGGCGGGTAAATGCAGAGTGCAGGCGGGAGTCGCCGGCGAAGACTGCTTACGAATCACGAGTGAATGTTTGACCTAAAGGTTTCTCAGGAACTACCGGCGGCGAGACGGAACTCATGAGTTTGCTACACGCATTCTGGGGCACGGAGCAGGCCGAATCCTCCCCCCACATTCGCGCCATTCCGGGGGCGATCCTCGCAGTTTGTGGGCTCGTCAAGAGCTACGGCACGCGAAAGGTGGTGGACGGCGTCAGCTTCGAGGTCTGGCCCGGAGAGATCGTCGGACTCTTGGGGCCGAACGGAGCGGGGAAGACGACCAGTTTTCGCATGACGTGCGGGCTGATTCGCCCCGATGAGGGGACCGTTTACCTCTCCGGCCAAGACGTGACGCAGTGGCCCATGCATCGCCGTGCCCGTGAGGGCGGGATGGGCTATTTGGCGCAAGAGTCCAGTGTTTTTCGAAAGTTGACGGTCGAAGAAAACTTGTTGGGAATTATGGAGCTGCTGGGTTTCGACCGAAAAAAACGGACCCTGCGATGCCGCGAACTCCTCGATCAGTTCAGTTTGACGCCGCTTCGGAGATCACGGGCGAGTTCGCTGTCCGGTGGAGAACGCCGACGCCTGGAAATCGCCCGGGCTTTGGTCTCCAATCCCAAGATCATTTTGCTGGATGAGCCGTTCACAGGGATCGATCCGGTGACCATCGACGCCATTCAAGGGATCATCCGCGACCTGCGCTCACGTGGCATATCGATTCTCATCACCGATCACCAAGTTCGTGAAACGCTTCAAGTTACGGATCGGAGTTACGTCATCCGGGCGGGGCGGGTATTGTGCCACGGCTCCCCGCAAGAGGTGCTGGAAAACCCCGAGGCACGCAAATACTATTTCGGCGAAGACATGCAACTGACTTAGCTGTAGCGTGCAGCTTAAGTCTTTTCGCTTCCAGGAATTGACAGGAGTTCGCAATCATGACGGTAACGTGCGACATCGCTGTAATCGGCTTGGAGGTCATGGGCCGGAATCTGGCCCTGAATATGGAAAGTCGTGGGTATACCGTGGCCGTCTATAATCGCACCACGGAGAAGACGGAAAAGTTCATGGAAGGGCCGGGCAAGGGCAAACGCTTCGTGGCCTGCCGCACGCTCGACGAACTCGTGGCCGCTATGAAATCGCCGCGGAAGGTGATGATGATGGTCAAAGCCGGCCCCGCGGTGGATGCCTTAATCGATGCGTTGGTGCCGCTGCTGTCGCCAGGCGATGTCCTCATCGACGGCGGGAATACTCACTATACGGATACAGAGCGCCGCACGTCTTATGTGGAAAGCAAGGGGCTGCTGTTCATCGGGACGGGCGTATCCGGCGGCGAGGAAGGGGCACTGAAAGGCCCCAGTATGATGCCTGGCGGGAGTGAGAAGGCTTGGCCGTTGGTGAAGCCGATCTTTCAGGCCATTGCGGCGAAGGTTGGGCCCAATCATGACATCCCTTGCTGCGAATGGGTAGGTCCCCGCGGTGCCGGGCATTATGTCAAGATGGTCCATAACGGCATCGAATACGGTGACATGCAACTCATTTGCGAGGCCTATTGGCTGCTGAAACACTCCATCGGCCTGAGCAACGATGAGCTGTACGATGTTTTCGATCAATGGTATCAGGGTGAGCTGAACAGTTATCTGATCGAGATTACACGCGACATTTTCAGCGTTCGCGACCCGGAAGGCAGCGGTTTCCTGGTGGACAAGATTCTGGACAAGGCCGGGGCTAAAGGGACCGGCAAATGGATGAGCCAGTTGGCCTTGGATCTGGGCGTGCCAAGCACGTTGGTCACCGAGGCCGTTCATGCTCGAAATCTTTCGGCCCTGAAGGAGGAGCGTGTCCGGGCCTCGGCGGTATTGGCGGGACCCAAACAGGTAACGTCTCGCGGCGATCGCACGCAGTTCATCGAGGATGTGCGGCAGGCGCTCTACGCTTCCAAGATCGTCAGCTATGCCCAAGGATTTGTTCAACTCAGAGAGGCCGCCAGGGAGCACAATTGGCCGCTGAATTTTGGCGCCATCGCCATGCTTTGGCGAGGTGGCTGCATTATTCGCGCCGTTTTCCTGGAACGAATCAAAGAGGCCTATGACCAGAAGCCCGACCTGGAGAATCTGCTGGTGGCCGACTATTTCCGGCAGGCGGTCGCGCGGGCACAAGAACCGTGGCGGCGCGTCGTGTGCACGGCCGTTGAAATGGGAATACCGACGCCGGCATTTTCCACGGCCATCGCCTATTTCGACGGATACCGGTCTGCCGTGTTGCCTGCCAACCTACTTCAAGCACAGCGGGATTACTTCGGCGCTCACACGTACGATCGCCTCGACAAGCCGGGACAGGGGCCGTTTCATACAGACTGGCTCTCCGTGCGGCGACCGCCTCGGGACGCACGTTAGTCGCAAGGATCATTACACTCAATCCTCTCGCAATAGGATGCATTCATGACGAGCAAAGAGTATCTGTATGAGCTTTTCAACCTGGAAGGTCAGGTCGCCGTGGTGATCGGCGGAGCAGGCGAGCTGGGCGGTGCGCTGTGTGAGGGGATTTTGCGAGCCGGTGCCCATGTCGTTGTCGCCGACGTCGGCGAGGAAGCGTGCAAGCGGCGGGTCGATATCCTGCAAAAGTTCGGCGATCGGGTCAGCTATGCCTTGGTGGACGTTACGAATCGCGGATCCCTGGAGCGTCTGCTGGAAGAGGCCCTCAAGGTGAAGGGGCGTGTGGAAATCCTCGTGAATTGCGCGGGAATCAACGCTGGGACTTCGTTTTTGGATGCAGATCCCCGCCTTTGGGATAAGATCATGGCTGTCAATCTCAAAGGGGTGTTTGAGGCCTGTCAGGTATTCATCAAGCACATGCTGACGGCGGGCGGCGGGGCCATCCTGAACATTGGATCCGTGACGTCGCACTTGCCGCTGTCCCGGGTCTTCGCCTACGCCGCTTCCAAAGCCGGTGTGGTGAATCTGACCAAGAATATCGCCCAAGAGTTCGGCGACAAGGGGATTCGAGTGAACGCGATTTGCCCAGGTTTCTTCCCCGCCGAGCAGAATCGACGGCTGTTGGACGAAGAACGCGTGCGAAATATCATCGACGGGACTCCCATGCATCGCTTCGGTGAACCGCGCGAGCTGGTCGGTGCCGCCCTGCTCTTGCTTTCACCCACGGCAGGCAGTTACATCACCGGATCTGCCTTTTACGTAGATGGTGGTTTTACGGCAGCTTGGTTCTAGGGCTGTGCTGGCACCGGCACCAATGGTTTCATTTCGACGAGCGTCAGCGAGGAGAAACCTTCATCCCCTGCCGAGAAGATTTCTCGCTTCGCTCAAAATGACAGTAGGGCGAAGACAGTAGGGCGAAGATAGGAGGGCAAGCCGTTGTGCAGTGAGGAGAATCCCTGCGAGCGAACACCCCCCGTGAACGGTTACGGTTATAGCCTCCGGCGGACGTTTCGGGCTGGACCGGCACCCATCATGCAATGAGGGATAACCGGTCACGAAACATTGGGGGGCGTCGCGCCGCGTCGACCACAACGTCTCGTGGTGCTAAGCCATGGGCGGTTACGAGCAGATCGCTATTGCCACGCGGCTTGCCACAACTCCGCGTTTTCCCGCATTGCTCCACCCGTGAACGGATCCGCGATGATGGAAGACCAGCGATTTCAGCCCGGGCGACTGAGACTGAAGATAGGGAGTAACAGGGCAAGCCCTATCGTCCCTACCACGCCGCCCATGACGATGATCATCGCCGGTTCAATCAGGCTGACAGCCGTTTTCACGGCGGTTTCCAGCTCGCGGTCGTAAAAGGTGGCCATTTTGACAAGCACTTGGTCCAGTTTCCCGGTGGCTTCACCAGCGGCGACCATTTGTATCAGAATGCGGGGGAACACATTCTGCCGGCGCATCGCGTCGCCAAGGCTCTTCCCCTCGACCAAATCGCGTTTCACCGCTTCCCAAGCCTGCTTGTGAAGGCTGTTGGCGGCGGCGTCCCCCGTCAATTCCACTGCCTCCAACAGCGGTACGCCTGCTCCCAGCATGGTGCCTAGGATGCGGACGCAGCGGCAAAGGATGATTTTTCGGTAGATGGCGCCGATGACGGGGAGTGCAAGTCGAAGGCGGTCCAGCCCAGCCCGCCCTGCCTCACTCTGCTTGAGTGCCCACCAGGTCGCCACAAAGGCCCCCACCGCCCCCAAGAGATACGGATAATTGTGCGTTACAACATCGGAGACGCGCAGGACGACCTTGGTGATCGTGGGCAACTCCATGTGACGGGTCTCAAAAACCGGCACAAATTTCGGCAGCACAAAGGTGAGCAGGAAAATCGTGACGCCGATGGCCACAGCCAGCATCACGCAGGGATAGATCATGGCTGCCCGGATTTTCCCGCGAGTCTCGTGTTCGGCTTGCAGGCTTGCCGCGACGCGTACCAGCATCTCTCCCAAGGCACCCGTCTTCTCACCGGCTCTCACCAGTGCCACATAGACTTGATCGAAGACATCGTCATGGCGAGCCAGGGCTGCGGAAAGGTCCTCGCCCCCTTCGACTCTTGTCTTGACCTCTTCCAGGATGCTTTTCAAGTGGCTATTACGTTCTTCTTCGATCGCGGCCGCCAGAGCCGGGGCCAGCGAGATGCCAGCCTCGGTCAAAATAGCCAATTGATTCGTCGCGTAGATCAGCTCACTGCGGCGTACCCGACGAAAGAGCGAAATTCCTTCGCTTTCCTCTTCTTCCTCGGCCTGCACCTCCAATGGCAGTAGCCCGTCCCGCTTCAACCGCGCGACGACCTCGGCTTCCGACTCACCCTGTATGGAGCCTTCGATGATCTTTCCCAATGGCGACTTTGCGCGGTATGTAAAAGCGACGGACATGGTCGGATATTCCGAATCAGGCTTGCGGTTGTGTGCTCGTCACGCCGTCTTCCGGACCAAATGCGGCCCGACGCCGGGAGCTGATTCGAGCGGGGGCAGATCTGCGGGACAGCGCCGGAACGAATGCATCCGGCCGCATCGTTTCGCGAGATGGATTTGTTCGGGTTGCGTGTCTCTTCCGGTTCACTCCAGGTTGGTTAAACTTCGCCATTCACTCCAGGCTGGTCAAACTGGCCCAATCGCCGACGTGTCCGACAGCGTGCAATACTTCCTCCACGGTGGTTAGCCCCTCCTGGACTTTTCTGAAGCCGTCCTGTCTTAGATTGACCATTCCTCGCGATTCGGCGATTTTTCGAACTTGATGGGCGCTGGCGCCGGCCACGATCATGTCGCGAATTTCATCATCGAGGATCAACAATTCGTGGATGCCCACGCGGCCGCGGTAACCCGTATTGCGGCAGTGACGGCAGCCAACGCCTTTGAAGAATGTGTCGGCCTGATAACCCATCCTTTGCAAGGCCTTTTGCAAGGGACGGGGTGGCTCGTAGGGGTGCCTGCATTTGGGGCAGATGCGTCGCACCAATCGTTGGGCCAAAACGGCGTTGAGCGCAGCAGCGATCAAGTACGTTTCGATCCCCATGTTTGCCAGGCGCGTGATGGCGGACGCGGCATCGTTGGTGTGCAGCGTGCTGAATACCAAATGACCCGTCAGCGCCGCCTGAATCGCTGTCCGCGCGGTCTCTTCGTCGCGAATCTCGCCAACCATGATCACGTCGGGGTCTTGACGCAACAGCGTCCGCAGGGCCTTGGAGAAAGTCAGGCCAATCCGTTCCTGTACCTGGAACTGATTCACCAGGGGCAAGTGATATTCGACGGGATCTTCCACCGTGCAAATGTTTGTTTCCATGGTCGAAATGGCATTCAGGCAGCCATATAACGTGGTCGACTTGCCGCTGCCCGTGGGACCGGTCGCCAACACAATGCCATTTGGTGCCTTGATGAGCGCTTTGAGAGGGGTCAAGATGTCCTGAGCGAAACCGAGGTCTTCGAGATTGAGGGACACAAGGCGGGTGTCCAGAACGCGAATCACCGTTTTTTCCCCGCGCTGCGAAGGGAAGGTGTTGACACGCAAATCGATCTTGCGGCTATCCAAGAGGACGTTGACGCGGCCATCTTGCGGTAGGCGGCGTTCGCTGATGTCGAGCGAGGCCATGATTTTGATGCGGCTGGTGATGGCGTTGATGAGATGCGCCGGCACTTCCAGGGCCTTGTACAATCGCCCGTCTACTCGGTAGCGAATCCGCACGCAGCGTTCGGCCGGTTCGATGTGGATGTCGCTGGCCCCTTCCTTTACCGCGTTGTAGATGATGTAGTTGACGAGGCGAATGACAGGAGATTGCCCGGCTACATCCGCCACGTCTCCAATGTCCTCTATCGCTTCTTCGATCAAAGTGACATCGGCGTTTTCCGAATCTTCGATGATGTCTTCGATGACGAATACGGCAGAATTCGGGAGAGAACCGATCATCCGTCGGATGTCCCGCACGGTCGAGACGACCGGTTGCACCCGCAGCTTCGTCAGCGATTCGATCTCCTGAATCAAAAAGAGATTGGAGGGTTCAGCCACCGCCACGGTCAGCGTTTCGCGGACTTGAAACAGAGGCAGGACCAAATTGTTCTCGATGTACTCGCGAGGTAAAACGTCCACGATCTTGGGATCGAAAAGACGCGGCTCCAAGCGTGCGAAAGGCAGGCCATATTCTTCCGCCAGGCATTCCGCGACCTGCTCTTCCGAACAGAATCCCAGCTCCACGAGGATTTCACCCAGGAGCTTGGTCCTTCCGGTCTGATGCTGCTTCTCCAAGGCTTCGCGGAGTTGCTCCTCCCGCAAGTAGCCGCGGTCCACCAACAGGTCGCCCAGCCGACGACGCGGGGCCACCGCATCCGCAGACTTCGACACGGGGAAGAAGGCCGATTCCGAATGCATCCGTTTTCGCCTCGAAGATTCAGGTTACCGTCCACGCTCGCGGGTTGAAGCAGAGGCAGGCGCCTTTCTATAAGCTCGGCCGATAGCTTTTCACGGCATCCACAAGGCCGGAGAAAATCTCTAGGTCTCGGTCCAGCCGCGTGATTTCCAGGATTTTGCGATTGACGGTGTTGGTCGTAGCGATTTTCAGATCTCCCCCACGAGCCTGCATAAGCTCGTGGAGGCTGAGAAGCATTGTCAGCCCCTGACTGTCGATGCTTTCCGTCCCATCCAAATCGGCGACGACGCGGTTGTACCCCAGACCCTCGATGCACTTTTGGACCGCATCGGCGGTCTCCTCGTTGAATTCCTCAGGGGTGTGCACGACCAAGACATCGCCAAAAACCTCGGTTTGGATATTCATCGTTGTTGCCTCGGACGTTGGACTTGATTCCGTGGCCCAATGCGTCCATCGCCTCCGCGACGGCCGCCGTCTTGGCAACGGTTGTTATTGTTGTTGGGATAGGGCCTGTTTTTCGAGGATCGCCGTGGCCCGCGCCAAAATCTCGCGTGGGCTGAAGGGCTTTGGCAGGACATCCATGACGTTCAGCTCATCTTGTAGTTGCGATTTGTCCAGTTCAAAGCCTTTGGCTGTGAGCAAGATGACGGGCAGGGCGGCAAATCGCGCGTCGCCGCGAAGCCGTCGCAGCAGCCCGATGCCGTCCAAACGCGGCATTTGGCAGTCGCTGATGACCAGGTCGGGGTAATCGCGGCAGACGATCTCCCAAGCTGCCTCTCCGTCGTTGGCAGTCAGCACGCGGAGACCTGCGCTACACAACTTGAACTCCGCGGCCTTCAAAATGGCTGGTTCGTCGTCGCAAAGAAGTATCGTCTTTTGCAAATCCATGACCTTTTCCTGAACTGGCTTCGGTATCAGCTTGCAGCTCCCACGGTCTGTTGCGATGCGCGCGGCAGCAAGACACGGAATGTGCTCCCCTCGCCTAACCGGCTGGTCACACTCAGTTTGCCGCGATGAACGTCCTCCACGATATGCTTGGCCAAGGGCAGTCCCAGCCCCGTGCCGGGAGCCATCTCCTTGTTCTTTTCCACGCGATAGAAGCGTTCGAAGATACGCTCACAGTCCTCGGGCGAGAGACCGACGCCCGTGTCGGCAACCTCAAAGATCACTCCCTCGTCAGCGAGGCGGCTTCGCAGCGTTACCGTGCCTCCCTCGGGCGTGTATTTCACAGCGTTGGAGAGCAGGTTGATCGCCGCTTGCAAAAGCAGGTCCTTGTCGGCCAGCACGGGCAAGTAAAGCGGACTCAACTCTTGACGCAGTTCGATGCGTTTCATTGTGGCCTGCGGTTCTACCACGCTGGCTGCCTCTTGCAAGAGTTCGTTGAGCGACCGCGGCTCTTTATTCACTTTGATGATCCCAGCTTCGATTCGGGCCAAATTGAGCAGGTTCTCGATCAATCTCTGGAGGCGTGTTGTTTGCGAGTCGATGATCGCGAGAAATTCGTCGCGTGTCTGCTCGTCACTGGCGTCACCGTCCACGAGCAGTTCCACGTACGCTCGAATCGCGGCCAGCGGCGTTTTCATCTCATGGCTGACGGACGAAACGAATTCGGCGTGACGCCGGCGCAGATCGTCCAATGCCGCCGTGTCGCGAAACACGATAACGGTGATGGATTTGTCGCCAACAGGGGCTGTACCTTCCGACTGCGGCGTGGCGTGATAGACGTGAATCTGATAGCGGCGACGCGTGCCATCGGGCCATTCGCCCTCCCACGTGGCGCATTGTCCCGAAGTACTCTGACGACGAAGCATTGTGGAGAGCAGTTCCCACAGCGATTGTGCCCGCATCAGCGTACCCAAAGCATGCGTTTCCACAGTGTCGGAATCCATTGCGAAGAGGGTTCGGGCAGCGCTGTTGGCGAAGCTGAGATTCTCCGCCGCGTCGCAAATCAAGATCGGATCGGGAAGCCAATCGATCACGGCTTTGAGCCGAGCTACCTCCGCGATCAATCGCCGGTTCTTGATTTCCGAGGCCGTCTGAAGTTGCTCCGATGCTGCGATCTGCTCTGCGGTTGCCGAAACGCGGTGGAAAAGCGGTTCCAAGACCGCGGCAAACGGCTTGGGGATTGTTAGCCCGGCCGCACTTTCCCAGTGATCAGCGGACGTTAGTGCTGTCTGGGCAAGATCTTCGAGCTGCGTAAGAAACCGCTGGTCGCGACGGCGCATGTAGGTGTACATGACCGCCGCAACGATTGCCGTCGGGAGGATCGCCGACATCAACACGATCAGCCACCCCATCCCGAGGTTCGGGAACTGAGCCACGGGTAGGGCCTCTATGGCATCCCGAACGGGTAACGCGTGGTGCAGCAACCGTGATGCTCCCTCGATAGCCGACATAGGGACGACGTCCTTCTATTCCCTTTTAGATCACAACTCCAAAGGATTTCGCTTGCGGGGGTGTTTCCGACCGAGAAAACTGCCGCGAGTCGCGGCGGATGCGCCACGAAGCGTGCCGTCACGGCCGGTCCTTCCATTCTGCTCACGTGAAGGAGGCGAACCGCCGACCGCCAGCGAGGGGGGCCTGGGCCGCCCTCGGTTTGACCGCAAGGCAGCCACTACCTGAGCGTTGGAGACACCATCCCTTCAAAGGCCGAGTTTCGATGCCTTCTCGAAATAGCGTCTCGCATCTTGCGGCTTTTGCAGCTTTTCCGCAGTACTCCCCAAGAAAAGGTAGGTTAGAGCGAGGGAGTTGTCCAATTCCAAGGACTTGAGCAGAACAGTTTCTGCCTCCGGGTATCGCTTTGTTCGGTACAAGGCCAGGCCGAGCACCTGATAGAGACGCGCGTCTGCCGGCAAATCTTGAATAACCGGCATAAGCCTTTCCACGATCAAATCCGCACGGTTGATACGCAACAATCGGATAGCTGCGGCATGGACCACCATGGGGGCACGGTCATGCCGTTCGATTAAATCTTGGAGTCGCACCAAGCCCGCTGGTTCGTCGCCGGCGGCAACCTCTGCGATGGCTTCGGCAAGGGCTTTCTCCCATGCGGCGGGGTCGTCCGGCGGCCGGTCATCGTTGGATTCGCTGAAGGTGAATTCGGCTGATGCCCTTACGATAGTACTGCGGTCGGCAGTGGAATCATTTCTGGCAGTGAAAGGGGGGCTTTCGGCTTGGGCCAATACGGCTTGCCCGTACGCCTGCTGTATATCTTGACGTACTTGCTCACGGCGTTCTTGACGCAAAGCACGGATATCGGTGAGAGAAGTGGGCGATTCATGGGTAATGCGAGGGTTTTCGATCCGCGATGCCGTTGTCTGGCAGCCGAGCAGCACGCATAGCGCGCAAGCCGTCGCTAACCCAGCGGGTTGGGCGAAGCGGTGTCCTCGATGTGGCGACAGAGCGGCACGCGTCACGAGTGGGGAACCTCCTCGGCAGAATCATCGCGGGCGGGTGGCGGCGGCGGAGGCATGGACCCTGTTGGGGGTGTCGCTTCCAACGCATCCAGAAGCTCGGGCGACAGTTCTTCGCGATCCAACTCGGCAGAAGAGAGTGGGATCGCTGCTTCCACTGCGTCGGGTGGACAGACACCCCGTAGCGAGTCGCGAAACGCAATGGCTTCGAGATTGGTCGGGTCGAATCGTACAGCAAGATTGGCGAAACGCATCGCAATGAGGACTCTTCCGGCGGCGGCAGCCTCTCGTGCACGTTGTAGGTAATGACGCGCGGCGGATCGTTTGCCGAGCGGGCTCATGGTGTCCGCGTAGGTTTCTTGCCGCCTCAGATTTTGCATGGCGCTGCGGCTGCCTTCCATCGCCAACGGATAGTCGCCCATGATGTGCGGCGTAATCAGCACGATGATCTCTTGCTTTCCCGTCGTTTCGGTTTTGTTTCGGAATACCGCACCGACGAGCGGCAGATTCCCCAGAAAGGGGAGCTGCGAACTACTCGTCTGAAGGTCTTCTCGCATCAACCCGCCGATGATGACCGTAGCCCCGTCGGGGACCATGATATTGGTCGTGACCTGGGTCGTATCTTTGTTGGGAACCGTAAAGTTGTTGGTAATCTGTACCGATCCGGTGGAAAGTTCGGGATGCACCTCCATGCGGATCAAACCGTCATTCGAGATGAAGGGCCGAATGATGAGCTGAGCACCCACCTTCAAAAAGTCCACGGTTTGCGAGGCGCTTGTTTCTGTAATCGTAGTGCTGACATACCCCAATTCCTTACCGATCAAGATTTCCGCGCGGTGCTTGTTTAGCACCAACAGACGCGGGCTGGCGATGACGTTGGTATCTCCGATCGATTCCAAGGCCGTGATGAAGCTGGAAACGCTGGCGTCCAGGTAGGCGACCTTGAGACCACTGTCGAAAGCGATCTGGTCCAGGTCGGTGGGAGGAAATCCCCAGCCGAGCCGAATGTGCCCCTTGTTCCGCAATAACTCGAAGCTGACACCGAATTGGTCCTTGTCGTCCAGATTCACGCTGACGATCATGGCCTCGATGGCGACCTGCGCGGGACGGACGTCGACCTCTGCCACGATGCGACCCACCTGTTTGAGAACGGTCTCGTAATCACGCACCAGAACGATATCCACGCCGGCGAAGGCGTTTCCGCCCGCCTGGGTTGGATCGGGGGCAATACCGACCTCGGCCGCCGTGGACAACGTGACCTTGCCGATTTCCGGCGTCAACAGCGGCTCCACGAGCGTTTTGATTTCTTTCGCCGTCACGTAATTGGGTCGGTAAACGCGTGTGGTGATCACGTCCTTGGTCTGCAACATGGTCTGGATGTCGGCGGGTGTTCCCACATAGACGAGGTCTCCTTGGCGGTGAAGGGCCAAGCCATGAGCCGCGACGACGGCGGACAGGGCGTCTTCCGGAGACAATCCGTTCAGCGAGGCTGTGACCTTGCCTTGCACATTGTTCGACATCAGCACGTTGAGGTTCAGTTGTCGAGCCAAGGCGTGCAAGGCGTCGCGGAGGTCCGTTTCCCGGAATTGCAGGACCAGGCCATCGTTTTGCGGGACTTCGATTTGTGCGGATCCGACTGGCGACGGGAGAGACGATGCTTTTGGCGGGGGCAGCTCCTCCTGGAGCGATGCGACCTCCACCTTGCCACCCATGTCGGCCGAAGCACCAAACGACGTATCGCAAGGAACGACGAGGGAGCCTTGAGCCTTCGTGCTCGCCCACTCGGCCGGGGCTACCGTGCCTGCGGCAAGGTTGGGGGACCGATGCGTTGCTGCGATGCGTGCTGCCGAGAGCTCCGCGGACGAGCGAGCATTTCCACTTGGCGGGGACATGGAGTCCGCGATACTTGTCGGGGACGGACCGCTCGGCTTTCCCACAACGTTGAGGCCACGGGCTGGGACTGAAGCAACGCCGGGAAGGTTCAAGCTCGCTGGGTGGCCAGGGGGCCGTTTCTGGTGGATAGCCGCGTTGGCCTGATAATCATCGGCCTGATAATCAATTGCCGCGTTTTGCTCCGTCGTGAGGCCCCGTGATGGTGAGGCGGAGAGTCGGTCCAGGGGCTGGCGGGCAGAGCCGAGGGATGAGCTGGCTTGCGTCCGGTTGCTGGGTGCCTCGGCCGGGCCAAGGATCGAATCGGGAATCGCGGAGCCTGATAGGCCAAAGGGCAGCGGCGCCTTCCCGAAAGATAACCAGGCAGCCAAGGCGACACCCGCCGCGACGAAGACCGCCATACTAATGATTGGGAGTAGAGCTTTCATGGTCGTCCTTGACCGGGATATCCTCCTGCCCCATCGTAAGGATTCCCACCGTTGCCAAATCGTTAAAGCCGGTCGCTGAATTGGTCCCGCGATTGCGTCGCCGTGGTATCAGCACGAGGAGCATCGATGTCCGTGACGGGGGGGAGCCGCAATTCGTACGCTTCCTGGCCGATGATGATCGACATGTTATCCTTACCAATCTTCGCGATGCGAATGGTGATGGCGTGCCCTTTGTGATGCAAAACGATTTGCTCGCCTTCGCCGACTACCTGTTCCCCCAAAATGGCGAGACGACAACGCGGCCCCGCGATCACGGCTCGCAATTGGAGGCCCAAGTCGTCGGGGCGTACAGTCTGGTCTACATCAACCTGCGCGGTCGCTTCGGGCGGTTCTTGAGAGGCGGTTATCGACGGAGGAGCGACCGGGGCCTGGAACGGATCTCGCCATAATGAGGTCGTAATCGCATCCTGGCCCTGTTGCTGAGATGACCACTCTTGGAATCGGATCCAAATCGGCTTCCTCGTCGATGCATCCTGGCCAATCCTGCTGGCGTTTGCTTCGGGCATCATGGGATTGACCTGACCAACGCTCGTTTCCACAACCTCATTCGTTGACGCAGAGCTCGCAGCCACCCCATTTGCAAGGCTGGCTGTTGCAGGCGAACCGTCCGCGCTCCCGGCCACATGAAGAATGCGTCCCCCCCACAAGTAGCAGGCCACAATTGCTAGCGCTGCAAGCAGTGCCGCCTTGGCGGGGTTGCGTCTTGCCTCCTTGACCAGTACGGTTACCCAATTTTTCTTTTTTGCCATTAGCTACACAAGGCCGTGCTTGGTGGCGGCCTCCTCATCTTCATATCGGAAAATTTCACCTGATTTCGCTAATCGGAATATCCAGAATTATCGGAAAACACCATCAACTCAGCCTGGCACGTGATCTCCTCTTCGTCCGTTTCTCGCGTCAACCGTAGCGTTTTGACCACGGCCTTTCGGTTACGGTTTTCCAACGTTCGGAGGAATTGGAGGATATTCTGGGTCTTGCCGGAAAACTCAAATTCGACCTCGTTTACAGTCATCCAAGCCACTTTGCGCATGGAGCGTGGGGCGAGTCGAGAAAAGCTGATGCCCGCCTGCTCGCCAGCCAGCGTCGCATCTCGCAAAAATGCGGAAAGCGCTACTTCCGGCGAGTTATCGGTATGAAATGGCGCCAAGAATTCGTCGACGGCGTGCAAATGCGCTGTGACCAACCGAATCTTTTCGTCTACGGTGGATCCGCCGCCTGATTGCCCCTGTAGTTTGAAAAGACGGTCCCGCGTGGCGTTTGTCTCGCGGATTGTTGGCACTAGCCAAAGTGCTACATAAGCCGCCAGCAATGCGGCTAGCACAAAGAGTCCTCTTTTTTTTATCGATGGCAGATGCTTGCCCATACTCTTAACCAATAGAGGCTAGCCAAATGGATTCTGAACAAAGCAGCGGGTCCGCGCGGACTCCGGCCGGGGCTGCGTTTGCGTTCCATTCATTTGCGTTCCATTCAAATCTACTTTATTCGGCAGGGGAGTGTCTGAGAGATGTTTGCGGAATAGTAGCTACGGGCAGTGCAGAGGACTTTTCGCTGGAATTGTTCGTGGCTAGAGGGCTGGCTTGCATCCGCAGTGAGATTCGAAAGACATTGTCGTCATGGCCTTGTTGCTCGTCTTCATTCTCCACGGAGTCGAGTCGTACGTCGCCGAATCGGCCGCTTTGAGATAGGACCATCACATACTGGTGGATAGTGCCAAGATTCGTCGCCCGACCGTGGAGCGTGATTTGTATTTCGGCCTCCTCCAAATCCTGCCTAAGTTGTTCCAGGGCGGATTGATCAGCCTCTTGGCCGTTCTCTTGTGAGGTCATATTCAACGCCTGGCGGGCCGGAGGTCGCTCCTTGGGAGGGATGCGTTCCCATTCGATGTTATCCAAGACGATTTCATCAGGGAGGAGAGTGATGAGGTTGAATAGGGTGAGGGAAGCCAGTATCTGATAGCTTACTCTCGCCATCCAGTTGGCACGATCCTCTTTTTCATCGAGTTGCCGGGTCACGGCTTCGAGGCTTTGAGCCGTGGCAGTGCGACGGATGAATTCGGCGGAGAGGCGGGCAGCTTGCGCGCGGATCGCCAGCAGCGTGCGATATTGATAGCCGCTCAACAGGATCACGGCAATCAAGATCGCCAACGAGGCGAGCACCGACAATTTCAGCGACCGTCGCCGCCTTCGTTGGGCGAGATAGGCGGCGGGCAAAAAGTCTCTTTCGGCGTATGAATAGATACTCATCGTGATCTCTCAGCCCGAAGTGATGTGCATCGGGACGGGCGATATCGTGCCGGTCAAGGGGTCGCGCCCTGCAAGGTTTCTGTGAAAACACCGTGTTTGCTGCTGCAAGGATTTTCTCCAACCCCGAACAAAGCCAGCCCGATCGCCGTTTCCCACTCCAGGGGCTGTGGTACTCGCGACCGTAGCTCGAACGCCCGAACTGGATCACTCAGTTCGACCGTGGCGTGGATTCGTTGTTGCAGAAAATCCCGAATCAAGTCGTCCGCTTCAGATCCCCCGACGATAACCCTTGTCGGCGGTTCCCCTCGAAAAGTCACACTGAAGTAACGCACGGCCATGCCGATTTCGGCGGCAAGGCGTTCTAAAAGCGGACCAACCGCCTGTTGTACGCTCCGCATGACCTCAGGATCGCGATGACTTTTCCGGCGATCACCGTAATTGCGCCGCAAGGCATGAGCGGCCTCGGGCCGAAGCTGGAGGCTTTGACAGACTGCCGCATCAAGCTCTTTGCCACCTACGGGAACGCTCTTGAGGAACGAGGGTTGCTGATCCCGTACAATCATCATTTGTGTTATGCGGTACCCAATAGTGACGAACATCTTCGGTTCAAGTTGGTCCTCTTCGCGCCGGAACTGCCTCAAGCGGCAACGCAAAAGGGCCATTGGCTCGGCATCGATCCCACACAACTCCAGGCCAGCCGCCGTGGCGATTTGTGCCAATCGCTCTGGGGATTCGCTGTGTGCCCCCAGGAGGATGACTTCACGCCGAACGGATTCTCCCTGACGTACTGTCCCCACATCCAGGTAACGCAATTCCATGGTTTCTGGAGTCAGCCCCAGCCGCCTTGCGCATTCGTCGGCCACCAGGCTCCTCAGCCCGGCGAGGTCCCCGTCAGGTACTCGCACGTTCTGCGTTACCAGCTCGGCAGTGGGAATGCAGAAGACGGCGTTCCGACCGTGAAAGTGCCCCTTGGATAAGGCTTTCCGAAGCCGCTGGGCAGTCTGTTCCACGGCATCGGTATCCTCGGTCTCGGAATCGCTGGCTCGATCCGATCGTACTGCCTCAGTTAGGGTACGACCATCGGCTGTGAGCTGAACCAATTTGATCGAGCGAGTGTCGAGATCTACGCCGATGGGGCTGTAGCCGTGTTTCCAAAAGTGCCACATGGCTTGACCATCCAGTCTGCTTGATTATCTGGTTCTATTTCGGAGGGGCTTTTTTTGGTCGGTGAGGATGTGGACTATTCGAACAGCCAATTGGGTGGTCCCAGAGCGTCGACCGGGCCGATTTGAACCGATCCGGTCACGCCATCGACGATGATGGTAACGTAGCGCGGCGAGGGTTTCAGGTCGTTGGAAAGCCAAATCAGGGCCTGCCCACCGCCTTCCAATGCGCCCGTCGGACCAAACTCCAGGAAGTCAGCCGGTACCGCCGAAGCGCCGTAGGTGGCTGCGCCCACCAGGCGAACTCGACCGATCAAAGCAGCCTTGTCGTCGAGGTCCACGATGCGGCTTGTCGGATCATCGCTGCTCACCACAATCGCATCCGGTGGCAGGCGATCCAGTGCCGGGTTGTTCCCGCTATGTTTTAAAATGAAGCGGTTGCCGGGCACGTCAAACCTCAATTGATACTTGCTGTTGAATGTGATTGCCAAGTTTTGCGCCAGCCATATTTCGGCGGCCACCATCTCGGCTGCCGCGCGGAGTTGTTCGTGGCTGGTAGGTTGGAAGGAAGGCCAGGCCACCGCCAAAACTACAGCCAGAATCAGAATTACGAGTAAGATTTCGATGAGCGTAAATGCCCATCGTGGCATTCCTTTCCTTGAACGTGCGGTATCAGGGGTTCTCGCCATGATCTTTACTCTTTTCCGCAGCTCGCCCAGGCACCGGAGCGAGCCGCGTCAGCGCTTGCATGTGTTCGCGAAGGAGTTTACTCTGTTCCGTGAGCAGCCGGTTTTGTTCCTTCAATGTCTCATGAATCGACCGGAGTTGAGCGATGATCTCCAACCGCTGCTCCACGGCGTTGGCAAAGGGTTGATTGGAGGCCTCGCCCCGCGCCTTGAATCGCTGGCCAGGAAATTCTAGCATTGTTACGGCGGCGAGAACGGCAATCGATAGAATCGTTAAGATCGGCAATGTCCTCATGTTATTCTCCTTTTAGAAGAGCCGCGGTGCATGAATACGAATACCATGCCGTCTTGGCACGCGGCGCATGCTGACGAATGTCCAGATTTACTTACTGGCAGAATCCCAGCGTATAAACGACCAACGCAGCGCTGGCGTTGGGTCTAGCAAGGTGATATCTCTTGAGGCAGGTACATAAATCGGCTCTTCTGCCTTCATCCAGTGATAGCGGGTAGCCGTTTCGTCTCCTTCGGGTTCGATACGCAGGCGAGTCGCGGGATCAAGGCCGTAGGTATTCCGCAGCCAGATCGGGAAATACTGATTCTCGCCTGTGGCCGTGGCGGATTGAGCGAGAAACTCGGTCCACAACATAGTCCAATCTTGCCAACCCCACGGCGTCCGGTGATCGATGCGAAACTCTGGCGCGAACATCTTACCTTTTACCGCGAACTCGGTGGCATCCGGATTTTCTCGGACGTGAAAATGCCCGAATAAGCCGACTAATCCATAGATCGTCCGTGATGTTCCCAGAGTATCCACATGCAATTTCCGACCACTGAGCGTTGGAATTCGCAATCGCTCCTCGCCCGGATTGGGTGACGCGAGATCAACGGGCCGAAACGAGATATTGCTTCCCGTCACACTAATATCACCGGTGGTATAGAGGCTCCCCTGCAACGCAACATTGTCGAGGATTGTGAGGTTGCCGTCGCGGAGAAAAAGACCGAGGGGGTTGGAGGCTGGATCCGCAGCCAGGGATATGTTCTCCAGGGTTCCAGAAAGGGTGGGGATCGAGTAGGTCGGTCCGCCGGGATACAGGCGGTAGTGTTCCAGGTTGCTTTGCATCGCCAGGTCGGCCTGGGTGCTCGTGCTGGCGAGGGGTTGAGTCGGTACGCCCAAGAGTATCAGCAACGCATAGAGCGTCTCTATCGGCTGCGATGTGAAGGGGAGTCGGACCGTTCCCTCGAAAGGTCGATAATCTGGAAGTCCGGCCAGCCGCATCTTGTGAAGATCATCCAAATAGCGATTCCAGGCAGACGCGTCGTTGGGGTAGCTGTCGGCCAAGGACAGGGCGGATTGAAAGCGGACCTTGCCCCCAAAGCGATAGGGGATGTTCAAATGGCAGGGGATGGATTCCGTTTGATAAACCGTGTACGACGTGATCGTGTTCCAGTCGTTGGGTTCCGGTGATAGAGCCCGCGGTACGAGTTCTAAGGTTACTCGTCTCTCGCTGATTGCGGGATAGTCGGGTTGACCGGAGCGCCAGGCCTTACCGACGGCCACTACGGTGATCCGCAGGGGCAATCGGGCATAGTCGGGATTCCCCGGCGTCAGCTCCGAGTCTCCGCTCAGATAGCGGACTTCGAAGGATTGATTCTTCCCGCATCCACCGGCCACCACGCTGTCCACGCCGGGCCATTGGGAAGAGAATGCCTTTTGAATCCCAATCGACAGGCCGGTCTCCGCGGCGAGACTGGCCTTCAACGCCAGAATGGCGTTTCCGTCGATCTCCATACGCCGTGTCAACAGATAGGAAGCGGCGTATGAGATGGCGAGGGCTGCCATGACTGCGAACAACACGGTGATTGTCACCACAGCGGATCGGCGAGGTCCCCTGGGGCGCCCATCAATTGCCGCCAGAAGATATCTTCGCAAAGGCACTGTGGGCGAACGGGAACGCATTTGAATTATCTCCGCTCGGCTCTCAAGACGTACTTCCGACTCGCCGAAGCCAATAGTGGTACCGCCCCATTCGCAGAAGTGTCTTTCTCGTCGGTTTGAATCTGAAGCTCGATTCCGAGACGAACATACCGAATTCCCGTCTGGGGACTGAACATTCCTTGCGGCCAGGCCAAGGATTCCCAGGATGCAGCAGTATCTAGCCACTCCTGTGATGTGGGACGCATCCGAATCGCGAAACGTAGCATGCCACGCCGCGACCCATCGATGGCGACCGACCGCAATTGATCACACCACGTTATCGACTTGCGCAAGGGGTCCAGTTTTACGGAGGCCAGTACGGACTGCCAGGCGGTGTCGTCTTCATACGCCGGGGCAGGGTTGCCGAGATGCGGTACCGTCACTTCGAGAATCTCATTCGGCCGCCGGGGGTTCGGGTAGAAAAAAATCAGCTCCTTCAGCCGCGGTAGGCTATCCGGGGACTCCGGCGGCCCGCCGGGATGCCAGATGACCAGGCAATCCGGGAATACGCCAGAGGGCGATGCTTGCGCAATGACGCGCGCGCCGGGAAAAAGCTCGTTGGCGAAGCTCTCCGCAAACAGCCGGCGCACACGTGTCAGGAATAAGCGGCCTGATTGCAGTATCCGGGCCTGGCTCGTGTTCGCAACAAATGCGTCCTGCGAGGTTTTCACCAAGGTTGCCGTGGCTGCCATGATCATGGCAGCGATGCCCATTGCGATCAAAATTTCCAACAGCGTGAGTGCCCGACGTGGCAATCGCCGGGGGCTGCTCGCCGTTCGCGTCGGCTGTATCTGGGATCGTGCGTGAATGCCGGATCGCATACCGTTGCTACCGCTTGAAATATGCTTACCAAGTCTCGCTTGGGATATGGGCCACGACCTGAGAAAGCCGACTTAACAATACCAGACCGCCATTAGGGTTTCGTCGATAGACTCGAACCTCGACCAGGCGAAAGTCTGTTACCTGGCCGAAGGGGAGGGGAATGGAATAATTCGGAGGTGCTACGTAAGCGATGGTTACCTCACGCCGAAAGCGAGCTAAAGAGGCGGTTCTCGCTTCCACCGGTCGATAGCCGCCGGAACCGTCCTCCTGACCGAGCGGTATTCCCCAGGGGTCTTTCGGCGGCTCTTCAGCCCAACCATTGAAATCGTCGATGTCGTCGAACAGAGAGCGATTCCCTGTGGCGGTCTCTGTCGTACCGGGTCGGAGGTATATGTCATAGGGAACTGCATTGTTCTCACTGTAGCGGCAAGATAGGATCTCGTCTAACAATTGGCAGGCAAGCCCCTCCGCGATCAAGCGATCCCGGGCGTCTTGAGAAGTGCTTAGACTGGCTGTTATAGAGAGGGTGATCGCCGCGGCGGTGATACTGAAAACGGCTAAGGCCACCATCACTTCGATCAACGTAAAAGCGACCCGCCGACAGGTACTCCGGCGCACGAGGCAATCTGGATGGTTTATGAGACTCGATCCGCTGGAGTACATTTCGAGTATGCCGGAAAGACCTTCTGCCATTCGTTTCAAGAGGAAACGCAGGTGGTGCACCAATGAACGGGCGAAACCCCATCTCAAGAGAAACTATAGCTCGTAACGGGGACACCGGTGGGGGGCCACCTTGCCCGGTCAGCACGGTAAAGCCAAGAGGGGGGCTTTCGCAAAGGGCGATAGCAATGGACTACCCGGTGGCCTGGCCAAGCCAAGAAAGGTGGTGCAAGTTACGGCTTTACCGGTTGGTTCCAACGCGAGGGTTTTGCGGGTAGGGCGAGCTGATTTGGATCGACTGACGTTGACAATCGAGAACGCACAAGGGAAAAGGCTCGACCTTGGAGGGCCGAGCCTTTGCGTAACCATCATGGACGTTGAAGTGGAAGTGATTCGCCGCCACCAAGAGACGGCTGCCGCATGACGCCGTAGGGCACATTCTCATTTGAGTGGTTGCTTGTTTTGCGCCACGGCCTGGATGTCTTCCAAGCTTCTTCCGAGTTTGCGACGCGGCAAGCGACCAGAAGAGCTTGTCAACTGCTTCCACTGTTCGGCTTGTGGCATCGCACGGAGCGATTCTCCAATCCGTTCACGATAATCTCCGCCGTCGGGCGTGGTGCCCAAATTGTCCACGGCATCCGCAACGCCGAGGAGTACCGCCTGCCGCACTCCCTCCCGAATCCAGGAAAAGAAATTCATTGGTTTTGTCCTCCTTGCTTAAGTGTCGGGATCGAGCCGACGCGTTTGGGCGTCAGTCTCGCCACGCACGGGCGAAATCCCGCAAACACGTGGCAGCAAAGCCTCGCGATAGTCGCCCTGATCCACCAGCGTGGCACCTTCCGATGGGCCACAGGGTAGGAGAAAGATAACAATCGTAGGTCAGATGGTCCAGATCAGTTTAAAGTGCCCAGCCGATGCTGGAGGATGATTGGCGAGGAATATAATCGTGTGGGGTGATTAGAGAATCTGCGATTGCTGCGCAAATTGGATGGATTCGTGTAGAATCTCTTCGTACTCCAAGGACTCCAAGTCCTCGCCGATCAACTCGATCTCGAAGAAACCGTCGTAGCCGTGGGCTTGCAGGCAGCCGATGATCTCTCGCAGCGGCACAGTGCCCGTTCCCAGCAAACAGCGATTTTGCTCTCCGGCAGGAGCGGCACGCCCATCGCCGAGCTGTACCAGCCCGAGTTGCGGCATTAAGCCGGGCAGTTTCTCCAAGAGGTCGTGCGAAAACCCGAGGTGGTAGGTATCGAGTAGCAACTTCACTCGGGGAGAAGCAACGCCAGAAAATATCTGCGAGCACTCATCCCAGTTGGTGACGAATGTGAATCCCTCCGCACAGGCGGGGTGCATCGGCTCGATGACAAGGTTGACACGGCTTTCTTCGGCCGCTGGAGCCAGATGATTGATGGCATCGCGAAACAGCCGCCGGGCGTGGTTGTAGGTATGGCCGCCTCGAGAGCCGCTGTAAACCACGAGACTCTCCGCTTTCAACTTCCCGGCCAATCGGATGGCTCGTAAGGCATCTTCGAGTGCCGCCTTGTACGAACGGCCGTCACTGCCGGTGAATCCGCCAGCCCAAGACAAACTCGACACGCGGAGGCCGCACTCGGCCAAAAGTTCGATCCCCTTTTCCTCACCGAAGTCAGACAACTTGTGGCGCCACACGCCGATGGCGGGAATTCCCAAGCGTTGATAATTCTCCACGTCTTCTTCGAACGACCAGCGGAAAGTCGTGGTTTCGCAGACCGAGAGTAACGCCATCCGTGTCTAGCTCCGTCAAGTCCATCGTGCGGGACATCGCCTCAATCCAGCGGGATGTCCCACGCATCGCTCTGCTCGAGAGCAAAGAGTATGCCGCATTGGGCGGTTTGCGTAAAGAGCCACTTGCCCCGGGGCTGCGTGGCGGTTGTTTTTGGGGGCACGAAGCGAGTCTTCCGGGGGGGCATCAATCATGGAGTGTCATTGGAGGGATCGCGCAGATCCCAGGCATTCAACCACCTTGTTCGAACCGGCTGCAATCCAAGGTCGGTTAATCGTAGATGAAAGTTCGGCATGTGTCCGGCGCCGTAAAAGATCGCGATTTTCAGGTGGCCGGTGTCGATCTCGCGACGCAGGACCTCGACGACCCGTTCGTTTCGCCCTGCAATCAGCGTGGAACCCTGCGGCCCCTCCATCGCTTGGATCATCCCTTCGGGATCCGATGCCAATTGCCTTGCAAATACCCGTTTCAGCTCCAGATTCCGGTTCTTGCTGAAAAAGGCAGCCAGCAGATCCGCATCGCTAACCTTAGCTGTACCAGAAGCGTTCTTGGCCATTTGGTAACCCATCGAACGCAGCATCATCGCCCAGAGGCTCTCCCCTCGCTCTTCCATGTTTTTGGCTAACTCGTCGGGCGACAGATCAGCGTGAACGAAATTCGCCTGATGATAGTCGATAACGCTCAACTGGTAGGTCAACCCCAGGACCGATGTCATGCCGCGTTGCAGAAGCGAGATGGGATGATTGGAGTTTCCGCCCTCGGCCGGCACGCGGGTACCTTCCGGGGCCACCAGTTCGTACAAGACCACGTCGTACTTCGCGAGAATCTCGTTCAACTTCTCGTAGTAGCTCTCTTCACCGATATGAATGACCCCCAACAAATCGACCTGAATATTGGGCGGAACTTCCTCGATGCCGGGGCTTGGCCGATAAGAGACGATCGCCGTTTGCAGGAAGCGGGGTTGTTCGTTCTCTTCTAACAGGCGCATGAACTTAGGGGGAGGCGCCTCAGCCGATGGAGTCCCATCTGATGAAGCTGGCGAGGAAGTTGCGTCTTTTCGCCCCGCCGGCGAGGTTGGACGATCTATCGATCTGTGGGGTTGAACCCGCCGCCGAAATCGCCGCTGTCCTAACGTGGTGATGGCTGTAGGAGCCGACCATTCCGCCAAGGTGGTCGCCACTGGCGGGGCCTGGGCCTCGGTGGCAAGTAGTCGGTTATCGGGCAAGAACCCAAGGGCCGTGGTGATACAGCAAGCGACAACCCAGAAGTTGCCCGATTGACTGCGGCGTGAAATCGCGGGATGAGATTGCCGGGACATGATGGGATCCTTTGCTGGACACGCCTTACCGACCGGGTACGTCGGCTGGCTTAAAATCAAGCTGGCTCCGGATTGCGTCAAATGCTACCCCCCCTCTGCCGCCCCCATCCGATCTCTTCTTGCTAATTCTAGACGTCTCGCGGCAAGGTCGCCATGCCGATCTCGTCGCATCCCACCGGAAAACCTGAGTGTGCGGAGTCCGATCCTTGAATTTCCCTTGAAAATGAGAGTGCCCGCGTCCGAAGGTAGCCCCGCAAATTGCCGTCCGGAAATTTCCAGATCATAGTTCAGAATGCAATAGCTAGGGAAAGCACTTTCCCTTTATGGAGGGGAATGACCAAGCGGGATTGGTGCCGAGGTGAAATCGACCAATCCATTATGGGCTGATGGGGGCCGCTCACGGCTATCACCGTTCCCGGTAGGTGATGCGTCCCTTTGTCAAATCGTACGGAGATATTTCGACGCGAACCTTATCTCCAGGGACGATGCGAATAAAGTTTTTTCGCATTTTCCCGGCGACATAGGCCGTCAAGATATGGCCGTTTTCGAGCTGAACACGGAAATTGGTGTTGGCAAGGGCCTCCAGAACCGTGCCCGATACTTCAAAACCAGACTCTTTTTCCTTGGCCATAAAGCTCTCCCGGGGGACTTGGGACTCGCCCGCCGCGGATGTTCGACAGCCGGGCAAACCTTTATCGTAGCACCCAGAGATCGGCAATCCAAGAGTCGCGCAATCGCAGTCGGACGGCAGCACCGTGAGGGCTGGGGGGGGCTTTTCGCGGTTAGTCCCATGAACCGCTATGATCCGCCGTGGTTGTTGCTTCCCCCACGCCGGAGCTGCAAGGGGGAAAAGGGGGGAAACGTGTTCTTGGCATTACCGCGCGGGATTGAGTGCTTAGCTCAACAGCGTGTGGTGACGTAACATTACGC